>NZ_JARDAN010000001.1:0-298201 GCF_040560085.1 Paenarthrobacter sp. CC6 | reverse complement strand
CAGCTGGACCTCGATGACCACTGGCCCGACACTGACCAGGCCCACGCCGTCGCCGCAGTGGCCCGAGTTCGCCGGAGCGCGCCGGGATCGCCGTTGCTATCCAGCGGTCCTGCATGGCTCCCGCGATCTCGACGCCGAAACGCCCTAGGCGCCAAGCCTCAGGTTCTTCTGGTGGCCATGTCCGTCCAGCTGGACCTCGATGACCACTGGCCCGACACTGACCAGGCCCACGCCGTCGCCGCAGTGGCCCGAGTTCGCCGGAGTGCGCCGAGATCGCCGTTCCTCGTCGAGATCGCTGTAGCTAGACAGCGATCCCGCATGGCTCCCGCGATCTCGACGCCGGAGCGCCCTAGGTGCCCAGCGTCAGGTTCTTCTGGTGGCCATGTCCGTCCAGCTGGACCTCGATGACCACGGGCCCGGCACTGACCAAGGCCACGCCGTCGTCGGCCTGTACAACGGTGCGCCACTGAGAACCAGGCAGCGTGATCCGGACGCTGGCTTGGGTCCAGGATGGGTCGGCCACGGACAGGGTGAGCTGGTTCCCGGCCTGGTGGGCTGCCAGGGTGCACGAGCCGGAGACGGCATAGCCGCCTGCAGTGCCTGCTGCGAAGAAGTTGGCCAGGACGAGTTGGTCCTTGACCAGCTCAACCATATGGACCTCCGACGAATTGGCCAGGACGTTGACATCGGGGTTGGCCGACTGGGAGAACGTAGTGGAATGGCTTGCCGCGGGCAACACCATGTAGGCATAGCCCGATCCGGATGGATCCACACCGTGGCGGTGCGTGACGGTCACATAGTCCCGGGTAACAGGATCGGTTGACCCGCCGGTGTCTGCTCCGGAGTTCACGTCGAACCAGCTCCCCGTTCGGCGGACCACGGCCACTTCAGGCACCCCGGACACTCCCGGCGCATCAAGGAACACGTAGCCGCCGTGCCCCTCGATGTGCACGGACTTCTGGAGCTGTACTGCTGCATCGCCGGGTGCCATGCGACGGTTCCGGGAATCGGTCCGCAACGCAGGCACGGTTCCTGACGCGAACGCCCTGTTCTCCACCGTGGTCTGGACGGCAGCCCCACCCGTGCCGGTGATGCCCGCCCCCAGGCAGACCACCGCGTCATCAAGGAAGAACCAGGACTTCCTGCCGGACAAGGTCTTGTTGTGGTTGAGATGGTCCATGCCGATGACACCCCACCGGGCATCCACGGTGAGCCCACCGGCAAAAGCCTGGAAAGCGCGCGGAATTCCGGTCCCGGCGCCTCCCGCGCCGCTGGCCCGTGCTTGGTCATTGACCGTGGTGCCGGGAAGGGCGTAGGGATCCACCGTCGGCCAGAAATCGGAGCTGAACTGCGAGGGGTCCTGGCGGGTGTAAACGAACGTCATGCCGTCGCCCTGGTACCAGCCAAGGTTGTTCTCGCTGTTGCCCCACTCGTACCTGCCGATGCGCTTGGAGGACAGGTTCACCGTGCAACCCCACTGGGGGCGGTGGTGGACCAGTCGGTCCTGATCGGCGAACATGCGGCTGTACACCGGTGCCGGCGCGGAGACCACGGCGGTATTGGAGAGGACGTCCAGGGACAACAGGGACTTTGCCAGGCTCTGCGTTGGGTGCCCTACGAGTTTCTGGTCTGCGCAGCGTTCCAGCCAGCCCTTGGCCAAGGCCAGGAACCGGGAACGGTACGGCTGCTCGCAGCCCGGCGCCAACAGCAGCACCGCGGAGATCAGGCCGAAGCCGCTGACGTAGTCGGGTTCCCGTTGCCGCGACACGGCACGGCCGCGGACGGTGTCCATGATCCGGCCGTCCCACACGAACGGGGCATAGGTCTGTTCCACTGCCTCAAGGAGTACGGTTCTTTTCGGGTCGCTGACGGCCCACAAGCTCCCGCCCAGCATGGCAATGATCTCTGCGATACCGGCTAACGCCACCACGCCGTAGGTCCCGGCATAAGGCAGGTACGTGTGCTGCACGAAGGAGCCGTCGGTATAGAAGCCGTCGCCGCTGGTCACGTAGGTGAAGACGCTGTTGACTCCACCGCGGACGGTGTCGCTCAGGGCATCACGTCCCAACGCGATTTCATCCGGATTGTTGTCCAGGATGCCGCGCATGCAGCAGGCCAGCGCCTTGTCCACGCGGTTGGCGCCTGTCTCGGCGAAAGATGTAGCACGGCCGCGCCAATTCGGGTTCGGTGCGAACCAGCGGACAGCTGCCAGCAGGGACGTCCGCAGGGCTTCGGGGACCTCGGTATGAAGCAGTGTCAGGATATCCACTGACTTGCGGGGAACACCGATTTCCCAGAACCACCAGTTTCCGGCAGCGCGCATCCCGGGCTTGTACGCGGTGTCATTGAGGAGCTTCAGTCCGGCAACAATGTCAGCGGCCAGTTCCGGGTTCCCGGCGTAGGGATTGCCGGGGACCGCGTAGCCCAACGCCATGTCGTAGAGGCGGTTGAAGTGCAGGCCCATGTTGCTGGTGGCCGCGGTGGACTGTCCTATGCCCGTCAAGGGGATGTCGCTCCACAGAGAGGTCCGGACCGGCGCCTTGTCCATGGACGTCCACCACGTACCGGCGGTGCTGCCCATCCCTTCGAGCTGCCCTGCGAGTTCGGGGACATCCGCGGCGCTCCGGCTCCCGGTAAGGACCAGGCGTCGACGATCTATGAGTTCCTGCAAGCCGGCGTCGCCGGCTGCCATGGACGGCGCTGTCTGGGACAGCAGTGCCCCGGCGAGGGCGGCAGCCCCCGTGGTGCGGAAGAGATTTCGGCGGCTCATGGTGGGTCCAGTGAAGTTCAAAACTGCTCCGTTCAAAACTGTTTCGGGGGTGATGGGAATGCGGCTGCGGTGAAGCTCTCCGCAGCTTTATGTCCGGTTCCCGGGCCCCTCAACAGCAGTGAACGGAGAGTTCACGACTGTTTGGGAAATGACACCGAGTCCCGGATGACTATGTGCGTGCCGACGGTGAGGGTGTTGTCGGAGGAGGCGCCGGCGTCGTGCGGAGACTGGGCCAGCGCCAGCCGCACGGCTTCGCGTCCCAGTTCCTCGAGCGGCACCCGCACAGTTGTCAGGCGGGGACGCAGCTCGCTGGCCACGGGAACGTCGTCGTAGCCAACAACCGAAATGTCCTCCGGGACCCTGATTCCGCGTTCTTCGAGAGCCTCCAGGATTCCGGCGGCGACGAGGTCGTTGGCACCAAAGACGGCGGTGAACCCAAGGTCCTGCTCCAACAGTTCGCGCATCCGGCTGTAGCCGAAGCCGCGGCCAAAGGCTCCTTCGTGGACCAGGGCAGGATCGCGTTCGATACCTCGGGCATCCAGGGCGCGGTAGAAACCGGCCAGCCGGGACGCCGTCGTCGAAAAATCACGGGGGCCACCGACGTAAAGGATCCTCCGGTGTCCCTGCGAGATCAGGTAGTCGGTAATGGCGAAGGCGCCTCCTTCGTTGTCGTAGGTGACCATCTTGGTGGGAACACCAGTGCCCAGGGACGGCCTGCCGCACAGGACCAACGCGGATCCTGCCGCAGCAAGCGCCCGGGCACGGTCGGCCATCTGCTTCCGGTAACGGGGGTCGTCCGACGCTCCGCCCACCACGATCACCGCATCAGTCCGCTGCTCGCGCATGAGGTCCACCAGCGCGAGCTCCCGTTCCTTGTCGCCATGGGTGGCGGTGATCAGGCACAGGCGGCCCTCGGCGCTCGCCTGCCGCTCCACGCCCCGGGCAATGTAAGCGAAGAAAGGGTCGGCGACGTCGTTGATGATGATTCCGACCGTGCGGGTAGTGGCACCGGCCAGGGCACGGGCATGCGCGTTGGCCACGTAGCCGAGGTCCGAGACGGAGCGGAAGATCCGCTCACGCGTGGCTTTGGCCACCGGGTAGTTGCCACTCAGGGCCCTGGAAACGGTGGCCACGGACACGCCTGCCGCCTGCGCGACGTCGGCAATGGTGGCGCCGCTGCCGCCGCGGGCATGGATCGGATCTGTGGGGGAGCTTTTGTCAGTCACTAGGCGATTCTCGCAAGATCCGCCGCCAATACCGGATAAGCCAAGGGCAAGCCCTCGCTCAATCGCCGGACTTCCGTGACGGCGTGGCTGCCCAAACGGTGGATCTCGTTGCCCATTGCCCCCGCGATATGAGGCGTCAGCACCACATTGGGCAGGGTGTGCAGGACCGAGTCGGCAGGAAGCGGTTCCGGATCCGTGACATCCAGATACGCGTCCAGCCGCCCCGACACGAGTTCCGCCGTCAGGGCTGCTGCATCGATCAGCGCGCCGCGTGCGGTGTTGATGACCAGTGTCCCGTCCTTCATGAGGGCAAGTTGCTGCGCACCGATGATGCCGCGCGTTTCAGCGATGTCCGGAGCGTGGATGCTCACCACATCGGCAAGGGCGCAGAGCTGGTCCAGGCCAACAGTTTCAACACCCAGTTCGGCGGCCTCGACGGCGGTGAGGTAGGGGTCGTAGACCAGTACCCGCGCGTCGAGGTTCTTGAGCAGTCCGATCACTTGGCGCCCGACGCGCGAGGCGCCCACCAAGCCGATCGTGACGCCGTTGGTTCCGATGGTGGGAAACCCTGCGGCGTTGCGGGAGGCGCCTGTCATGCGCAGTTGCTCACTGAACCTCCGGGCCCTCTTGAGGCCCATGACGATCGCGGCGAACGTGAACTCGGCCACCGGCACGGCATTGGCCGCGGCCGACGACGACACCTGGATTCCCCGGGTGTACACCTCAGGGGACAGGAAAGTTTTCACGGTGCCTGCCGCGTGGACGATGCAGCGCAACCGGGGCAAGTGGTCCAGTACGAAGGCATCAATGAGAGGGGCGCCCCACCCGGTGATGAGCAGTTCGGCGTCTCCGAGGCGCTCAAGGGTGCCCGGGACGGTGAAATCGGAGACGGGCTCGGGATCCAGCAGTGTGACGATTCCACGGAGCCGGGCAAGGTCCTCGGTGCTGAACAGGGTGGGCAGATTACTGCGGCCCATCACGAACGCAGCCTTGATGGTGCCGGCGTGCTGGAGGTTGGTGGTCACTGCAGGTTTCCGTCCGGTCGTGGTGATGAAAGCATAGAAAGCGCTTGCTATTTGCATGTCAGCGTAGGTGCGTCGAAGAATGGCTGTCAATCCCAGATCCCAATCAATATAAGGATCTTTGTGTGTTATTGACATCACACAATTCTTCTGGGTAGCTTGTTCCCCATAGTAAACGCTTACTATTTCTAGCCGTCGAGCGCTTCCGGGCGCCGGGCCACTCCACATCCGCCGGCTTCGGCGCAGACAGAGGAAATACATGAGCAGCAACAGCCAGACACTCACGCCCCAGGCGACGCCCGACGTCGGCGGGCCGGCGCCGGTGGCGGAAGGCCGCCGTCGGGGCCGCCCACCGGGGGGACCTGCCGCAGGCCGCGGCCGCAAGAAGAGCCTCATGGCCCGGATCCGCCGCGACAAAGTGATGTTGCTGTTGATCGCGCCGGGCTTCCTGTACTTCGTGGTGTTCCACTATGTCCCGCTGGCCGGCAACATCATCGCTTTCCTGGACTACAAGCCTTACCTCGGATTCGTGGACAGTGTTTGGGTGGGCCTGGACAACTTCGCGGCCATGTTCCAGGACGGTGCCTTCTGGGAAGCCCTGCGCAACACCCTGGTGATCACGGGCCTCCAGCTGGCCCTGTTCTTCCCGGTTCCCATCTGCCTGGCACTGCTGCTGAACAGCATCGTGTCCGACAGGATCCGGAAGTTCGTCCAGAGCGTGGTCTACCTGCCGCACTTCATTGGCTGGGTGATCATCGTGGCAGTCTTCTCCGAAGTCCTCGGTGCCACCGGCGCTGTCCCGCACCTGCTGGAGAGCCTGGGCCTTCCGCGCTTCGACGCCATGACCACCCCGGAGTTCTTCCCGTTCCTGGTCACCATCCAATCCATCTGGAAGGACGCCGGATGGGGCACCATCATCTTCCTGGCAGCCCTGATGAACGTGGACCAGGAACTGTACGAGGCCGCCGCAGTGGATGGAGCGAACGCACGCCACCGGCTGTGGCACATCACCCTCCCCGGAATCATGCCGGTGATCATCCTGCTCCTCATCCTCAACCTGGGCAGCATCCTGTCCGTCGGTTTCGAACAGATCGTTCTCCAGCGCGACAACGTGGGTCCCGGTGCCGGAGAAGTCCTGGATACCTATGTGTACTTCCACGGCATCCAGGACGGGCAGTGGGGTCCGGCGGCAGCCGTGGGCCTGGTGAAGGGCATTGTGGGCCTGATCCTGGTGCTCGGTGCCAACAAACTCGCCCATCTCTTTGGACAGGAAGGTGTCTATTCCAATGGCAAATCCAAGTAGCACCCTGGTGGCCGGCCTGGGCCGGCTGAAGCCCAAGGACACACGCCCGGTCTGGATGGAGAAACCCAAGCCCGCCGTCCAGGTTGCCAAGACCATCGCATTGGTCATCATCTGCTTCCTGGCCCTGTACCCGCTGCTGGCCGTCTTGGCTACGAGCCTCTCCAGCCAAAGCGAGATCGCCAACAACAACGGCTTGGTCCTCTTCCCCAAAGAGCCCACGTTCGCTGCCTACCAGACCATCTTTGCCGGGGGAGTGGTGACTGATGCGTTGATCCGTTCACTGCTGATCACCACCGTGGGCACGGCCCTCTCCCTGGTGGTTACGGTGGCCATGGCCTACGGCCTCACGCGGCGTGACCTGGTCGGCGGGCGCTTCTTCCTCATGACCGCCCTGTTCACCATGCTTTTCAGCCCCGGCATCATCCCCAGCTTCCTCATGGTCAAGGAACTCGGACTGCTGGACAGCTACGCGGCGCTGGTCCTGCCCACCTTGATGAGTGCCTTCAACCTGGTGGTGGTCCGGTCCTTCTTCATGAACCTCCCGCAGGAACTGTTCGAGGCCGCGAAGATCGACGGCGCGGGAGACTTCCGCATCCTGGTCCAGATGGTGCTGCCGCTCTCGCGAGGCGTGCTGGCCGTCGTCGGGCTTTTCTACGCGGTGGGCTACTGGAACGCGTTCTTCAACGCCATGCTCTACCTGAACGACGACAAGTGGCCGCTATCCATGATCCTGCGGCAATACGTGTTGCTCGGCCAGCCCATGGGCGACTCCGCAGTAGCCGAGATCGCGGTGCCGTCGCAGGCGATCCAGATGGCCGTCGTCGTGATTTCCCTGATCCCGATCGTGATCGTGTTCCCGTTCCTCCAGCGCTACTTCACCAAGGGCGTCCTCACCGGCGCCATCAAAGGCTAGTCCAACTCTCCATTCTTGAAAGGGAAGACCCATGAACGCAGTACCCTCTGCCGGCCCCAGCCGCCGGAACTTCCTCTCCGTAGCAGGCATCGGTGCGCTGGCTCTCTTCAGCGGCGGGGCCCTGGCAGGCTGCGGACAGCGCACCACCAGTGTTGCCTCGAACGCCAGCGAAGCATTGTTGCCCACGCACATGCCCCTCCAGGCAGCCGCTGCCGACATCCCCGGTACTGCGCAAGGTGTGCCGTCGGCGTTCTACAAGTACCCCGCGCCGTTCCGCAGCGTGCAGACAGCACCGCTGAAGGGAGGCAAGATCACGGCCATCACCAACTTGTTCGGCACGGCCCCGAACGCGCGGGCGGACAACCCTGCGTGGCAGGCCATCGAAGCCCGTCTGGGCGGGCAGGTGGACATCACCTCGGTCTCCTCGGACGACTACGCCACCAAGTTCAACACCATCATCGCGGGCGGCGAGCTTCCGGACCTCATGCTCAACGACGGCGCCGCCGTGCCCAACATCGTGGAGTTCCTGCAGGCCAAATGTGCGGACCTGACACCGTTGCTGGGCGGCGACAAGATCAAGGACTACCCCAACCTGGCCGCCATCCCGGAGGTGTTCTGGAAGCAGACCGTCCAGGCCGGCAAGCTGTACTCGCTGCCCATTCCGCGCAACCTCACCGGCGGATCCGGCTTCGTGAACCAGACGCTGTTGGAGAACGTCGGCGTCAAGTCCACTGAAGACATCAAGGACAAGGACGACTTCTACCGGGTGGCCAAGGAACTCACCAACCCCTCCAAGAACCAGTGGGCGTTGGGCAGCACCAAGTTTGGGCTCACCATGCTGCACCACATGTTCCGCACACCGAACGTCTGGAAGAACGACGGCGGCAAACTCACCAGGGCGTTCGAGACGGACGAATACATGGCCGCGATCGAGTTCGCAGCCAAACTCTACAAAGACGGCTTGTACGTTCCCGGCTCCGAAGGTTGGACGAAGTCGCAGATGGTCAACTCCTTCATCTCCGGCAAGGTGGCCATGATCTACGACGGACTCCCGGCCTACATCGGACCCACCGGTTACGGCCGCAGCGTTCCCGCAGCCAACAAGGCCAACAAAGCCGTCCCGTTCATCCCTGTGGGCCACAACGGTGGCAAGGCGCAGACCTGGCTGGACAACATCACGTTCGGCACCGTGATGCTCAAGAAAGCCGACGAAACCAAGCTCAAGGAAGTCCTGGCCGTGGCCAACTTCCTGGCGGCTCCGTTCGGCAGCGAGGAGTACCTGCTGCTCAACTACGGCGCAGAAGGGGCCGACTACACCTTGGACGCCAGCGGTAATCCCGTGGTGACCGATCGCGCCCTGCTGGACAACGCCGTGCCGTGGAAGTACCTGGCCGCACCGCAGCAAGTGGTGTACGACCCCAGCAACAAGGACATTGTGGACAACATGCATAATGCCTACTCGAAGCTCATCCCGTTGGGTGTCGAAGATCCCTGTGGCACGCTGTTCAGCCCGACGAACGCCAGCAAGGGCGCCAAGCTGGGCCAACCCGTCTCCGACGCCGCCACAGCAGTCATTGCCGGACGTGGCACCATGGACGCACTCAAGACTGCCGTGGCGGACTGGAAGAAGAATGGTGGCGACACCATCCGCGGCGAATACGAATCAGCGCTGGCCAAGTAGGCGGCCCGCCCCGGTCCGCTAAACCGGCCTGCACAACCCGGCCTGCACAACCCGGCCAGCACAACCCGGCCAGCACAACCCGGCCTGCACAACCCAAGGAACCCTGTGACACAGCTCCCGCCAGTAACCCAGCCCTGGCTTCCCCATCCTGATCCCGTCCTGTCCCCGCTCACGGGCTGGACCCGTGGCCATTGGGAAGCCACAGCCGACCATTGGCTCGGACACATCCGTGCCTACTCCAGCCCGCTCAAGGCCAGCCCACGCCTTCCGGGCCCGGTGACGCGCGACGGCGAGCGCCGGGAAGGCATGGAGACCATCGGACGGAGCATGCTGATGGCCGCGCCGCGGATCGCCGGGGCCCGTGGCCGGGACAGCTTGGAGTTGGCGGCTTGGTACCGGGAGGCGCTGCTGGCCGGTACCGATCCTGAGGGGGCAGAACGTTGGCCGTTGGGTGTCACGTGCAAGTCACCCTTGCTGGGCGTGACCAACTCGATCGTGGAAGCGGCGAACATCGCTTTCTCGCTCCACATCGCCAGGGAGTGGCTGTGGGAACCGTTGGATGCCGATGAAAAGAAGCAGGTTGCCGGCTGGTTGCGGCACCATGCCCGGCTCGAGGTGTGGGGTAACAACTGGCAGCTCTTTCCGGCAATGGCGGAGGGTTTTCTGCGTTCGGTGGGGGAGGACGTGTCGGGCTGCACGGGTGCGCGGAATGTGGCCCGGGTGGAGTCCTGGTATCTGGGCGATGGGTGGTACACCGACGGGCCGGAGCACGCCATCGACTACTACAACGCGTGGGCCATCCACCCTTATTTGTGGGCTTGGTACAAGATGACCGGCCGTGAGGATACCCCCGAGGGTCGCCGTCATCTGGAGCGTCTGCGCGAATTCGTGGGTACGCAGAGCCTGATGTTCGCCAGTGATGGGGCAGTGCTGCACGTCGGGCGATCTTTGGCGTACCGCACGGCCGTTCTGGCCGCCTTGTGGTGTGCCGAGATCTCTGGCGTGAACCCGTTGACGCCGGGTGCCACGCGTCGACTGGCGTCCGGGGTCCTGGCGAACTTCACCGCGAAGGGCGTTGGTGTTGATGGGCCGCCGAACCTGGGCTGGTATGACGAACATCTGGGCTCCTGCCAGGCGTACAGCGGGTTCGGTTCACCGTATCTGGCAGGCATCGGCTTCCTGGGGTTGGCGCTGCCGCCGGAGCACAGGGTGTGGCAGGACGTGGAAGAGCCGCAGCCCACAGATGGCCCGGCCGCTGTTCGGGCGTTGCCTGATGCGGGTTGGACTGTGATCAGCGATGGCGGCTTGGTCCGTCTCACCAACCACGGCAGCGACCATTGCGGCCTGCCCGTGGGCGGCGGCACGGACCCCGATGATCCGCACTACGCCAAGTTCTCCTATTCCACCCATACAGCGCCGGGTACAGGAGTTGCGTGGGAGGACAACGTGGATGGTCACCTTGCGTTGTTGGGGTCCGACGGCGTGGCGAGCCGGCGCTGTGCCCTGCGCGCCACCCGCACGGACGGACTCGTCAGCGGATCCGTCCACATCCCTCAGCTGCACGGAAAGACCCTGCCCGGCACGGCAGTCATCACGGTGTCGGTGGCCGACGGCATTCACGAGCTGCGTTGCCACCTGGTCCGTGGGCCGGTGGAGTATTCCGTCAGGGAAGGCGGCCATGCTGTTGCCGGCGCCACGCCGGTGGACGTTGGAACGACGGACAACACCGCGTGGGCCGGCAACGGTGATGTCTACGTCGCTGTGACGGCGGTGCACGGCTGGGTAGAGCCGCGGACCACGCGGTATACGGATGCCAACGCCATGGGCAAGCACTCAGCAGTCCCCAGCCTTGGCGCGGAGCGCAACAGTGAGGAAACGGTCCACGTTGCCCTCCACACGCTGACCCGGGAACCGGCTCCTTCGCCGGAAGCGCTCCAGGCGGCTGCCGCCGTCGTGGTTTCAGGTACGGAAGTGTCCGTGACGTGGGCCAGCGGCACTTCGCAGACTTTTGACTTGCGGACGTTTGTTCCGTGGGACGGGCAGGTGGGAAAGTAATGGAACTCAAATACGGGGCGTCGCGGGAAAAACCCCGCGAGGATGCTGCGATGCAGCGGTTCCGCGGCCATCGCGTGGGGCAGTTCATTCACTGGGGTCTTTACGCCCTGCCGGCTGGTCGGTGGGAAGGCAAAGACGTGGAGTTCGCCGCTGAGTTCCTGCCCCGCGTGGCGAAGATTCCGCAACAACGCTGGGAGGCGCTCGCGAACGATTTCACCCTGGCGGATTTCGACGCCGACCGGTGGGCGGACACGGCAGTGGCGATGGGCGCCCGCTACATGACCATCACCACCAAACACCACGATGGTTTCTGCCTGTGGCCGAGCGCGCACACGGACTTCCACATGGGGAACACGCCCTCCGGCCGCGATGTCCTGGGTGAGCTGGTGGCCGCCTATGAGGCCCGGGGGATTGACGTCAACTTCTACTACTCGGTGCTGGATTGGCGGCACCCGGACTGGCGCTTCACGCTGGAGAACGACGCCGACAACCTGGCTTTCGCCCGCTACCTCGACTTCGCGATGAAACAGTTGGAAGAACTGGCCGAACGCTATCCGAGCGTGAAGGGCTTCTGGTTCGACGGCACGTGGGACGAATCCGTGAAGGCCAACGGGTGGTGGACCTGGGAGGTGGAACGGATGTTGAAAGAACGTCTTCCCGGCGTGGTGGTCAACAGCCGCTTGCGGGCGGACGACCTTGGAGCCAGACACGTGGACTCCAACGGCCACCTCATGGGCGACTACGAAAGCGGCTACGAGCGCCGGCTTCCCGAGCCCTGGGACACCAGCGTTGCCACCCGTGACTGGGAAGCCTGCATGACCATTCCGCAGGCGAGCTGGGGATACCACCAAGGCCCGTGGGCGCAGTCGACGCTCAAGCATCCCTGGGATGTGGTGGACATGATCGCCCACTGCACATCCCTGGGTGGTAACTTCCTGCTGAACTTCGGCCCCCGCGGCGACGGTTCCATGGCCCCTGCCGAGGTGGAGATCGCCCGCAGGGTGGGGGAGTGGCTCGCGGTCAACGGTGAAGCGATCTACGGGTGCGGGTACGCCGAGGGCTGGGACTATCCGGGGTGGGGGTACTTCACCCGGGACAGCAGCAGCGGACAAGTGTTTGCTGTGGTCACGCGCCTGCCGGCGTCGGGGCGGGTGCGCCTGCAGCTCCCTGCGGGCCTGGAGCTCACGGGGCTCCGGACACCCGGGACCGGTGCGCACCCGTACAACAGGCTGGCAGATTCCGTATTCGAGGTGGAACTGCGGGCTGGCTCAGAGGCTGGTCCCGCCGTTCTTGCCCTGGAAACTGGACTCCTTGCCGGGCCTGCTTCCGAAAAGGAGCCCAATCCGGACGTGCTCGACTAGCTAAGCTCCGGCCGCTGCCACCCGGGCCTTCTTCCTCAGCACGGAATTCTTCCTGGTGGTCCGCAGCATGTCGATGGTCAGGAGGACCAAAGCAAGCCAGACAACGCAGAAGCCGATCCAGCGGGCCGTCGTCATTGTTTCGTGGAACACCAGCAGCGCCACAACAAACTGGAGGATCGGCGCGAAGTATTGGAGGAGGCCGATAGTGGTCATCGGGAGGCGACGGGCAGAGGCACCGAAGAAGAGCAGCGGAACAGCGGTGATCACGCCGGAAGCCACCAGCAACCAGAAATGTCCGGCGCCCATCGTCGTGAGGGTTTCAGCCCCCGTGACACCCAGGACCACCATGGTGATGGCAGCAAAGGGAGCCAGCACCACGGTCTCAACGCTCAGGCTCGTCAAGGCATCCACCTTGGGACCAACGCGCTTCTTCACGAAACCGTACAAGCCAAAGCTGAACGCCAGAATCAGGGCGATCCAGGGGAGTTGCCCGTACGAGAAAGTCAGGACTCCCACCGCGACGAATCCAATGCCCACGGCCGTCCACTGCAAGGGGCGCAGCTTCTCCTTGAGGACGAAAACACCCAGGAGGACCGAGACCAGCGGGTTGATGAAGTAGCCCAGGGAGGTCTCAACAGCATGCCCGGTAGTGACGCCGAACGTGTAGGTGAGCCAGTTGATGGCGATCAGGCCGGCGGCGAGCGCGAGCGGCCCGAAGACGGTACGGTCCTTCAACGCTGCACCGAAAACCCGCCAGGCCCGCGTGATGGTGATCAGGAGGGCGCAAAAGATCAGGGACCAGACAATCCGGTTGGCCACGATTTCGATCGCCCCGGCAGGCATGAGGATAAAGAAGTAGAGGGGAAGCAGGCCCCACAGGCCGTAAGCGCCGATGCCAAACAGGATTCCCGCCGTCGACTCGCTCCTCACAGGCTTGGCTGAACCGCCGGTTCCTGCTCCACCGCCCTTGGCCGCCGCCGTCGGGGGCTGGTTTGAAGGGGAGCCTGAGATGATCTGTTCCGGAGTCGACACATTGTCGCCAACACCGGGTACTGCTGCAATATTCCGCAATTTTTATGAATCTCTGTGACTCCTGCCATATAAGCGGCCGGGTGTAGGGTCGACACCTAGAATTGAAGTCTGCGCGCCCCCAACAGCGGCGTGGCTCACTGCTTCGGAAGGGCTCACGGTGTCCAACTCAGCCGCAACCATCCCCAATCGTCCCCTTCGCGTTGCCATTGTCGGCGCAGGCCCCGCAGGGGTTTACGCCGCGGATATCCTGACCAAGTCCAACGAGGTCAAGGACGGGCATGTTGAAGTGAGCATCGACCTCTTCGAGGCGTATCCCGCGCCCTACGGACTGATCCGCTACGGTGTGGCGCCGGACCATCCCCGCATCAAAGGAATCGTCAACGCCCTCCACAAAGTGCTGGACCGTGGCGACATCCGCTTCCTGGGCAACGTCACGTACGGCCGCGACCTTACTTTGCACGATTTCCGCTCCTTCTACGACGCCGTGATCTTCTCCACCGGCGCCATCAAGGACGCGGACCTGAACATTCCCGGCATCGACCTGGAAGGGTCCTTCGGCGGCGCCGACTTCGTCTCCTGGTACGACGGCCACCCGGACGTGCCCCGGGAATGGCCGCTGGATGCCAAGGAAATTGCCGTGATCGGCAATGGCAACGTTGCACTGGACGTAGCACGGATGTTGGTCAAGCACCCTGAAGAGCTGTTGGTCACCGAGATCGCGGACAACGTGTTCGCCGGGCTCAAGAATTCGCCCGTCACCGATGTCCACGTGTTCGGGCGCCGCGGCCCCGCCCAAGTGAAGTTCACGCCGCTGGAGTTGCGCGAGCTCTCGCACTGCAAGGACGTGGACATCGTGCTGTACCCGGAGGACTTCGAGTTCGACGAAGCCTCGGATGAGGCGATCCGCAGCAACAACCAGATCAAGATCATGGTTAACACCATGACCAACTGGCTGGTGGAGGAGCACGCCGAATCCGAGCAGCCGTCCTCCCGCCGCCTGCACCTGCACTTCCTGCACAGCCCCGTGGAGATCCTTGACTCGCCGGAGACGCCCGGCAGGGTGGCCGGCATCAAGTTCGAACGGATGGAGCTGGACGGCACAGGGAACGTCAAGGGCACCGGGGAATTCGTGGAGTACCCCGTCCAGGCCGTGTACCGCGCTATCGGCTACCACGGCTCGCCGCTGGATGAACTTGAGTACGACGCCCGCCGCGGCGTCATCCCGAACGACGGCGGCCGCGTCCTGGACGCCGACGGCAAGCCCGTGCCGGGAATCTACGCCACCGGCTGGATCAAGCGCGGACCCGTGGGGTTGATCGGCCACACCAAGGGTGACGCCCTGGAAACCATCGGCTTCCTCCTGGAAGACCGGCTCAACCTGCCGCCGGCCGAAAACCCGGACCCGCAAGCCATCATCGACCTCCTGGAAGAGCGCGGGGTGGAGTACACCACTTGGGAGGGCTGGAACCGGCTTGACGCCCACGAGGCCGCACTTGGTGCTGCCTGGTCAGCATCCGACGAGAATCCGGACGGTGTGGTTCGCGAGCGCATCAAGGTTGTGCCGCGTGAGGAAATGATCCGGATCTCCCGCGGCTGACCCTTGGAGTTTTTGTACACCTAATGCCCCTATTGGGACGCTTGAGGGTCATCAGCTGTACAAAAACTCCATCTGGCGAATTAGACTCTCTCGTACTGTGCTGCCCACCGCGCGCGGCCCAACGCACAGAATGTCAGGGAGTTCGATGAGGAATCCAGTCCACCCGCCGGTTCCAGGCAGCGATGCCGCGGAGCTGCTGCAGAAGCGTGCCCTGGCCGGCCATGAACGCCTCGAATCCCTGCGCATTGGCGTGCCGGAAGATATCGTCGGGCTGCGCCGGCTGGTCCGGGAATCCTGGCAGCGTTCAGCGAGCCTCCAGGCCAACCCCGACGTCGCCGAGGCCCCCTTGGCGATGAACCGCGATGAGCTGGAGGAGTACCGCCGGCAGCACCCTTTGGCCACCATCATGCCCGTGATCAGGAAACTGCTGGTTCAGCCCAGCCATGACAGCGGACTTCTCGTGGCTGTGGGTGACGACGTCGGGCGGCTCTTGTGGGTGGACGGCGATCCCGTGATGCAGCGGCGGGCCGAAGGCATGATGTTCGTGGCCGGCGCCGACTGGTCCGAAGCCTCCGTTGGCACCAGCGCACCCGGCACGGCACTCGCCCTCGACCGGAGCATCCAGATCTCCGGAGCCGAACATTTCAAGCGCTCCGTCCATCCCTGGAGCTGTACCGCGGTTCCCTTCCACGATCCCGATTCCGGTGCAGTGCTGGGCGTTGTGGACATTACGGGGACAGAAACGGCCGTGGCGCCGCACACCCTGTCCCTGGTGGAGGCGACGGTCGCAGCAGCCCAGGCGCAGCTGCGGATTGAGCGGCTGCAGCTCGCAGCCGCCGTTCGCGACAAACCACGACGCCGGAGCGCGGCCGCCGCTTCAAGCCCCGCTTTGTACCGCAACAGCCTGCAGTTGCTGGGGCGTGACAATGCCCTGCTCAGCATCGCCGGCCGGACGGTCTCCTTGTCCGCACGTCACAGCGAGATCCTGGCCATCCTGGGCAACCATCCGGATGGACTGAGCGCCGATGACCTCTGCGCCCTGCTGTACCCGGGCGACGGTTCTTCCGTGACGCTCCGGGCGGAGATGGTGCGGCTCCGGAAAGTCATCCAGGAGATCAGCCCGGACGCGGTTCCCGAATCCCGCCCCTACAGGCTGCCGGTCGAGTTGCTTCCGGACTCCGGACAGGTCCTCAATTGCCTGCAGCGCGGCGCCCACCGCATTGCCCTGGAAATCTACAAAGGTGCGCTTTTGCCGCGTTCGGAGGCACCCGGCGTCGTGCAGTTGCGGGAGCGGGTGTCCCACCTGCTGCGGGAGGCACTGCTCAGCGACGGCAGCGTCGATTCGCTCCTCAAGTATGCGGAACTGCCCGAGGCGAAGTACGACGTCGACCTCCGCCTCGCCGTGCTGAAGCTGCTGCCGCCGCGCTCACCGAAGCGGGCGGCCGTGGTCGCCGATCTTGAGCGGATCGACGTCGAGTTGAAAGCGTGAGCTGAGTCACACTGTTGCAACGTAGCTGCAACCCCCTGGCTCCTAGGCTCGGATCAATGGCGACAGCCACCGTGATTCGCAGCAAAGGAGCTAGCAATGACTGTTTATGCACAGCCGGGTGCCGAGGGTTCGAAGGTCACCTTCAAGGACCGCTACGAGAACTGGATCGGCGGCGAATGGGTTGCCCCGGTCAAGGGCGCCTACTTTGAGAACATCACCCCCGTGACGGGCAAGGCCTTCTGCGAAGTTGCCCGGGGGACGTCGGAGGACATCGAACTGGCGCTGGACGCAGCGCACAAGGTTGCACCGTCCTGGGGGAAGACCTCCGCCACCGAACGCGCAGCCATCCTGAACAAGATCGCCGACCGCATTGACGAGAACGTGGAGCTCCTGGCTGTTGCCGAGACCTGGGACAACGGCAAGCCCGTCCGCGAGACCTTGAACGCCGACATCCCGCTGGCAGCTGACCACTTCCGCTACTTCGCCTCCGCCGTCCGCGCCCAGGAAGGCCACCTCTCCCAGCTCGACGAGGACACCACGGCGTACCACTTCAAGGAGCCGTTGGGCGTTGTCGGCCAGATCATCCCGTGGAACTTCCCCATCCTCATGGCCGTGTGGAAGCTGGCCCCGGCGCTCGCAGCCGGCAACGCCGTGGTCCTGAAGCCGGCTGAGCAGACGCCGACGTCGATCCTGGTTTTGATGGAGCTCATCGGTGACCTGCTTCCGGCCGGCGTAGTAAACGTGGTCAATGGATTCGGTGTGGAAGCAGGCAAACCGCTGGCGTCCAGCCCCCGCATCCGCAAGATCGCCTTCACCGGCGAGACCACCACCGGCCGGCTGATCAGCCAGTATGCGTCCAACAACCTCATTCCGGTCACGCTGGAACTTGGCGGCAAGAGCCCGAACATCTTCTTCGACGACGTCGCCGCCCAGAACGATGCCTACTACGACAAAGCGCAGGAAGGGTTCACGCTCTTCGCCTTCAACCAGGGCGAAGTCTGCACCTGCCCGTCCCGCGCACTCGTTCAGGAAGGTATCTACGACTCCTTCATGACCGACGTCGTGGCCCGGACCAACAAGATCATCCAGGGCAACCCCTTGGACACCGACACCCAGATCGGCGCCCAGGCCTCCAACGACCAGTTGGAGAAGATCCTCTCCTACATCGACATCGGAAAGCAGGAGGGCGCCAAGGTCCTCACCGGCGGGGCCCGGGCAGAGCTGTCAGGCGACCTGGCCGGCGGCTACTACGTCCAGCCCACCATCTTCGAAGGCCACAACCGGATGCGGATCTTCCAGGAGGAAATCTTCGGCCCGGTGGTGTCCGTGACCAAGTTCAGCGACTACAACGACGCCATCGGCATCGCCAACGACACCCTCTATGGTCTTGGTGCCGGCGTCTGGTCGCGCAACGGAAATGTCGCCTACCGCGCGGGCCGGGAAATCCAGGCCGGCCGTGTGTGGGTCAACAACTACCACGCCTACCCGGCAGGTGCCGCTTTCGGTGGCTACAAGTCCTCAGGTATTGGCCGTGAAAACCACGCCATGATGCTGGACCACTACCAGCAGACCAAGAACCTCCTGGTCAGCTACAACGAGAACAAGCTCGGCTTCTTCTAAGAGTTTTTGTACAGCAGATGCCCTTATGGAGCGGACTTAGGGGCATCAGCTGTACAAAAACTCCCATCATTCGTACAGATCAAAGGAGATCGTCAATGACCACCACTATGCAAGCAGCAGTAGTCACTGAATTCGGAACCGACCTGAAGGTCATGGAGGTCGAACGCCCGACGCCGGGTCCCGGCCAGGCGCTGGTCCGCCTCATTACGTCGGGGGTATGTCATACCGACCTGCACGCCGCCGAAGGCGACTGGCCCGTCAAGCCGACACCACCGTTTATTCCCGGGCACGAGGGTGTCGGCGAAGTGGTAGCCCTCGGCGAAGGGGTCACGGACGTGGCGGTCGGCGACCTCGTGGGCAATGCCTGGCTGTGGTCGGCCTGCGGAGACTGCCAGTACTGCCGGACGGGGTGGGAAACCCTGTGCGAGTCGCAACAGAACGGCGGCTACAGTGTGGATGGCTCGTTCGGTGAATACATGCTGGTGGACACCCGCTTCGCTGCCCGCATCCCGGCAGGCTCGGATCCGGTGGAGGTTGCACCCGTGCTCTGCGCCGGCGTCACGGTGTACAAGGGCTTGAAGATGACCGAGGCCAGGCCGGGGCAGTGGGTCACCATCTCCGGCATTGGCGGCCTGGGGCACATCGCCGTCCAGTACGCAGTGGCAATGGGTCTGCGGGTGGCAGCGGTGGACATTGCCGACGACAAACTGGCGCTCGCCAAGGAGCATGGTGCCGAGTTGACGGTCAATGCACTGCATGAGGACCCGGCTGAGGTCATCCAGCGTGAAACGGGCGGCTGCCATGGCGTGCTGGTCACAGCCGTGCACCCTTCGGCGTTCGGACAAGCCATTGGCATGGCCCGGCGCGGTGGAACGATCGTCTTCAACGGCCTTCCGCCCGGAGATTTCCCGGCGCCGATCTTCGAGATTGTCCTCAAGGGCCTCACGGTCAGGGGATCGATCGTGGGCACCAGGCAGGACCTCGAGGAAGCGCTGGAGTTCTATGCCCAGGGGAAGATCAAGCCAACGGTGTCCACCCGGGAGCTCTCGGAAGTCAACGCAGTCTTCGACGAGATGAAGCACGCCAAGATCGACGGCCGAGTGGTTCTGAAGTTCTGATGAACGCCAACATGTCCCAGGACATCCTGGAAGCTTCGGTGACGCTGCCCGGGGAGGACTTCTCCCGGGTGGCGCTCACCGGAGCATCCGTGGAGCTGCTCCTCAAACTCTGGGAGCAGCACGGCCCTTTGATGTTCCACCAATCGGGCGGCTGCTGCGACGGCTCGGCTCCCATGTGCTACCCGGCGGGGGAGTTCTTGACAGGTGACTCCGACGTTCTCCTTGGGCGGTTCGACCTCGGGCCCGATGGAAATGCCAAACCACTGGAGTTCTGGATGTCCAAGGAGCAATTCAATTACTGGTCCCACACCCACCTCACCGTGGATGTGGTTCCGGGCCGAGGCAGTGGGTTCTCCGTTGAGTCTCCCGAGGGGAAGCGATTCCTGATCCGATCAACGCTCATGGACTGGGACGTGCCAAGCATTTAGGGTGGATGGCTGGTGTGATGAGGGTTACGGGCCTTCATCACACCAGTCACACCTGTCACGCGAATTCGGCAGGCGTCTCACTATCTGGGATAAATATGGCCGTCCATTGGTCGGACACTATTCTTGATGAGTCCTATACCACCCCCATCCAGAATGTGGCATTTTTATGAACATTTTCAGGACCAAGTCGATTGAGCAGTCGATCGCCGATTCCGACGAGCCTGGTCGCAAGCTCAAGCGCAGCCTGAGCACGTGGGACCTCATGATCATGGGCGTCGCCGTCGCTGTCGGCGCCGGTATCTTCTCGGTGGGCGCGAAGGCTGCCGCCAACTTTGCCGGCCCCGCCGTCACCATTTCCTTTGCCATCGCAGCAGTCACCTGCGCGTTGGCCATCATGTGCTACGCGGAGTTCGCGACCGCAATTCCCGTTGCCGGTTCCGCCTACGTCTTCACGTACGCCACCATGGGCGAAGTCCTTGCCTGGATCATCGGCTGGAACCTCATCCTCGAACTTTTTACCGCCGCGGCAGTGATCGCCAAGTACTGGGGCATCTACCTCAGTACGGTGTTTGGCTTGATGGGCGTGGAGATGCCGCCCTCGATCAGTGTGTTTGGCGTTGACCTTTACTGGGGCGCCTTCCTCATCGTCGCGATCTTCACCGTGCTGCTGGTGCTGGGGACAAAGTTGTCCGCCCGCGTTGGCAACGTCTTCACGATGATCAAGATCGCTGTAGTGCTGTTCGTGATCGTAGTGGGCTTCAGCTACGTGAAGTTCTCCAACTACACACCGTTTGTTCCGGCCTCCGAACCGACTGCCGGAATGGGCGCGGCCGATGTCATGAAGCAGTCCTTCTTTGGCTTCCTGACCGGTGCTGCTCCGGCCCAGTACGGAACGCTTGGCATCTTCGCAGGCGCTGCCTTGGTCTTCTTCGCCTTCATCGGCTTCGACGTGGTGGCCACCTCCGCCGAGGAGGTCAAGAACCCGCAGAAGACCCTGCCCCGGGGCATCTTCGGCGGCCTGGCGCTGGTGACATTGCTCTACATCCTGGTCTCCCTCGCCCTCACGGGAATGGTTTCCTACACGCAGCTGGCCGAAGTCAAGAACCCCACCTTGACCACGGCTTTCGAAGCTGTGGGCAACACTGACGCCGCCAAGGTCATCGCTTTCGGTTCCCTCGTAGGCCTCACCACCGTCATCATGGTGCTCCTCATGGGCTTGTCCCGCGTGGTGCTTGCCATGAGCCGAGACGGTCTGCTGCCCCGCTCCCTTTCCAAGACCAGCGAGAAGCGCTCCACCCCGGCCCGCCTGCAGATCATCTGCGGTGCCGCCGTGGCGATCGTGGCAGGTGTGACCAAGGTGGACCTCCTGGAGGAAATGATCAACATCGGAACGCTGTCCGCGTTCGTGATGGTCTCCCTGGGCATCCTTGTGCTCCGCAAGAAGCGCCCCGACCTCAAACCGGCGTTCCGCGTTCCGTTCGGCAAGGTCCTGCCCTGGGTCTCCGCCGTACTGTGCGTCTACCTCATGACCAACCTGGCCGTGGAAACCTGGATCTTCTTCGCGATCTGGCTGGTGATCGGCATGGTGATCTACTTCTCCTACGGCCAGCGTCACTCGCGGCTCAACGAGAAGTTCGCAGCCGCCAAAGCCGCTGTCGCAGGCGGCGGCAAGACCACCGGCGACGAGGACGAAGACACCTTCACCAAGGTCTGACCCATCGCTGCTGCTTGTCAGACAGCTGCTTTGTCATAACTCAAGGGGAACGCCCGGGAACCGCTGGTTTCCGGGCGTTTTCTGTTTCCGGGAACGCACCCGTCCAGAGGGCCCTTCACTGGGCGCCAGCCTTGGGACCCTAGCCCTCACAGCGCTGGCCCCAACGCCACCAGCCCTCACGGCGCCGCGTACTCACTGACCCACTCCACCAGGGGCCTCAGCGTCTCCCAGCGGGAGGCAATCTCATCCTTGGCCGCTGCGGTGGACAACCACGCCGGCTGCCCGACTTCCACTCCGGCCGACAGGGACTTGTGCTTTAGCAGCTCCGCCCGCGGATGGTCCTTGTCAAAGCCGCGGGGAACGGTCTTGAGTTTTTCCCCTTCAATCGCAAAACCAGCAGCGGAGACGGCGTCGGTGATCTGTTGCAGCGCCAGGCCACTGTCCGGCGCGTCGACTGCGGCCCGGTAGCGTGCCAACTGGGCGGGCGTGTGGGAGTGGTAGCCCCCACCGATCAGGAGACCGTCGGCGCTGATCTGCACGTAATAGCCAACGCCCTCCCGTGTGGCTGCGAAGGCTCCCTGGGCCGTTTTATAGGGTGACTTGTCCTGGGAGAACCTGATGTCCCGGTTGGGGCGGAAGATCTTTGCCGGCCCGAACCTCGGCTCCAATTCCGCGAGGAGAGCCGTCAGCGGTTCCCTGACCTCGGCGTCGTATGTCGCTTTATGCTCCAGCCACCACTCGCGGTTGTTGTTCTCTTCAAGGTCCTCGTAGAAGCGGAAAGCGGCTGCCTGAATGCCTTCAAATGTGTTCATACAGGGATCCTATGGAGCGGCATGAGGGCGCAGCCATAGCTGGAGGCTGCTATGTGGAAACAAGGGCTATGTGGAAAACAAAAAGAACACCCCGCCGCGGAGTGGAACCGCGGCGGGGTGTTCTTGGAAGTGCTTGGAGCAAAGACGCTTAGAGCTTGTTGGCTGCTTCGGCGTCGGACTCGGTCTGGCCTGCGCCCAGGTTGGCACGGAGCTTGGCGCCGAGGTCGGCGTCAACGTTCGTCCAGTACTGGATGGCGCGTTCCTTGATGTCGGCGTTCTTCACGCCGCCAACAGCACCGGTGATGGTGTCCAGGAGGCGGGCCTTGGCGGCGTCATCGTAGACCTCGCGGTACAGGGTACCGGCCTGGCCGAAGTCGTCATCCTCAGCGTGCAGGGTGTGGGCGGAGAGGGTGAGCTCGCCGTCGTTCTCCCAGCCACCGGCGGGGGAGGTCGGCTCGACAGCAGCCGGGCCACCAACGGAGTTCGGTGCGTAAACCGGGGTGGACGGAGCGTTGAACAGGTAACGTCCCTGGCCATCCTGGCTGTAGTTGTTGACCTGGTTCTTGGGCTGGTTCACCGGGATCTGCGCGTGGTTGGTGCCAACGCGGTAGCGGTGTGCATCGGCGTAGGAGAAGATGCGGGCCTGCAGCATCTTGTCCGGGGAAGCAGCGATGCCCGGCACGAAGTTCGACGGCGCGAAGGTGGCCTGCTCGATCTGCGCGAAGTAGTTCTCCGGGTTCTTGTTCAGCTCCATGGTGCCCACGTGGATCAGCGGGTAGTCGGAGTGCGGCCACACCTTGGTGAGGTCGAACGGGTTGAAGCGGTACGTCTTGGCATCCTCGTACGGCATGACCTGAACGTGGAGTTCCCACGACGGGAAGTTGCCGGCCTCGATGTTCTCGGAGAGGTCGCGGATGTAGAAGTCTGCATCCGAACCGGCCAGCTCTTCAGCCTGGTCACCAGTGATGGTCTTGACGCCCTGGTTGGACTTGAAGTGGTACTTGACCCAGAAACGCTCGCCGGCGGCGTTGATCCACTGGTAGGTGTGCGAACCGTAACCCTGCATTTCACGCCAGGAAGCCGGCAGGCCACGGTCGCCCATGAGCCAGGTGACCTGGTGTGCGGACTCGGGGGAGAGGGTCCAGAAGTCCCACTGCATGTCAGCGTCACGCAGGTGGGTACCCGGGAGGCGCTTCTGGGAGTGGATGAAGTCCGGGAACTTGATGCCGTCGCGGATGAAGAAGACGGGGGTGTTGTTGCCCACGAGGTCGTAGTTGCCCTCGGAGGTGTAGAACTTCACGGCGAAACCGCGGGGATCGCGCCACGTGTCGGGAGAACCGTTCTCGCCTGCAACGGAGGAGAAACGGATCAGCATGTCCGTCTCGACACCCGGCTGCAGGAAAGCAGCCTTGGTGTAGGCAGAAACGTCAGAGGTGGTCTTGAAGGTACCGAAAGCTCCGCCGCCCTTGGCGTGCACTACGCGCTCCGGGACCCGCTCGCGGTTGAACTGGGCGAGCTTTTCCACCAGGTAGTGGTCGGTCAGGATGATGGCACCGTCAGCGCCGACGGACTTCGAGTGCGCGTCGGACGTAACGGGGGCACCTGACTGGGTCGTTGAAATGGCAGTCATTGTTCTCCTTTTTCCTATTTCTGAGTTACTGAAGTATTTACGGGAAGCTGTTGTTTGGCCTGGCAATCCTGGCAGATGCCTTGGTAAAGGACGTCTGCGATCTGGATTGTCATGGGCTTGGAATTTTCGTTCCAGTGCGGTGTGAGGCACGGTGCGTGGCCCACTGCGCAATCCACGTCCTCCACCTTGCCGCAGCTGATGCAGACGGCGTGGTGGTGGTTGTCGCCTACCCGGGTTTCGTAGAGCGCCGGGGAGTGCGGGGGTTCAAAGCGGCGCAGCATCTGCAAATCCGTAAGGTCGCTGAGCACTACATAAACGGACTGCGCCGTCAGTTCAGGCAGTTCCTGGCGGGCAGCGGCAAGGATGCCTTCTGCCGGGGAGTGCGGATGGTGCTGGACTGCGGCCAGCACTGCCAGCCGCTGTTTGGTCACACGCCTGCCGTGGGCATGCAGGGCCGCGGCCCATGCTTGCTGCTCAGCAGTGTGATCTGTCATGCATTCATTCAAACACTTATTTTGATAAGTTCACAATAAGGCAAGGCTAACTTCCGGTGAACGAAACAATTCCACTACCGGGTTGAGTTCTTCCGCGGCCGAGCGGCCGAGCGCATGCACCCGCAATGGCGTTCCCGGGGTCAGCGACTCCACGGCCAAGCAACTGAACCCGCTGACGCCACCGGACAGCGGCAGCGCGCCCAGCGATGCACCGATCGCCAAAAGGTCAGCAGGCAGGAAGTCCCGAACTGAGGCCACGCCGCTCACGGGCTCCATGACGGTATGGCGCTCACCCGCAGGAATCGTCCGTACCAGCACTGCGGGGTCCGGAACAGGTTCGACGGCGGCCCTGGCCGCGTCTGCGGACGCCACGATCGCGTCGGGCAGCTCCCGGCGTAGGGACTCACGGATCGCCTCGTCGGTCGCCTCCAGTTCGGACTCGGGGAGGGCCACCCGACGGTGCGCCGGCAGCGAGAGCTGAAGTCCCGGCGTCGTGGTTTCGCCAGCCCAGCGTCCAAAAAGATGGAACGTCGGAGTTGACGATTCAGCCACCGGTTCACCCAGCCCGGCTCCCAGCGGATGCCACTGATGGGCGAACATGACGGCGCAGTGCTCGACGCCCAGGACCTTCGCCAAGGCGGCGCGTGCCAGATGGTGGCAAAAAAGCCAGTCTGTTGCGGACGGGAGCGCGAAATCCGTGGACGGATCAGACAACCTGACCACTACGTGCGCGGCTGTGAGGGGATGACGTGGCCGGGCGATCTCCCAAAAGCCCGAACGGTACAACAGTCGTCGTGACATGACCATGTCAACTCCTTCCCCGGGGTGAGCCTACCAAGCCGTGGCGCTGGTTAGGGTTGGACGGTGGCAAAACTACTGGCAGACATCACTCCGCTCAAGGAGAGTCCTGCTTTTCGTCGTCTCTGGCTGGGGGCGTCCGTTGCCGCCATCGGCACCCAACTGACCCTCGTGGCTGTCAGCCTGGAGGTGTACCGGCTCACGCAGGAAAGTTTCTATGTGGGGCTCCTGGGTATCTTCGCGCTGGTTCCCCTGGTCATTGCCGGCCTCTACGGTGGATCCATCTCCGATGCCTACGACCGACGCAAAGTGGCCTTGATTGCATCCCTCGTCCTATGGGCTTCCACGGCCGGCCTGGCACTGCAGGCGTGGCTGGGTCTGGGCAACATTTGGGTCCTTTATGCGCTGGTAGCCATCCAAAGCGGCGCGCAAGGCATCAACGGCCCGGCCCGGAGCGCCATCATTCCACTCCTGGTCCGCAAGGACCTGCTGCCCGCGGCCAACGCCTTGAGCATGCTGACCTTTGGCCTCTCGATGACCGCCGGACCACTCCTGGCCGGGGTACTCGTGGCAACCATCGGCTTCGGCTGGACCTACACGATTGACGTCATCAGCTTCACCTTCGCGCTGTGGGGACTTTTCAGGCTTCCGCCGCTGCCGCCCTCCAAGGATGCCGTCCGGCCCGGGTTCCGCTCCGTGGTGGAGGGCTTCCGGTTCCTGGGCGGGCGGCCCAACGTCCGCATGACCTTCATCATCGACCTCATCGCCATGATCTGCGCCCAACCCCGGGCCCTGATGCCCGCCATTGGCGCCGTGATGATCGGTGGAGGCGAAACCACCGTGGGTGTGCTGCTCGCATCCACGGCTGTGGGAGCGTTCCTTGCAGGCCTCTTCTCTGGTCCGTTGGGAAGGGTACGCCGGCAGGGCAGCGCCGTGGTGTGGTCCGTGATGGGGTGGGGAGCCTCAATTGCCGGCTTTGGGCTGGTAGTGCTCCTTGCAGGTGACGCCGGACGCAATGGAACCACGCCGTGGCTGATACCGGCTGCGCTCTGCTGTGCGCTCGCAGGTATTTCGGATTCCGTGAGTGCCGTTTTCAGGACCACGATTCTCCAGGCTGCTACCCCGGACCATCTGCGTGGGCGGTTGCAAGGGGTGTTCATCGTGGTGGTAGCTGGCGGACCCCGGGTGGGAGACATGCTTGCCGGTGGAGTGACACAGTTCCTCAGCGAGGGCGGGGTGCTGTTGCTAGGTGGAGTCCTGTGCATTGCCTTGGCATGGCTCGCTTCCCGTGTCCAACCCGGCTTCGTCGCCTACGATTCAAAGCATCCGGTGCCCTAAGCAGGCGGGGGCCAAGCCAGGAACCGGCGCCTGGGCCCGGAACAGGCGGACCGGCGTCGGCGTTAAACGAAGCAAAGCCCTGCAAGAGCTGAAGAAAGAGAACGAGAGCAACGTGCATAAACACAACAATGGACTCAAGACCGCGGCACTCTTCGGTGTGCTGTGGGCGGTGTTGTTGGGTTTGGGTGCCATCATTGCCTCAGGAACCCGGAGCACCGCCCCCATCTGGATCATGGCCCTGATCGGCGTGGGCACCACAGCGTACGGCTATTGGAACAGCGACAAGATCGCCATTCGTTCCATGGCTGCCTACCCGGTCACTGAGGCCCAGGCTCCCCAGCTCTACCAGATCGTCAGGGAGCTGTCCGTGCGGGCGAACAAGCCCATGCCACGGATCTACCTTTCACCCACCATGACACCCAACGCCTTCGCCACCGGCCGGAACCCCAAGAACGCCGCTGTCTGCTGCACCGAGGGCATCCTGCACCTGCTGGACGCCCGGGAACTCAGGGGCGTGCTGGGCCATGAGCTGATGCATGTGTACAACCGCGACATCCTGACGTCGTCCGTGGCCGCGGCTGTGGCCGGCGTCATCACATCCGTGGGCCAGATGCTGCTGATCTTCGGAGGCGGCGACCGGCGCAATGCGAACCCCCTGGCGACCATTGCCATGGCGCTGCTGGCACCATTTGCGGCCTCGCTCATCCAGATGGCGATCTCCCGCACCCGTGAATTCGACGCGGACGAGGACGGCGCCCAGCTCACCGGGGACCCGCTGGCACTGGCCTCGGCGCTGCGCAAGATCGAGTCCGGGGTGAGCCAGTTGCCGCTTCCGCAGGACCAGCGGCTGGTCAATGCCTCGCACCTCATGATCGCCAACCCGTTCCGTGGCGGCGGCATGCGGCGCATGTTCTCCACTCACCCGCCCATGAAGGAACGCATCAGCCGACTGGAGGGAATGGCAGGGCGCCCGCTCGCCTGACGTGCTCGCAGGGACTGCTACGCGAACAGTCCTTCGCCGATGAACCCGCCGGCCTGCACCCCGGGAGGAACCGCAAACAAACCCGAACCGGTGTGCTTCAGGTACTCCACGGACAACGTGTCGCCCTTGGCCATTGCCAGTTGCATGGGCACGTAGTGCGTCCGCGGATCCTTCACGAAAGCGATGAAGAAGAGACCGGCATCCAGATGCCCCAGCCCATCCGAACCGTCCGTGAAGTTGTAACCTCGGCGGAGCATCCGCACGCCGTTGTTCTGGTCCGGGTGGGCCAGCCGCATGTGCGAGTCCATGGGAATCAGCGGCTCGCCATTGCGGCCCGCCATGGCAAAGTCCGGTGTGCTGAACTCATCGCCGCCTGACAAAGGAGCCCCGACGCCCTTGGTGCGCCCAATCAGCCCCTCCTGTTCACGCAGTGAGGTGCGGTCCCAGATCTCAATGTGCATCTGGATCCGGCGGGCCACCAGATAGCTGCCGCCTGCCATCCACTGCTCGGATGCAGGGCCGCCAGGGGCCACCCACACGTGCTCGTCCAGCAGCGCGTTGTCCTCGACCTTGAGGTTGTTGGTGCCGTCCTTGAAACCGAAGAGGTTGCGGGGAGTCACCTGTGCCCGGGACGTTGAGGAGGTGCGCCCGAATCCGAGCTGGGACCAACGGACGCGGACCTTTCCGAATCCGATTCTCGCCAGGTTGCGGATGGCGTGCACCGCAACCTGCGGGTCATCGGCGCAGGCCTGGACCACGATGTCTCCTCCTGTGCGCCCGGGCTGGAGGTCGTCGCCCGGGAAGTGGGGGAGGTCGATCAGAGCTTCGGGTCGCCGCCCGTCCAGGCCGAACCGAACCTTGCCATCCTTTTCGAACAGTCCGGCACCAAAACCAAACGTCAGGGTCAGTTTCGACGCCGCCAGGTCCAAAGCCTCGCCGGTGTCCTCCGGCGGGGCGTCATAAGGTCCATCGACGGCGCCGGTCTTGCCGGTGGGGTCCCCGGCCGCCATCGCCTGCGCCGCGGCAGTCCAGTCCTTCAGGAGCTTGATGAGTTCCTTGCGGTCCTCGGTGGTGACATCGAACGCGGCCATGTGGAGACGGTCCTGGGCAGGGGTCGTGATGCCTGCCTGATGGTCTCCGAAGAACGGGACTACCGCTTCTTCGGCGGCCGGAACGGAGGCAGATGCTGCGGTTGCCGTCACGGCGTCGTGGCCCAGGAAGCCGGCGGCCAGGCCGGCAACGGCTCCGGCCCCGCCCACGCCCGCCAGCGACAGCAGGCCACGGCGGGACATCCGGGGGGTGACGGTTTCAGCGGTAGCCGCCGTGCCGCCGTCGGACGCCCCTCGGGAGGTTACGACGTCGTTCGGCTCACCGGAACGCTCGACGCCGGCGGCGTCACCGGTGTGCCCGAAGGGGCAGCCGCTCACAGGACCACGGCTGAGGTGAGCTTGGAAAGGGGCTCACCCAGCGAGTCAACCAGCGAAGCCAAACCCTGGACCTGCTCCGGGCTGAGCTCGTTGTAGTAGGCAAAGCCGTCGCCCTTTGCGTGCTTGTTCAGTTCGGCCTGCAGCGCCGCGAACTTTTCATCCAAGGACTTGGAGAGCTCAGCGTCTTTCTGCTCCAGGGCCGGCTTCAGGCTCTCGAAGGCGATGCGGGCGCCGTCAACATTGGCCTGGAAGTCCCAGAGATCCGTGTGCGACCAGATTTCTTCTTCGCCGGTGACCTTGCCGGTGGCCACTTCATCCAGGAGTTCCTTGGCGCCATTGCCCAGCTTGTCCGCAGTGAGCTCCACGGTACGGGTGCGGGTGGCGAGGTCCTCGGTGTCGGCGACCAACTGCTTGGAGATGGCGGTGCGCTCAGCAACGGTCATGGCCGTGTAGCCTGCGGGCGGGAAGAGGTCCTTTTCGGCGCGGTGCCACCCGGTCCATTCCTGTCCGGGCTCAAGGTCGGCTTCGCGGGCATCCAACTTGGGGTCGAGGTCGCCGAAGGATTCAGCCACCGGCTCGATCCGTTCCCAGTGCATGCGGGTGGCTGCGTAGAGCTCGCGTGCCTTCGCGGCATCACCGGCTGCAAAAGCGTCGGCGAATGCCTTGGTGCCGGTGACGAGCTGTTCGGTCTGGTCCTTGACGTAGGCGGCGTACTGCTGGGTGCCGGTGTCCAGGAGCTTCTGGAAATCGGCGTCGACGCTGGGCTTGTTGCCGGACTCGGTGACCTCGAAGGAAGCGCGGATGCCATCGCCCTGCATGCCGGGCTTGCACGCGGTGTTGTACTTGCCGGCCGGGGCCGTGACCACCAGGTTGCGGGTGATCCCGGGTCCGATGTTCTCCACTTCGCCAAGGATACGCAGGCCGTCTTCTGCCAGCAGGTAGAACTCCGTGACCTCGGTGCCTTCGTTCTTCACCGCGAAGGTGAGGTTGCCGCTGGGTGCGGTGGCAGCGGAAACCTTGCACTCGTTGGCCGTGCTGCTGACCTGAATGGGGCCATCCGCGGCGGCTGTGGTCTTCGTGTTGTCAGTGCAACCGGCGAGGACCAGGGGTACGGCCGCGGCCGCGCCGATCACGGCAAGGGTCTTGCGGAGTTTCGTTGAAACGGGCATGGGTGAATCCTTTGTCTATGAACGGGCGCACGGCGGTGTGCCTGAAGGCGTAAGGGGAGACAGCCTTAGGGCTGTGCTGCGACTGCGGGAGCTGGGATGGTGCCGGCGGCTTTGGGACGGGAGGAACGGTTGGCCCGGATGTACAGGGACAGCACGGGGATCACGTACAGCAGCCAGGCTGCCGCTTCCAGCCACGTGGTGGCGGGGGAGAAGTTGAGGGTGCCTTTCAGCAGGGTGCCGTACCAGGACGACGGCGGGACGGCGGCTGAGACATCGAATGCCAGGTTGTGCAGTCCCGGGAGGATGCCGGCTTCCTGGAGGTCGTGGACGCCGTAGGCCAGTACGCCGCCGGCGATGATGATGAGGCCGACTCCGGTCCAGGTGAAGAAGCGGCCCAGGTTGACCTTCAGGACACCCCGGTGCAGCAGATAACCCAGCCCGGCGGCCGCGACCAGGCCGAGCAGCGCACCGAGCAGGGGGAGGGTTGTTTCGCCTGTGGCTTGGGCTGCAGCCCAGATGAAGAGGGCAGTTTCAAGCCCTTCCCGGCCCACGGCCAATGCCGCCACGAGCACGAGGCCCCATGCGGCGCCGTCGGCCGCTTTGTCCACTTGGGAGCGCAGCTCGCCGCCGAGGCTGCGGGCGGTCCTGGCCATCCAGAAGACCATCCAGGTCACCAGTGCCACTGCAATGATGGAGAGCCCGCCGCCGATTGCTTCCTGGGCCTCGAACGTCAGCCCTCGGGGGCCGAAGGTCAGCAGTGCGCCGAAGCCGAGGGAGATGCCCATCGCGATTCCCACGCCGATCCAGAGGCGGGGAATCAGGTGCCGCCGTCCGGTCTTGATGAGGTAAGCCATCAGCAGGACCACGATGAGGGAGGCCTCCAGGCCTTCGCGCAGTCCGATCAGGAAGTTGGCGGTCATGGTGAGTGTTCTTTCGCTAAGGGGAGCCGTACTTAGGCTCGCCTAAGGAAGAAGAATACTGTGCCGCGGCTATTACGCAAACTAATCGTGCTCTAATTTTCCCGTCCATTACGACAGTCGCTGTAGTTACAGGCAGCGAAAAAGCCGGGACGCGCTGCCCTGTGGGGCGTGCATCCCGGCTTTGGCGCGCCCTGGCCAATGCCGGGCGACCGCTTGGTTAGCTGCGGAAGTTCACGAACTGCAGGTCGGCCTCTTCGAACTTCTTGAGGATGTTCATGGTTTCCTGAAGGTCGTCGCGGGACTTGGAGGTAACGCGGAGTTCGTCGCCCTGGATCTGGGACTTGACGGACTTGGGGGCTTCATCGCGGATGATCTTGTTGATCTTCTTGGCGATGTCCTGGGCGATACCTTCCTTGATGGTGCACTCCAGGCGGAATTCCTTGCCCGAGGGGTAAGGCTCGCCCTGGTCGAGGGACTTCAGGGAGATGCCGCGCTTGATGAGCTTTGACTGGAAGACGTCCAGGACTGCAAGTACCCGGTCCTCCGAGTTGGCCTTCATGAGGATCTTTTCGCCGCTGAAGTCGATCTCCGCGCCGACGCCCTTGAAGTCGTATCGCTGCGCGATTTCCTTCTGGGACTGGTTCAGTGCGTTGGCGACCTCTTGCTTGTCTACCTTGCTGACGACGTCGAATGTGGATTCGCCTGCCATGACTCTCCTTAGGTTGGGGGCCCTGTGAGGGCGGGTTGGGTCTGGCATCCAGCCTAGTACGGAAGCCGGCACTTGGGACGGTGGAGGGCTTTCACAGTTCGCTCACAGCACACGCAAGGTGGGAACCGAGGTAGCTGGCCGAGAGTTGTACCAGTTGAAAGAACGTATCGTCGGAGGATCAGCATGAGCAGCAAGGCCGTCCAGTCCATCAGCAAGTCCGCCTCGGCAGCAGCCGGTTCGATTGGCACGGCAGCCGTGGCAGCTGCAAGCGCCGTCGCTGCGGCGGCCGTGGCTGCGTCGATCGTACTGAGCCCGGTTCCCGATGCCACTGCCCGGATGGACGGCGTCCACGCAGATCTTCTGCGGGCTGTGCAGCTCAACCAGATCACTGCCGAACAGGCCGAGAGGTTCGAAGCCAAACTCGCGGGCAGGATCCTCGGACAGGCCTGAAACACGCGGAAAATCAGGGTGTCTGCGTCCGATTAGATTCTTCGCTGAAACTTCTGTAAGGTTGTCTCTGCCTTCGGTTACCGGATCGAAAGTAATGGTCTCCGGAAGTGATCTTCTTTTGAAGTTCGGCAGATTACCCGAGCGGCCAAAGGGGGCTGACTGTAAATCAGCTGGCAACGCCTACGGGGGTTCGAATCCCTCATCTGCCACCCAAAGAAAATCCCCGGAACCACTGGTTCCGGGGATTTTTTGTGCCCTGGTGGAATCTCGCGATTTGAGCTGCCATTTTCGTCCGGGCCACGACAATGGACGAAGGACACCCAAATTCTCGTGTCCTTGGTCCGGGGCGATGTCCGCGGTGAATGTGGGTGTCCCCAGCCAGAGGGAGGCGGGCCCGGGGTGGGGCGTCTGAGCCGGGGGGGCAGAAGTGGCCCTTCAGCGACTCTCCGAGATTTTCCGGAGCTCCGCAATCTCCAGCCGCAAGGCCGCGATTTCGCTCACCAGGTCCGCCATTTCAGCCCGGACTGGTTCTTCGGCCGCTGCTGCCTTTTCTCCCGCTGCGGCGGCGACCCCCTCGGCGTTCTCCTCGATCCGCTGGACAAGCCAGGAAGCGATGGAGGCCGTCACGATACCGAGAACAGCGATGCCGCTCATCATCAGGGCGGCAGCTACCACCCTGCCAATGGGCGTCACCGGGTACAGATCGCCGTAGCCCACGGTGGTGATGGTGGTGACGGCCCACCAGGCTGCGTCGCCGAAGGTCAGGATCTTGGCGTCGGGGGCGTTCTGTTCAACATCCAACACCGCCAGGGCGCCGATGAGGATGAGCATGGCGGCGGCCCCGGCGACGTAGGTTGCCACCCGGCCACGGAGGGTTTCGCCCACGGTGCGTTGCAGCACGGAGAGGAGGGTGACCAGGCGCAACAACCGCAAAGGCCGGAAGAAAGGGAGCACCACGATCAGGAGTTCGTGGAGGTTCCACACAAACCAGCGCATGCGGTCCTCGGCAAGCCAGAGGTTGATGAAATAGTCCAGCGCGAAAATTCCCCAGGTGATCCACAAAATCACCTCGAAAGGGACTGCCGAGGGCCCGTCGACCCGGCCAATGACCTGCCACGCGTAGGCGGCGAGGAATATCAGTGCCGTGGCCATGAGCGGCCATTCGACGAGGTCCCGGTATCGCGCTTGAGTCATACGGGAATACTAGCCACAGGCCGGGCCGGCCGGGGGCTTGCGGAGTTGCTCAGGCGGTGGTTTCCAGCCAGTAGCCGTCCAAGTGGTGTATCAGTTGACGGCCCAGGCCGCCCTTGAGCTGGATCCAGAGGGTGCTGCGGTCGTCGGTCATTCCGTCCAGGGTTCCTTCGATGCGGTTCCCGCGCGCGTCCTGGAGCACCACTGTCTGGTGGCGCTGGAGTTCGGGCCAGACGTCGCCGCTGGGCCTGCTGGTTTGCAGCGTACTCAAAGGGATCTCCCTGATGTTTTCTTCCAATACGAGTTCCAGATATTGTGCACGTCTTTGATGAACCAGCGGTAAACGTTAGTGCAATCGTTGGACATAAAGTTGAACAAACAGCGAGGCCCGTGCTCGTTCCTTTGGCTGAATCCAGCAGAGCGTCCCACAATGCGGTCGGCATCTTTCGCTGGAAGTTACTCATGGGTAACATTGTTGCCATGCATCTGCTTCTACGCACCCTCATGTTGCTGTTCACGTCCTCCAAGCGCACGCCGTTGAACGTTTGGGACGAATCGTCGCTGCCCTTGCGGGTGCTTCCCACGGACATAGACATCGCCATGCACGTTAACAACGGCATGTACTTTTCCCTGATGGACCTGGGCCGGTTCGACCTCATGGTGCGCAGTGGGATCTGGAACAAGATGCGCAAACGGGGTTGGAGCCCGGTGGCTGCCGGGGAGACCATTGCGTTCCGCAAATCCTTGCAGTTATGGCAGCGCTACACCATTGAAACCCGCATCATCGGCCTCGATACCAAAGCGATCTACTTCGAACAGCGCATGGTGGTGGACGGTGAGATCTACGCCCGTGCCCACATCGCCACCCGCCTGGTGGCCAAGGGCAAGCCCGTGACACAGGAAGAGATCATCGCCGAGTTCGGTGGGCCGCCGGCGGACCTTGAACTGCCCGAATGGATCCACGAGTGGCGCGAAAACAACGCGCTGCCCGGAGCGCGCCGTCCCGCACCGCACGTCTGGAACTAGACCCCAACGTCCCGCCGCTGCAAGGCCAAAGTTCCCAGCGCAATCAGTGCCGCCGATATGCACAGCAGCCCTGTCACGGCGCCCCAGTCAGCCCCGTTGGTCACGGGTGAATTGCCGTACGCCCAGTGATACGGCGAAAGGTTCAGCAGCCACTCCACATCGGGGCTTTGCCGCCCCACCGCATTGAATACGTAGCCGAGGACCGCAACAGCAGCACCGGCAGCGACTCCGTACACCTTCCGTCCCGTGAGGGCGCCGGCACACAGTGCGGCTGTACCGCTCAGAAGGGCCAAGGCGGCGAACAGCAGCACGGCGCCGAAAAGATGCCCGACGTCGATCTCAAGTTTTGCGGTTCCGTTCAGTACCAGCACCAGCACGAAGACCAAGGCGGACAGCAGCGCAATGCGGACCAAAATGGCCAACGCCCGCTCAAGGACCACCTGCACGCGGGTGACGCTGTGGGCGAGGGTGAGTTCCAAAAGCCCGGACTCCTCGTCACCTCCCACCGCCGCCGCGCCCCAACCAATGGAGGCCATGGACATCAGCAGGAAGCCGATGAGTCCGAAAAGGGTGGCCTGGGTGTAGCCGGGTCCCGTCGCTATTTGGTCGTAGTTCAGGGCCTTGGTCATGCCTTGAGGGAGGGCATCAATCATTTGCTGCATCTGGGCGCTGCCTCCGATGGACGGATACAACGGCAGGTACAGCATGATCGCGCCCGTGAGTCCCAGCGCCCAAGCCAAGGTGGAGCGCCACGAATCAGTCAGTGCTTTGGTGAAGAGCGGCAATGGCCTAGGCACGGTGGGCTCCTTCCGGTTGATGGCCGGCTCTCTGGGGATTTCCCATACTGGAGGGCGCTTCGCCGCCCGTATAGAGGGTCAGGACGGCTTCTTCCAGGTCCGGCTCTTCCAGGACCAGGTCTGTCAGGTGCAGCCGTGCCAGTTCCTGGACCAAGGGCTGGATATGGCCGGACAAGGTGGCCGTGGCTTCCACGGTTCCGCTCGCATGGCCGTCTGCGGGCAGTTCCCGCACCGCGATATTGGCGACGCCCGGCACCCGGGCCAGCAGCGCGCCGACGTCGTGCGCTTCCGTTCCGATGCTGTTGAACCGCAGCTGCCTGACCGCCGCCGTCCTTAAAGCCTCCACAGTGGAAACGGTGACGATGTCGCCGTCGCGGAGGATGGCGACGGCGTCCGCGGCCTGCTGGACTTCGCTCAGGACATGCGAGCTGAGGAACACGGTGGCGCCGCCGTCCACGGCCTCGCGGACCATGGCATGGAAGACCTGCTGGACCAAGGGGTCAAGCCCGCTGGTGGGTTCGTCCAGGACCAGGAGCTCAGGCTTGTGCATGAACGCCTGCAGGAGGCCCAGCTTCTGCTTGTTTCCCTTGGATAGCTTGCGGGTCTGCCGGTCCAGGTCCAACTGAAGGCGGTCTGCGAGATCGTTGACGTGCCGCTCATCCACCGGGCCGCTGATGGCAGCAAAATGCTCCAGCATGCGGCGGCCCGTGGTGCGGTTCTCCAAATGCAGCTCCCCGGGCAGATAGCCGATCCGCCTTCGCAGTGCCGTGCCGCCCCGCCTCGGATCCTGTCCCAAGACGGAAATGGAACCGCCGCTGGGTCGGATGATGTCCAGCAGGCAGCGCATGGTGGTGGTCTTTCCGGCACCGTTCGGTCCGATCACCCCGAAGACTGTCCCGGGTTCCACCGTGAAATCCAGCCCGTGCAGAACCTCGCGTTGACCGAACTTCTTGCGTAACCCCTTGACGACGATTGCCTGGGTCACGGGGCATGCTCCCTTCCGTTGTTGGTGTTGTTTCCTTCCAGGGCTTCGCGGGCTGCGTGCAGGAACCGCGCGTCCGAATAGAAGCCATGCGTATAGATCTCAAGAAGAGGCAGGGTGAGCTGGCGCAGAAGGTCGGGGCCGATGCCGTTGGGTTCCGGGGCCGGAGTGCCCAGCGTCCGCGAGAGGTGCCGGCCCAGCATGAGGATCGAAAGGCTGTTGGACGCGATGATCACCGCGATGGACGGGATGTCGTCGAATTTCCGGATGGTGCCTGCTTCGATGCCGGTGTGGATGATGTCCTGGCACTGGTTCACCACAGCGTCGAAGAAGGCGTCTCCGGCGTCGGATTCATCACCCAGGCTGCGCCGGATGTAGGCGATCTCTTCCGTGTACTGGTCCGGGTTGTTCAAGTAGTCCTGGATGAGCCTGCCGGTGGAACCGGGGTCTGCTTTTTCCCTGCCCTGAGTGGCTGTGAGGGCCAGGACGTGCTGGTCACAGGCCTCTCGGAGACCGGCTTTGCTGCCGAAATGATGGATGACCAACCCCGGGCTGACGCCGGCAATGGAAGCCACTGCCCGGACTGTGGCCCGGGAGAAGCCATCGCGGCCGAAGAGTCCGATCGCGGCGTCCCGGATGCGCGCCCTGGTGGTTAAATCGTCTGCGGTTGAACGCATGTTTCATACGCTAAACACTTGTTCAATGCGAATCAAGAGATTCCTGAAACGGCGGGTTGCCGCTTTATTCCCAGTGACGCGGGAAGCGAACAGTGGCCCGCCCGGCGGGACTTCACAGACCGGGACGCGTACCGTGGAACCATGGCTACAGTTGACATCACTGGTGAACAGTTCGCATCGACCATCGAAGACAACGACATTGTCCTGGTGGATTTCTGGGCTGCATGGTGCGGCCCCTGCCGACAGTTCGCGCCCACGTACGGAGCGGCATCGGAAAAGCACTCCGACGTAGTCTTCGCCAAAGTGGACACGGAAGCCGAGCAGCAGCTCGCCGCCGAGGCCGGGATCACCTCCATCCCCACCTTGATGGCTTTCCGCGAAAAGGTGCTCGTCTTCTCGCAGCCCGGCGCCCTGAACGCCCAGCAGCTTGAGCAGGTCATTGATGCAGTGAAGGGCCTGAACATGGAAGAAGTCCACGCCCACGTTGCAAAGTCCCGTGCCGAGGCTCAGGAAAAGGCACAGGAAAACTAGACTTCATCCGGGGAAATCGCCGTTAAAGCCCCGAGGTCGCCGTAAATTTACGGCGACCTCGGGGCTTTAAGGCGTAACTGCAGCGTTTAGGCGTTCTCTCAGAGACGTTCCAGCTTTACGGGTTCGGCAAGCAGCGCGCTGAGTGACTCGTTCAGGTCCTGGACAGCGATGCCCTTGGAGTGCTTGTCCAGCAGCTCCTCGGATTCCCAACGCTCGGTCAGGACAAGCTTTTCCTCGGTGGCTTCGGTCAGTTCGTAGCGGATGCAGCCAGGCTCGTTGACGACCTCATCGATCGCGATTTCCAAAGCGAGCTTCACGCGGAAGAACTCGCCCTCGTTGGGGATGAACGTGGCCTGCAGGTCAATGGGTGCACTCATGGCTCCAACCCTACCGGCAGGACACGGCGCCGCTGGAGGTGGTTACGGTTCTGTTGCGCGGCCGGGCTTGGTAGCGTTCCGTCATGTTGTCCTACACCGCCGGAGACACTGACGTCCCGCTGCTAGAAGAGACCATTGGCGCCAACTTTGAGCGCATCGCGGCCCAATTCCCTTTGCGGGACGCCCTCATCGAGGCCGCCGCCTCGCCCGGCGAAGACGCCCGCCGCTGGAGCTACCAGAAACTGAACGACGACGTCGACCGCCTCGCCCGCGCGCTGCTCGCCACCGGCGTGGCCAAGGGGGAGCGGATCGGCATCTGGAGTCCCAACTGCGCAGAATGGACCATCCTCCAGTACGCCACCGCCAAGATCGGGGCCGTGCTGGTGAACGTGAATCCCGCCTACCGGAGCCATGAGCTGGAATTCGTGGTGAAGCAAAACGGGATGCGGATGCTGGTGACCGCCCCCTCGGACAGGAACAGCGACTACGTTGCCATGGCCAGGCAGGCAGCGGCTGCCTGCCCTGAACTCAAGGAGATTGTGTTCCTGCCGGGAGATCCTGCGGTGGGACTCCGCGCGGGCGTTCCGGAAGCCGGCCATGAACTCACGTACGGCGAGCTCCTGACCCGGGCGGACGGCGTCGGGCCTTCAGCGGTGCGCGACCGCATGGCCCAACTGGACCCGCACGATCCCATCAATCTGCAGTACACCTCGGGCACCACGGGATTCCCGAAAGGTGCAACGCTGACGCACCACAACATCCTCAACAACGGGAACTCGATCGGGCGGCTGCTGGGCTACACCGAGCATGACCGCGTAGTGATTCCGGTGCCGTTCTACCACTGCTTCGGAATGGTGATCGGCAACCTCAACGCGCTCAGTTTCGGGGCGGCCACCATCATTCCGGGCCGGGGCTTCAACCCTTCGGCCGCGCTGGAGGCTGTGCAGGATTTTGGCGGGACCTCGTTGTACGGTGTGCCCACCATGTTCATCGCGGAGCTCGCGCTGGAAGACTTCGGCTCCTACGATCTCTCAACCCTGCGAACCGGAGTGATGGCGGGGTCGCTGTGTCCCATCGAAGTGATGCGCCGCGTCATCGATGAGATGCACATGGTGGATGTGGCCATTTGCTACGGCATGACCGAGACCTCGCCCGTGTCCACCATGACCCGCGCCGGGGACACCCTGGAACAGCGGACCTCCACCGTGGGACGGACCATGCCGCACCTGGAGAGCAGGATCGTGGATCCGGGTTCCGGGGAAGTGGTGGAGCGGGGTGTGATCGGCGAACTCTGCACCCGCGGCTATGCGGTGATGCAGGGGTACTGGGGCCAGCCCGACAAGACGGCCGAAGCCATCGACGGTGACGGCTGGATGCACACGGGGGACCTGGCCCGCATGGACGAGGACGGGTACCTGGTGATTGAGGGCCGCATCAAGGACATGGTGATCCGGGGCGGGGAGAACATCTACCCCCGCGAGATCGAGGAGTTCCTGTACCTGCACCCGTCCATCCAGGATGTGCAGGTGATTGGCGTGCCGGACCAGAAGTACGGCGAGGAACTCATGGCCTGCATCATCCTCAAACCCGGTGCGGAACCGCTGACGGCCGCGGACCTGGCCGACTACTGCCGGGGCAAGCTGGCCCACTACAAGATTCCGCGTTACATCGATGTCCGCGAGAGCTTCCCCACGACGGTGTCCGGCAAGGTCCGCAAGGTGGATATGCGCCAGGAAGCCGTATCGCGCCTCCACCTCTAAAGCCAACGCGGGGTCACTTATGGCCCATGTTTCCACCATTTATGGGCCATAAGTGACCTCGCGTTGCAGTTGTCGGGAGGCAACCTGTGGATAACTCCATTCGATGGCCGCATTGCCGAGACACTGGATTGCATGGTTCGCATCAGTCCCTTGCCCGAGGTCCTCGGCGCCCGTCCTTTCACCGTCTATGAGTCACGCGCCTTGGGCGTGCCCAGGAAGCGTCTTCGGGCAAAGGACATCAAGGATGGCGGCCGGCTTATCTATCTGCCAAGGGAAACAGATCCGGATCTCTTTGAGCGCGCTCGGGTGCTTACGGCAGCTACCCCCTGTGCCTGGGTTTCGCACGAAACCGCGGCCGAACTGACCGGGTTGGGGCTTCCGCCGTGGATGGGGAACGGCGAAACGGTGCACTTGAGCAAGCCGCATGAACTACCCCGGGTTCGGCGGGCCGGTGTAACTGGTCACAGAGTTCGTGTTTTTCCGGGCGAGGTCATGGATCACCAAGGCATTCCGGTATCGGTCCGCCCCAGAACTTGGCTTGATTTGGCGAAGTCGTTGCCGCTTCCGTATGTGATCGCGATGGGCGACCAACTTATCCGTCGGCCAAGGCCGGCCCTGGAGATGCGTACTGAGCCGTACGCCCATAGTTCCGGATTGAGGTTGCTCATCCGGCAACATCCCAACCTCCAAGGGGTGGAGAAGGCGCGTTTGGCGTTGGATGAAATGCGGGTGGGCGCGGACTCGTTTCCTGAGACGTTCCTGCGCCTGGCTATGCGGGACGCCGGTCTTCCGGAACCGGAACTGCAATTGCCGCTGAATCTCGAGGACCCGTGGTCGCCGACGGCCGACCTCGGCTATCGACGCTTCCGGATCGCGATCCAGTACGACGGCAGACATCACCTTTCCAGGGAACAGCAGTCAAGGGACAACCGGCGTGATGAAGCGTTCCTCAGCGCGGGGTGGTCGTATTTCAAAGTGAACGCCGATGACTTGGCGGAGGGGTTCGCCGGAGTGATCTCACGCATCAGATCGGTGAAACTCCGCGCCCTGTAAGCCAACGCGGGGTCACTTATGGCCCATAAAAGGGGGAAACATGGGCCATAAGTGACCCCGCGTTGCTTTAGTGGTGGCGGTGATCCTGGACGGTCATCCGGGGCCCGAAAGTGGGCTTGCGGAAGCCGCTCAAATACAACATCCGCACCAGGCGTTGCCTCTGCCCGCGCCACGGTTCCAGCAGTTCGATCATGCCGGCGTCGTCCGTTTTCTGCCCGGTCAGGGCGTAGCCCACATAGGACGCCAGATGGTAGTCGCCGACGGAGATTGAATCCGGGCAACCGTGGGTCCGCTGGACAACCTCGGCCGCGGTCCACACTCCGATCCCCGGAATCGTCTGCATCCGGGCGCCGGCCTGCACTGAATCCAGCGCCGCCAAACGTTCAAGCGCGACGGCGGATTGCAGCGCCCGCATGACCGTCGCCGAACGCTGCGGGCCAACTCCGGCTTTGTGCCACTCCCATGACGGAATGGCCAGCCACTGCCGGGCCGTGGGAGGAACGAGGAGACCGGCCGGCGCTTTGCCTGGAGCAGGCGTTCCATAGCGGTACATCAAGTAGCGGTAGCCACGCCTTGCCTCCAAAGTGGTGACCTTTTGCTCCAAAATGGTGGGCACCAGGGAGTCAACCACCCGGCCAGTGGAGGGCAGGCGAACGGCCAGGTTCCGGCGTCGTGCTTCTGTGACCCGGCGCGGGAGGGTGGCGTGGAAAGCGGGTTCATCGAAAGCGGACCAGTCGTCATCGGCGCCCAGCAATCTTGGCACTCCGGCCACTGCGTCCGATGCGCCCGGACCCCATGCCTGGGCATCGACGAACGAATCGGAACCGGAACCACCCCCGGACAGCCGAAGCGTCACCGGGCCGGAGGCAGCTGTGAAGGCCATCCAGAATCCGCTGGAGTGTGCGGCGAAGGACGGATCCGCGTTGCCGCGCATGAGCGGAAACATGGTTTGGTCCAGACGGAAGGGGGCTCCAGGATGCCATCTGACGGCCGCATCTGCCGCGGCCGCCACAAGGGGCGGGGCGTCTGCGATGGTCATGTTTTCATGGTCGCACGCCGGGCTGACAATCCCATCAAAAGCCTCTTTCAGTGATGGCAGCCCGGGGCTAGACTCCGTGCTGTGGCGTGGGTGGGCCGCGCCGGAACCAGGGAACAGAACCCCAAAAACGAGGAGTGCCAGCCATGGCCGCCATAGTGCATTTTGAGATTCCCACAGAAGACACCGAACGGGCCAACAACTTCTACCGGACTACTTTCGGGTGGAACCTGAGCCCCATGCAAGGGATGGATTACACCATCGCCCTCACGGCGCCCTCCGATGAGCAGACAGGCACGCCGAAGGAACCGGGCGCCATCAACGGTGCGCTGTTCCCGAGGACTGATGCGCTGAAGACACCCGTCCTGACCATCGACGTCGACGACATTGACGCAGCTTTGGGGCAGGTCGAGTCCGCCGGAGGGTCGGTAGTCCAGGCCAAGAACCCGATACCCGGCATGGGGTGGTACGGCTACTTCAAGGACACCGAGGGCAACGTGATGGGTGTGTGGCAGACCGATCCATCGGCAGGGAGCTAGCCGGCCGGTCCGGCCCCAAAGCGGGCAGGCGGTAACTTTGTATCTATGAAGTACGCCCAGTCCGTGTTGGACCTCATCGGCAATACGCCGCTCATCAAGCTCAACCACGTTACGGACGGGATCAGGGCCACGGTCCTGGTCAAGCTCGAATACATCAATCCCGGCGGATCCATCAAGGATCGGATCGCCGTGAAGATGATTGAAGAGGCCGAGAAAGACGGACGCCTCAAGCCGGGCGGAACCATCGTGGAGCCGACGTCGGGCAACACGGGCGTAGGGCTGGCCCTCGTCGCCCAGCAGAAGGGCTACAAGTGCGTTTTCGTGGTCCCGGACAAGGTGGGCGAGGACAAACGTGCTGTCCTGAAGGCGTACGGCGCCGACGTGGTGGTGACCCCCACCGCCGTGGCTCCCGACAGCCCGCAAAGTTACTACGGTGTCTCTGACCGCCTGGTCAAAGAAATCCCGGATGCCTTCAAGCCGGACCAGTTCTCCAATCCGGCCGCCCCCGGCAGCCACTTCGAGTCCACCGGCCCTGAAATCTGGAACGACACCGATGGCCGCGTCACGCACGTGGTGATCGGAGCCGGGACCGGCGGCACCATCACCGGCACCGGGCGGTACCTCAAGCAGGTTTCGGCTGACCGGCCGGAGTCCGACGGCGGCCCGGTCAAGATCATCGGCGCGGACCCGGAAGGTTCGGTCTACTCCGGCGGTACCGGCCGTCCTTACTTCGTCGAAGGCGTGGGCGAAGACATGTGGCCCGCCAATTACGATCGTGCCGTCCCGGATGACGTCATTGCTGTTTCGGATGCCGATTCCTTCGCCATGACCCGCCGCCTGGCAAGGGAAGAGGGCCTCCTGGTGGGCGGCTCCTCGGGCATGGCGGTGGTGGCTGCGCTGCAGGCTGCCAAGGACCTGGACGAGTCCGCCGTGGTGGTGGTCATCCTTCCTGACTCTGGCCGTGGCTACCTTGCCAAGATCTTCAACGACCAGTGGATGCGCTCCTACGGCTTCCTTTCCGGGGGCGAAGAAGCTTCCGTGGGCGAGGTGCTCAAATCCAAGACGGGAGAAATGCCGGACCTGGTCCATATCCACCCCAACGAGTCCGTCCGCGACGTCATCAACATCATGAACGAATTCGGCGTCTCGCACATCCCGGTCCTCTCGCAGGAGCCCCCGGTGGTGATGGGCGAAGTCCTGGGCGCGGTGGACGAGCGAAGCCTGACCAGCAAGCTGTTCCGGGGTGAAGCGAAGCTCACGGACAAGATCGCAGAGCACATGGGGGAGCGTCTCCCGGTGATCGGCTCACTGGAGACCATTTCTGCCGCGCGCGAGCTGCTGTCCGACGTCGATACCGTCATGGTGACTTTCGCCGGCGCTCCGGTGGGCATCCTGACCCGCCACGACCTTCTCGCCTACCTGAGCAACTGAAGCGCCCCGCTTCATCCATACCGTTGAACGAACAAAGAGGAGCTTCCATGTCTGCCAACACCAACGCCGGGTTCAACACGCGCGCTGTCCACGCCGGACAGGCCTTCGAACCCCGCACCGGCGCGGTTGTCCCGCCCCTGCACTTCAGCTCAACCTACGCCCAGGACGGGATTGGCAACCTGCGTTCGGGCTATGAGTACGGCCGCGGCGGCAACCCCACCCGCGATGCCCTCCAGGAACAACTGGCAGCCCTGGAAGGTGGCTCAGCCGCATTCTCCTTCGGTTCCGGACTCGCCGCGGAAGACTCCCTGATCCGTGCCGTGGCCCGTCCCGGTGACCACATCGTTCTTGGCAACGACGCCTACGGTGGCACCTACCGGCTCATCAACCGCGTGCTCGGCGACTGGGGCATCGGAAATACCCCGGTGGACATGTCAGACCTCGACGCCGTTGCTGCCGCGGTTGCCGCGAACAAGACCCGCATGGTGTGGGTTGAGACGCCTTCCAACCCGATGATGAAGATCACCGACATCGCGGCGCTCGCCGCCGTGGCGCACGACGCCGGGGCCCTCCTGGTGGTCGACAACACCTTTGCGTCTCCCTACCTGCAGACCCCGCTCGCCCTGGGCGCCGACGTCGTGGTCCACTCGACCACCAAGTACATTGGCGGGCACTCCGACGTCGTGGGCGGCGCCATTGTGGTCAAGGACGCCGAACTGGCCGAAAAGATCGGCTTCATCCAGTTTGCCGTGGGCGCCGTTTCCGGTCCCATGGACGCCTTCCTGACCACCCGTGGCTTGAAGACCCTGGGTGTCCGCATGGACCGCCACAGTGACAACGGCCAGGCCGTGGCCGAGTGGCTGCTGCAGCGTCCGGAGGTGGAAGCTGTGCTGTACCCGGGCCTGCCGGACCACCCCGGCCATGAGCTTGCCGCGAAGCAGATGAAGAAGTTCGGCGGCATGGTCTCCGTGCAGTTCAAGGGTGGAGAGGCCGCAGCGCGGACCGTTGCCGAGAACACGTCCGTATTCACACTTGCCGAATCGCTGGGCGGCATCGAGTCCCTCATGAACTACCCGTCGGAAATGACCCACGCTTCCGTGAAGGGTACGGAACTGGCTGTCCCCGTCAACCTCCTGCGCCTGTCCTGCGGCATCGAGGAAGCCGAGGACCTGATCGCGGATCTTGAACAAGCTTTCGCCAAGATCAGCAACGGCTGACATGGCGGCTTCTCCTTCACAGCTGGTGGCTTCCACCACCAAACGGGGCTGGATCCTCACGGTGGCAGCAGCCTTGGCCCTCGTGGTGGCAGTGTGCTTCCTGTACGCGTACTACGAGCCGGCCCTGAACGACTTCGAGGTTTACTTCTACGGCGGCGGCAAAGTCATGGCGGGCGGTGACCTCTACGCCATCCGTGATGGATTGCCGTTTACCTATCCGCCGTTCGCGGCCCTCCTGTTTGCCGGGCTGGCGGCGCTGGGGTTCTTCGCGGCCAGTATGGTTTTCATTCTGGTGGCCCTTGCCGGTGCCGCCATTGTGGCCGCCTGGCTGGCCAGGCACTACTTCGGCCTGAAGACCTGGCGGGAGGCTTTTTCCGATTACCGTTTCAGGACTACGGCGCTGCTGGGAACCGGTGCCATTCTGTTCCTGGGCCCGTGGCGTGACACGTTCGTCTTCGGGCAGATCAACATCATCCTGATGGGCGTGATCCTGGCTGACTTCGCCCTGTACGGGAAAGCCCGTGCGGGTGCCATCCGGTGGCCTGCGGGTTTGCTGATCGGCCTGGCTGCCGGGGTGAAGCTCACTCCTCTGGCCTTTGGTTTGTACTTCCTGGTCCGTCGCGACTTCAAAGCCCTGGGGTGGATGGCCGCCGGGTTCTTTGGTTCGATTGCGGTGGCCTGGGCTGTACTGCCCCAGGCTTCGCTGGATTTCTGGACCAAGATCCTTCCCGATACCGGCCGGATCGGCGGGCCGGCCTACGTCGACAATCTGTCCGTCAAGGGCCTGATCCTCCACTTCGGCATGCCGGACTCTTCGGTCACCAACCTGGTGTGGATGGTGCTGTCCTTGGCACTGGTGGTCGTCGCCGGCCTCATCATCAAGTGGTCGGTGGCTGTAGATGAGAATTTCGTGGCAGTATCCGCCACAGCCGTCCTGATGCTCCTGATCAGTCCGGTGTCGTGGTCGCATCACTGGGTTTGGGTTGCCGTTGCCCTGCCCAGCATGGCCTTTGCGATGCACCGGGTGCCGTCCCGCAACGGACGGATGCGACTCGCGGGGTGGGTCATTGTGGCGTGCTCCACCGTTGCCTTTTACATGACGCCCAAGAACCTGGCCGTGTGGGCGGGTGCTGCCGAATGGGGCAAAGACCCCCAGACCCAGTGGCAACTCATGGTGTCGAGCCTGGGCGTGGTGTGCGGGATCGCGATGATGGTCTATTGGGCATTGGCGTACCACCCGTCCCGGGCCGGACTGGTTCCCGGTGGAACCAGCCTGAAACAGCGCTGACCCCTCCACGCAGGGCACCCCGCCCTTGCCCGCCTGCCACACCCTTTTGCGGTGAGGAGGCAGGACAAGGGCAGGATGCGCCAATCGTCCGTTAGCCGGAGATGCCTTCCTGTCCGTCTTCCTGGCGACCGGTCAGCCGGCGTCGGAACGTGGCGTCCTCGGCAGCGGTGACCTCCAGGTCATACCAACCGTTCAAGGTTTCCCAGCCGATCTTCTTCGAGTGCCCGGCTTTGAGCTTCGCACTTTCGTGGCCCTGTGCGTACTGCAGCGACTTCAGAATCAGGGTCACTGTGGCCTTGCCGTTGTTGCGCACTTCCAGTTCCACGGCCTTGTTGCCGCGACGTCCGTTGACTGAAACGTCGACGCCGGACGCCGCGCCCGCCGTCGTTCCCTTCAGTTCGTACTGGAAACGGTTGGGGCCGGTGACGACGACGTCGAACCCGCCTGAGGCGGTTGCGAGCTCCACCGTGGCATTCCCGAGGACGTCCACATGCCGTGGCTCCGTGACTTCGCCGGCGTAACCGTAGATGGCGAAATGGGTCGACCGGGTGCCTGAGTTCCCCAGTGCCAGGGTGATTTTGCCGGGCAGCACAGCGGCCGAAACCTGCGGGCGGTAGGGGAGGGGCCTGGCCGGGCGCGTGCCACTTTCCTGGATCGGCGCCACTTGGACGGCGGGTGGGGTGGGCCGCCAACGGCTGATCTTGGCGGGCACGGATGCGGGGTGGTCCAGAACCGGGGGCTTACCTGGCGAGCTGAAATTGAAGACGCCGGTCAGGTCGCCGCAGACTACCCGGCGCCAGGGAGAGATATTGGGTTCCTGCACACCGGTCCAGCGTTCGAGGAAGCGAAGGACTGAGGTGTGGTCGAAGATTTCGGAGCTGACATAGCCACCCACCGTCCAGGGGGAGACCACCGTCATGGGTACCCGTGGACCCAGCCCGATGGGCAGCGCCGTGGTCCAGTCGGCGGATTCGCCTGTTGACGGCCGCGGCTGGACGGGTGGCGGGACGTGGTCGAAATAGCCATCGTTTTCGTCGAAGTTGAGGAAGATCGCGGTGCCGTCCCAGGTCTCGGGGTTGCTCGCTACCGTATCCAGGAGGCGGTAGACGAAGTTTGCGCTGCCCACCGGTGTCGAGGCTCCGGGATGTTCGGAGTCGGCGGCCGACGGTACCAACCAGCTGACCTGCGGGAGGCTGCCTGAGGTGATGTCGGCGCTGAGCCGTTCCAGGAGGGTGTCCGGGCGGCCACGCCACATGGCTTTGTCGAAGAGCGACCTTTCGGCCTCCGTGAGGGTGGCGCGGCCCTTCTCCAGCTGGGCCAGGAGGCGCTCCTGCTCGTCGGCCGTCTTGCCTGCCAGTTGGTCGTAGAACTCCTCGGTGGTGCGGAGCTTGCCGTCAACCGAAGCCAGCATCTTCCGCCCGATCGCTTTGAAGGTCTGGAAGTACTCCACGGCGTTGTCCGTGAAGTTGTCCCAGTCCTGGTAGATCCTCCATGAGACCCCGGCCTGTTCCAGCCGTTCAGGGTAGGTGGTCCAGTCGTAGCCGCCGTGGTCATAGCCATAGGCCGCATTGGTCACAGCCCGGTTGTTCGTGCCGGGCTCCTTGCCGGTGGTACCGCTCCAGAGGTAGTTGCGGTTGGGATTGGTGGAGCCGTTGACGGAGCAATGGTAGGCGTCGCAAATGGTGAAGGTGTCTGCGAGCTCGTATTGCAGCGGGATGTCCTGGCGCTCGTAGAAGGTCATGGTGGATGCGCTCTTGGCAGGAATCCACTGATCGCACCAGCCGTTGTTCCACGCCCGGGTGGTCCCTTTGAAGGAATGGTCGAGGTCGCCCAGGTATTGGATGTCGGTTCCGGGTCGTCCCGCGAGTTCGGCTGCCTTGCGCAGGGAGAACGGCAGGACGGTTTCCCCGGTGGCGCGTGGCTGTTCGAACATGGATTTTCCGTTGGGCAGCCGGGTGACGGAATGGTCGCCGTAACCCCGGACTCCGCGGAGCGAACCGAAGTAGTGGTCAAAGGAGCGGTTCTCCTGCATCAGCACTATCACGTGCTTGATGGATTGCAGGCTCCCCGGCGGGGTTGGCCTGGCCATCGCCGCCTGCACGGAGGGGGGAAGCAGTGATCCGGCTGCCGCCAGCGCCGTCGCTGCCGCGGCCGTGCCGAGGAATCCACGCCGGGAGATTCCGGGAGATTCGGTTGAACGTTTCACCATGTCAGGGTTGTTCAAGGACATTCAGGGTGCCTTTCGTGGTCAGAGTAGACCCGGCAAGCGTAGGCACCCCAGATGAACCGTGAGTGAACCTGGCAAAACCTGCAGGGTGTGTCGCCGTCATCCTCTAGCTTTCTTTAGGAAAGTCAACTAGCTTGGTTCGCATGCCTCTTCGCTCTGACTGGTCTGCCCGCACGTGCAGCCTCGCCCGTGGCCTTGATGTCCTTGGCGACCCTTGGGGAAGCCTGGTGCTGCGGGAAATCTTTTTCGGCAACGGCCGTTTCGACGCCATCAAGCAACGGCTCGAAGTAGCCGATACAGTCCTCAGCAAGCGCTTGGGATGGTTGCTCGAGGCCGGCTTGCTGGCACAGCGCCCCTACCAGGACGGGAGCCGCACACGGCAGGAGTATGTCCTCACCGCCAAGGGCGAGGACTCCCTGCCCGTCCTGAACGCCATCATCATCTGGGCAGAGAAACACTTGGACGCACCCAACGAGGTATCCCACATGCGGGTCATCCACACGGACTGCGGACAGGCGACGTCGTCGGCCGATACCTGCACCCACTGCGGCACCCGCCTGACCGCCGCCAACACGAGCTGGCACAGCTTCAAGCGGACGGACCACCCGGTTCCGCTCGCCGTGGCGCCATCTGAAGCAAGCACAGCAGCTCCCTCTGAAACGGAGATCCCCGCATGACCGCTCCCGACGTCACAGGGGTCCCCACCGAACCGCCGCGGCTTCCTTCCGGCAAGCGTCGCCGTCTCCACCCCGCCTGGATCGTGGCGGCAGTGGCCTTCCTTGCGCTGGTGGGAGCTGCCGGTTTCCGTGCAGCACCGGGCGTGCTGATGGTCCCGTTGCAGCAGGAGTTCGGCTGGTCCACCACGGTGTTGTCGTTGGCTGTCAGCATCAACCTGGTTCTCTTCGGACTGACGGCACCTTTCGCTGCGGCCCTCATGGAACGCTTCGGCATCCGCAAGGTAACCGCGTTGGCGCTGTGCCTGATCGGCCTGGGTTCAGCTTTGACGGTCCTGGTGAACCAGTCGTGGCAGATCCTGCTTACGTGGGGAGTGCTCATCGGGCTGGGAACGGGATCCATGGCACTCGTCTTCGCGGCGACCATCGCCAACACCTGGTTCGCCAAGAGCCGCGGCCTGGTCATCGGCATCCTCACGGCAGGAAGTGCCGCCGGCCAGCTGGTGTTCCTGCCCTTCATTGCCGCCCTTGCGCAGAACCCCGGGTGGCGTGGAGCCTCCCTCCTTATCGCTGCGGGTGCGCTCGCAGTGGTACCGCTGGTGCTGCGGTGGTTGCGGAACTCGCCGGCCGACGTCGGGGTGTTGCCTTATGGGGCTGAGGAACCGGTGGTTCCCGCCGCCGACGCCGGAGCCACCCCTGCGGCGTCCGGCAAGCCTGAGCCTGCGCTTCCCAAAGACTCCGCGAACGCTGCCGTCCGAGCCCTGCAGGTGCTCAAGCGGGCCGCCAAAGTGCGGACGTTCTGGGCCTTGGCCGCGGGCTTCGCGATTTGTGGAGCCACCACCAATGGGCTGATCGGCACGCACTTCATTCCGTCGGCACACGATCACGGCATGCCCGAAACCACGGCGGCAGGCTTGTTGGCCGTCGTCGGGATTTTCGACATCGTGGGGACCATCGCCTCCGGCTGGCTGACCGACAGGTTCAACCCGAAAGTCCTGTTGGCCGTGTACTACCAGTTCCGGGGGATCGGGCTGCTGGTTCTGCCGTTGCTGCTGGGCTCATCCGTGGAACCGAGCATGATCATCTTCGTGGTGGTGTACGGACTCGATTGGGTAGCCACCGTGCCGCCCACCGCAGCCATCTGTCGCTCGGTGTTCGGCGCAGACGGTTCTGTGGTGTTCGGCTGGGTGTTTGCCGCCCACCAGCTCGGGGCCGCTGCGGCCGCCCTGGCTGCCGGGTTCATCCGCGACGCCACCGGTCACTACAACTACGCCTGGCTGGGGGCGGCAGCCATGTGCACGGTGGCTGCGGTCATCAGTGCCACCATCCGCAAGGACGCGGCGAAGAAGGAACCCATCGCAGTTGCCTGAAGATGTTGCGGGGCCCGCTCTGCGCTCCATTTTCCTCTGGAGTCGCGCAGAGCGGGCCCCGCAACGGAAGGGGTACTAGCCCGCTGCGGTGATCCGGAAGGTCAGCGACCGGGCTTCGGGCCGCAAGGCGTAATCCGGCCAGACGTCCGGTCCGCATGCCCTGGAACCTAGGCCGTGCTGTGCCGCGTCCAGGTACAGGTAGCTGCCTTGGCTCGCCGGCAGCTCATGCGGGTGTGCGGCTGCAGAGATCTCCTGGGCTGTGTACCGGGAAAGCGTGAAGCCCGGCAGGCGGCCACGGGAGTCCGGGAACGCATTGAACTGCAACCAAGGACTACCGGAGTCCTGCAGTTCCAGTGACCGTACGGCACTGCGATGACCCGACTCCTGGGGTTTGGCGTACGGAACTGCGAGCTCGTCGATTCCTGCCGAATACCGTCCCACCAGTGTCGCGTGCATGCTGTCGGGGTAGGACTCGCGGGGGCCCGTGCCGAACCACGACGCGCCATCTACGGAACCTGGAAGATCCAAGCGGACGCCCAATCGTGGCCAGATAATATCCCAACCGGTGCTCGGTACGATGTCCACGCGAAGCCACAGTTCGCCCCCGGACACTTGCCAGTTTTCCTCCACGGAGACCCAACGGGCGGTGTCGGCTGCGGAGTAGCGGGTCTGGATCACCACCCCCGAATCGTCGGCGGAGACCTTTTCAACCCGGCCCGTGAGCCGGTCCAGGCCAGCGGCGCGCCAGAGGGTTTCCATGGACGGGGCCGGAACGCCGTCGCCGTTGTTGAGCCAAGGATCAGCGAGGTCGTAGCTGCCGCGTCCGGCGCCGGCGTCGTTATCCGTAGGGGCGCGCCACAACTCCAGACGGGGACCGCCAACCGGCAGCCCGGCCAGTGAAACCAGGCGTCCTTCTTCGAACCGGGCAGGTCCAAGGTTGAGCGTTGAATCCACCGCCGCCGTGGCCCGGCCGGCCGATGCGAGGGGTCGCGGGGCTGCCAAGCGGGGACGTGTCACCGCCAGTTTCAGCTGTGCCGCGGAGATCACGTGCCCGGCCTCGGCCCAGGCAGTGTCCTTGCGGAGCACCGCCTCAACCGTGAGCCAGTGTTCGCCGCTTCCATTACTGTCCAACGGTGGAAGTTCAATGCGCGCCGTCCTACCGGCGCCGAGTGACGCGCCCGTGGAATCAACAACGTCGAGCTCCCCGGACACGCCAAGCACGCCGTCCACCTCGGTTCGCCAGCGCAGCACCACATCCGACGCATCAGCGGTGTGCCTCAGGTTGGCGACGGAGAGGAAGCGGCGAGTGCCGCCGTCGTTCGTTTCGGTGGAGAAGCCCAAACGGATCGGTGCGACGATCTGCTTGTACTCAAAGAGGCCCGGGCTCGGCGTGGAGTCGGACAGCACCATGCCGTCCATCACGAAGTTGCCGTCGTGCACTACCTCGCCGAAATCCCCGCCGTAGGCGAAGAATTCCGTGCCATCGGCGGTGGTGGTCCTGATGCCGTGGTCCCGCCACTCCCAGACGAAGCCGCCGTGCAGCCGGGGGTAACGGTCCACCAGGTCCTCGTATTGGTCGATCGCGCCCGGGCCGTTGCCCATGGCGTGCACGTACTCGCACAGGATGAAGGGCTTGGTGCGTTGCCGGGCCGACTCCGCAGCGGAGCAGCCGAGCAGAAGGGAACCTGAATCATCGCGCCCGATCGCCTCTGTTTCCGGTACGGACGAGTACATCCGCGAGTACACGTCCGTATAGGCGCCCGTGTAGTCACCCTCGTAGTGGACGGGGCGGCCGGCATCGCGGGCGTGGGTCCACGCGGACATCGCAGCGAGGTTGGCGCCGGTACCGGACTCGTTGCCCAGCGACCACATGACGATGGAGGGATGGTTCTTGTCCCGCTCCACCGTGCGTTCCATGCGGTCCACGTACGCCTCACGCCAGGCGGGGTCGTCACTGGGGTTGCCCACCCAGCCGTGCCGTTCGAAACCGTGGGTCTCGAGGTCGCATTCCAGGATCACCCAGAAACCCAGTTCGTCCGCGATGTCCAGCAAGCGGGGGTGCGGCGGGTAGTGGCTGGTGCGGATCGCGTTGACGTTGAACTGCTTCATCATGGCCAGGTCCGCGCGGGCAAAGTCCTCGTCGAAGACACGGCCGCGGTCCGGATGCGTCTCATGCCTGTTCACACCGTGGAAGACCACGCGTCGGCCGTTCACCAGGAACCGGTCGCCCCGGATTTCCACGGTCCGGAAGCCCAACCGCAGCGAAACGGTCTCGCCTTCGCTGGCCACCGTCGCGTTGTACAGGCGCGGAACCTCCGCGGACCAAGGCTCGACGGCGGGAACCGCCACCGGGGCGACGTCGGCAGCGGAGTTCCAGACGACGTCGATCTCCAGTTCGGGGACGGACAGGCGAACCGGGTAGGCGGCCTCACTGGCCGTGATCTCCGGGTCAATGATCCCGGCGCCGGCGGTGAAGGACGTCCGCAACCAGACGTCGTCGAGACCCTTCCGTGGCCGGGCTTGTAGTGTCACATCGCGGAAGATGCCGGGCATCCACCACTGGTCCTGGTCCTCGATGTAGCTCGATGCGGACCACTGATGAACGCGGACAGCTATGACGTTCAGGCCCGCACGGACGGTGTCGGTGATGTCGAATTCCTGGGCCAGGCGGCTGCCTGTCCCCACTCCGATCTCTGTTCCGTTGAGCCACACCTTGTAGCGGGACTCGACGCCGTCGAAACGCAGTACTGTCCTGTCTGCCGTGTTCCAATCCGAGGGGAGCTCGAACGTCCGGCGATAATCGCCGGTGGGGTTTTCGTCCGGGACATGGGGTGCATCCGTGGGGAACGGAAACTGGACGTTGGTGTAGATGGGCCGCCCGTAGGCGCCGTTTCCCTCCAACACCCAGTGCGCGGGAACGGGGATCCGGTCCCAGCCGGAATCGTCCAGGTCCTCTGCGGCAACACCCTCCACTGCTTCGCCCGCAGGGAGGACGCCGCGTCCGCCCGGGGTACCCGGCGCCCCGGGCAGCAGGCGGAACCGCCACTGGCCGTTCAATGAAAGAGCGGGCGCATCGCTGTGCAGCCAGCTCCGCGCGGGGAGGCGGTTGCCCGTGCCCGGCCCTGGATCCGTGATGTAGCCGGCTGTTTGGTAGGTGGTCATTTACTTGACGGCTCCTTCTGTCAGTCCACCGCGCCAGAAGCGCTGCAGGACAATCATGGCGATGCTGAGCGGAATGATGGAAAGCAGCACCCCGCCGGTTGTCAGTTCGTAGAATTCGGGCAAGCGGTCCACCTGGCTGAGCCAGTTGTTCAGGCCCAAAGTGATGGGGTAGAGCTCGGAGTCGGAGAGCATGACCAGCGGCAGGAAGTAGTTGTTCCAGATACCGACCAGCTGGAACAGGAACACCGTGACCAGTGCAGGGGTCAGTACCTTGAGCCCGATGGTATGGAAGATGCGGAGTTCGCCGGCGCCATCGATCCTGGCGGCCTCGATCAGCGAAGTGTCCACCGTTGCCTGCGCGTAGATCCTGCACAGGAACAGACCGAACGGCGAGACCAGCGAAGGCAACAACACACTCGAGTACGTGTTGGCCAGGCCCATCTGGCTGAACAGCAGGAACAACGGAAGCGCCGTCGCTGTACCGGGAACCAGCACGCCGCCGAGGATGGTGCCGAACACCAGGTTGCGTCCCTTGAACTCGTACTTGGCCAGGGCGTAGCCGCCTGCTGCCGCAAAGTACGTGGCCAGGAGTGCGCCGACGCCGGCGTAGATGGCCGAGTTCAGGAACCAGCGGCCAAAGATTCCGTTGTCGTAGCTGACTACGCGGCCGATGTTTTCCCACAGGGAGAACGTGGGAGCGAACCAGAAGCCATTGGTGGAGAAAAGGTCGGACGTGGACTTCGTGGAGGCGACGAAGACCCAGTACACGGGAATCAGGAAGTAGAGGGCAACCACCACCAAAAGGGCGGTGACAATGATGGTGGACGACCGGCGTCGTCCGGCTGATCGGTCCGGACCCGCGGACCGGGCCTTGGCAGCGGCTGCTGCGGGTGACTTGGTAGCTGTAGCGGTCATGATGACTTCCTGTTGGTCAGTGCGAGGAAGGCGAACGAAAGGGTGAAGGCGGCGACGGCGATGATGACCGACTGGGCGGCCGCGACGTTGTAGTCGTTGTAGGCGAAGGCCGTGGTGTAGGCGCTCAGGTTGGGCGTGTACTGGCTGTCAATGGCAGGGGCCACGGTTTTGAGGACCTGCGCTTCAGCGAACAACTGCAGGGTGCCGATGATCGAAAACACCGTGGTGAGCATGAGGGCCGGACGGATCAGGGGAAGCTGGATGCTGCGGGCAACCCGCCAGGTGGACGCTCCGTCCACCTTTGCCGCCTCGTAGAGTTCCACCGGAATGGCCTTGAGCTGCGCCACGATGATCAGCATGTTGTAGCCGGTGTAACTCCAGGTGACGATGTTGGCGATGGACCACAACACGCTGTTGGCGCCCAGGAAGTCCGGGGTAAGGCCGACGAGCTTGGCCGCGTCGAACAGGGGGCTGAGGCCGGGCACATAGAGGAAGGACCACAGGATGGTGGCAATGACGCCGGGAACGCCGTAGGGCATGAAGTAGGCGGCGCGGAAGAAGCCGGGCCATTTGGCCGATGCCGATTCCAACATCAAAGCCAGGACAGTGCACAGGACGATCATGACGGGGACCTGGACGATGCCGAACAGCAGCATGCGGCCGATCGATGCCACGAAACTGCCGTCTGCCAAGGCCTGGGCATAGTTGCCGAACCCGGCGAACTCACTGGTCACGCCCGCCTCGCCGAAGAGCCCGCTCCTGGTCACCTTGGTGAAGCTGGAGAGGATCGCCACCACAATGGGCAGCAGGAACGTGAGTGCGAAAAGCGCCAGGAACGGGGCCAGGAGAAGCCAGGGCGCGCGCGCCGCTGCGCCGGTGCGCTTGCCCCGGCGGGGTGCTTCTTCGTGACGCTCTGCGGTAGGTGCCATACGGGTGGTCGTCATGCCGCTTCCTTCCGGATGGTGAGGCCCTTGTTCTTGAAAACGGTAATGATTTGTTGCTCGGAAGCGGCAATCGAGTCCACCAGGGAGGTCCCGAAGGCCTTCTTCCGGAAACCGTCACTGAGGATGTTGAAGGACTGCTGGGTCACGGGCCACCAGGACCAGTCAGGGTTTTGCTGCTGGGCTGCCGGGACGAAGATGTCCTGGTTGTAGTTCTGGCCGCCGAAGAAAGCCGAAGGTTGTTGCCGGTCCGTGCCAATGAAATCGGGATTCGGCGACCACCCGATGCCGCTGTTTTTGATCTCGGCGTCGATGCCTTCTTTCGAGGTTGTCAGCCAGACGGCGAACTCCACCGCTTCCTTGGGGTGTTTGCTGTTGGCCAGGACGGCTGCGGTGGAACCGCCAAGGTAGCTGGAGCCGAATCCGGTGCCGCCCCACGTGGGCATGGGGGCGACGCGCCACTTTCCCTCCGAACCGCTGACGCCCTCGACCAGGGCATCGCCCCAGCTGCCGGTGACGGTGGAGGCAATGCCGCCCTTGCCTGCGGCAGCGAACCAGCCCGGTGAGAAGGCGCCGTACGCAGTGGTGACGAGGTCGTCGTCGATCGCTTTGTCGAAGAAGCGCGCGGTGTTGAGCGTGGCGTCGTCGGTCATGTTGATGACCCAGCCATCCTCCTCCGGACGCAGCCAAGCGGCTCCTGCCTGTCCGGCGAAAGAAGCGAAGGGTGAGGCGTCGCTGATCGGGAAGCAGTCCAGGTACGTGTCCACGGAACGAAGCTCGCGGGCCAGTCCGGCCCATTCGTCCCAGGTTTTCGGGGGAGTTCCACCCACCTTGTCCAGAATGGCCGGCTGGTAGAACATGGCCATCGGACCTGAGTCCTGGGGTATTCCGTAGACGCCGCCCGTGTAGCTGACCTGTTTCCACAAAGTGGGGTCGTAGAGGTGCGCGTGGTCGTTGGCTCCGTAGCGGGAGATGTCCACCAGTCCGTTGACCAGCATGAACTCCGGAATCGACCGCAGCTCAACCTGCGCCAGGTCCGGGCCGCCCCCGGCCGCCAGTGCCGAGTAGAGCTTCTGGTATCCGCCTGCGTTGCCGCCGGGGATCCAGACGACGTCCACTTGGATGTTTGGATTCGCTGCATTCCAGATGTCGGCAACGTTCTGGAAGTCCTTCAACCAAGCCCAATACGTAAGCCGCACAGGACCACTGGCGGCGGGGATGGTTGGTGCACTGTTCACGGACTGGGTTCCCGGAGTTGCGCAGCCGGACAGCAGCCCCATGGCTGCCGTGCCCAGGCCAGCGCCCAGAAGTTGTCTTCGAGTGAAACGGGTCATGAGCCTTCACCTCTTTGTGTCAGGTTGACGCTGCCGGCACCCGGAGGGCGGGCCCCGGCACGTCGATTGTGACCACGGTAACAGATAATTCGAGTGGTCACTCGAATTTCAAGAGGGGCCGGGATCCGCGTACACTGGCTAGCCATGACCACAAAGGACGTGGCCCGCGCAGCGAAGCGCGGCCCTTACGCGAAATCCGAGGAACGGCGCCAGACGATTCTGGACGCTGCGCATGCGGTGTTCGCTGCACGTGGCTACCGCGGGGGATCGCTGCAGGACGTCGCGGACCGTGCAGGGATGAGCCAGACAAGCTTGCTGCACTATTTCCCGTCCAAGCGCGACCTCCTGATGTCCGTCCTGGAACGTCGGGACGAGATCACCAGTGGCGCTTTTCCCGACGACATGGAAGAGGGCTTGGCCGATTCCGTCATCCGGACGGCCCTCTACAACGAGGACATTCCCGGAGTGATCGAGCTTTATACGGTCCTCTGCGCCGAATCGGTCACGGATGAGCACCCTGGCCGGGACTACTTCACCGAGCGCTACGAGCGGTTGCGCGCAAGCTACGGCCGGCGGTTCGAGGAACTCGCAGCTGTTGGCAGGCTCCGCCCGGGCGTGGATCCGGACCAAGCTGCGACCTCCCTGGTGGCTCTCTGGGACGGACTCCAAACCCAATGGCTCCTTGCCCCGGACCAGGTGGACGTGGCCAAGGGCCTTCGCGGCTACCTGGAACTGGTGATCCTCCCGGAACCCAACTAGGGGACAGCCGGCCAGTTGGGGCAGCCGCGTGGGCGGGTCAGCCGCGGAACGCCCCGATGCCAGTGATGTGTTGGCCCAGGATCAGGGTGTGGACCTCGTCCGTGCCCTCGTACGTTCTTACCGATTCCAGGTTGTTGGCGTGCCGAAGGGGCGAGTAGTCCAGTGTGACGCCGTTGCCGCCCAGGATGGTGCGGGCTTCGCGGGCGATCTTGATGGCTTCCCGGACATTGTTCAGCTTGCCCATGGAAATCTGCTGCGGCTGGAGCTGCCCGGCATCCTTCAACCGGCCGAGGTGAAGGGCCAGCATGGTGCCCTTCTGGATTTCCAGCAGCATGTTCACCAGCTTCTCCTGGGTGAGCTGATAGCCGGACAACGGTCGCCCGAACTGCAAACGGTCAGCGGCGTAGGAAAGTGCGGCCTCGTAGGAATCACGCGCCGCCCCCATGGCGCCCCACGCGATTCCGTAGCGTGCCTCGTTCAAGCAGGAGAACGGGCCCCTCAGTCCCAGGGCACCCGGGAGGATTGCCGCCGGCCCCAGCCGAACGGCGTCGAACGTTACATCGCACTGAACGGACGCTCGCATGGAGAGCTTCGGCTCGATCGGCGTGGCGGTGACGCCGTCCGTCCCGGCTGGAACAAGGAAGCCGCGGATGCCGTCATCAGTCTTTGCCCACACCACCATCACATCGGCAATGGAGGCGAGGCCGATCCAGCGCTTGGCGCCGTGGAGAATCCAGCCCTCGGATGTCTCACGGGCCTCGGTGGTCATGGACGACGGATCGGATCCTGCCGTCGGTTCGGTCAGCGCGAAGCAGCCGATCAGTTCGCCCGCAGCCATCCGGGGGAGCCATTGCTCCTTCTGCTCCTCCGAGCCCCACTTGTGGATGGCGGTCATGGCGAGTGAACCCTGCACCGAGACGAAGGTCCGGATGCCGGAATCGCCGGCTTCCAGCTCCATGGCTGCCAAGCCATATTCGACGGCGGTCCGGCCGGGACAGCCGTAACCGTCCAGGTGCATGCCCAGGACGCCGAGCTCGCCCAGCTCAGGAGCGATCTCCCGGGGAAAGACCGCGTCTTCGTACCAGCGTGAGATGTTCGGGCGGATCCGCTGGCTGGTGTAATCGCGGACTTTATCGCGAAGGGCCAGCTCTTCATCCGAAAGCAAGGAGTCCAGGGCGAGGATGTCGGAGGTGTTCGTCGTTGAATCTCTCATTCCAGCATCGTAGGCGCCCGCAGCTGCCGGAGCTCCACCCGCTTCAGCGGATGTCTGGAGGCCCTTCAGTAGGATGGGTGCGGGGGCGACGCACTTCCCCCATTGAGACTTTGCTATTTTGGGGGATTTTGTATGGCACTGCCTGACGTCGATCCAAGGGCCACAGCGGCCGCCTCGCGACCACAAAGAACTGCGCCGACGTCTTCGGTGCTGCTGCGACTGCTGCCCGTGGCGGCGGTGGTGTTTCCGGTGTGGATCATGCTCGCCGAATGGGCCAAACAGGGCCTGGACTTCAGCGTGTACTGGTTCGGTGGAAGCATCCTGAACCAGGCCGGTGCCTCACCCTCGGACCTTTATGGGCCAACCGTGGCGACGGCCGGTGGTCCGCAGCTTCCTTTCACCTACCCGCCCTTTGCCGCGCTGGTGTTTGGGTTGTTGGCCCGGTTGCCGCAAACCATGGCACTCAATCTTTTCAACGTTGCCGGTGTGGCCGTGGCCGGGTGGGTGGCGGTCACGATTGTCCGTTACTGGTCATCCAAGACAGACCTCCGGGGCGCGCTCTCCTCCACGAAGGGCTGTTGGATTGCTGCAGCCCTCTTCCTTGCGATCCTCTTCCTGGGACCGTGGCGCGAGACTTTGGCCTTTGGCCAGATCAACATCCTGCTGATGGGCCTCATGGTGCTGGACTTGCTGGTGCTCTCCAGGCGCAGGGGTTCCCGGGCAAGCGGGTTCCTGGTGGGTGTCGCCGCAGGCATCAAGCTGACACCCCTGGTGTTCGGACTGTATTTCCTGATGCGCAAAGACTGGCGTGGCCTGGCGAACATGTCCCTGGGATTCGCCTTTACCGTCCTGCTTGGCTGGGTTGTGCGCCCGGCGGAGTCGTTGAAGTTCTGGTTGGAGATCCTGCCCGACACCTCCCGGATCGGCGGGGCCGGCTACGTGGACAACCTCTCCATCAAGGGTGCGCTGCTGCACTTCGGAGTACCCCAGGATGCCGTGACCTTGCCCTGGCTCGCCCTGAGCCTGGGCACGTTGGTGCTGGCGGCCTTCCTGATCAGGGCAGCGAGCCAACAGGGTGCCCGGGTCGTAGCCGTCTCCACCACAGCCCTGGCCATGCTCCTCGTCAGCCCGGTTTCCTGGTCTCACCACTGGGTCTGGATGGCCGTGGTCCTGCCCGCGTTTGCCTGGACCATCAAGGACACCCCGGTGCGCCTGAAGGCCCAGCGGACGGTGATGTCAGCTGTTCTCGTTCTCGCCACCCTGGTGTTCTTCTTCTCGCCCAAGACCATCGGCACAATGCTCGGCGCCGCTGACCTGAACGTCCAGACGCCCGGTATGTGGATCATGGCCTCCAGCGCCGGCGTTTTCTGCGCCGTCGCCATCCTTGCGTGCTGGCTTGGGGCGCTGCGCCGGAACGCTATCCGCACTGACGAGGTGCCGGACGTTCCCACACGGCTGCGGGAGTGGGCCGCAGCCCAAGTCCGCAACTGAGCAGCCCCAAGTCCAGTTGAGCTGCCCCGACTCCGCAGCTAGCAGCCCGCTACTCGCCGCGTACCACTCCGGCGTCGGCCCGCTCACCCGTGAAGTAAGCCCGGGTGGAGGGAGCGAAACGGCACACAATTGCCAGGACCACGCCGAGTGCCAGGAGCAGCACGCCGCTCACGAAAGCTCCGCCGATCCCGAAGATCTGCGTATCGCCGTACGCCGGGTCCCACATCTGGACCGCGGAGATGAAGAACGCCGCTGTGAGTGACAGCGCGCCCAGGAGTGGAAGGATGCCCCGGAACCAGAGATTGCGGGCGGAGTCCCGGAGTGTCGAGCGGAAGTACCAGACGCAGGAGAACCCGGTCAGTGCGTAGTAGAAAGCGATGAACAGGCTGATGGCGCTGATGGAGTCGGAGAGCAGGTTTTCGCTCAGGAAGCTCATGGCCACGTAGTAGACCACGGCCACCGCGCCCATCACCTGGGTGGAGAAGCCCGGCGTCATGAAGCGCTCGTGGACCTTGCCGAAGCGTGCAGGGAGGGCACCGTGCACGCCCATGGACAGTGTGCCGCGCGCCGTCGGCAGGATGGTGGTCTGCGTGGAGGACAGGACGGACGCCAGGACGGCGACGACTATCAGCCAGCCCCAGGGGCCGAGAACGACATCCTTCATGGTCAGGAAGACGTCGTCCTGGTTTGCTTCGTTGCCCAGGCCGATGCCGTCGGTTCCAATGGTCGCGTACATCATCACCAGCAGGGCGACGGAAACGTAGATCGCCACCAGCACGGAAGCAGAGATCACGGCACCGCGCCCGGGAGTCTTGGCCGGGTTCTCGGTTTCTTCGTTCAGGGCGAGGCAGGTGTCCCAACCCCAGTAAATGAACAACGCCAGCAAGGCGCCGTGGACCACGGCACCGGGATCGGCGAACGCCCCAGCGGGGTTGAACCATTCAAAGTCGAACGCCTGCCCCTCGGGCGCGCCGCCTGCGATCCGGAAAATGATCGCGACCGCGAAGATGCCCAGCGAGATGTACTGGATGTAAGTCAGTGTCCTCTGGACGTGTTCGCCCAGCCTGATGCCGCGGTGGTTCACGTAGGTCATGAACACGATGAACAGCACTCCGGTCGCGGTCACCAGCCACTTGTTCTCCGCCAATGAACCATCCCCTACCAGCAGCCAGAGGTACTTCCCGGCGATCTGGGCAAGATTTGCCAGCACCACGATCCCGGCCAGGGCCACGCCCCAACCTCCCAGCCAGCCGGCCCACGGACCAAACGCTTTGCGGGCCCAGAAGAACGTTGTTCCACAGTCCGGCATGGCGCTGTTGAGCTCGCGGAAGGCATAGGCAATGAACAGGACGGGAATGAATCCGAGGACCAGGATCAACGGTGTGTAGTTACCGTTGACAGCAACGATGAGTCCCAGCGTGGCCGCCAGCGAGTACACAGGCGCGGTGGACGCCAGCCCCAGCATGACGGAGTCACCCAGGTCCAGGATCCCTGCGTGGAGGCCTTTGGAAGGTACGACGGCGGTACGGTCGCCGCCCGCCGTGCCGCCACCCGGCGTCGAGGTTTCAGTGCTCATAGTGCAGCTCCATAGGAAGTAGCAGGGGGCGCGACAGGCGCGGGGGAGTCGATGGTGTTGGGAACAAAGCGGCAGAAGTAGTCCGTGATGGGCCCGTCCGACTCGCGGATTCCACACCCTACAGACTCGCCGTCCACCACCCACAGGCCCAGGACCGGGTGGTTTCCGTCGTAGTCGGGGAGCGGATGGTACTGCTGGTAGCACCAGCCTTCCCTGCCATATCCGCCGGGCTGGGAGATGTCGATGCCGGGTGCGTGGATCCGAATGTTGTCTCCCTCGCGTCCGTGAAGTGGCTTGGCCACCCATTCCTTCAGCGGTCCGGGGTCTCCCAAGTAGGCGGGCAACAGGTTTTCATGGTTCGGGTAGAGGTGCCACAGGGCGGCCAGCAGGGCTTTGTTGGACAGCAGCATTTTCCATGCCGGTTCCACCCAGCGCGGGTTGTGGGCGCGCTGCAAAAGGCGGTGCCCGAAAGGCTCCTTCATCATCAGTTCCCACGGGTACAGCTTGAACATGGTGCTGATCATGAAATTGTCCAGGTCCACGAACCGGTTCAGGTTGGGATCCCAGCCGATGTCGGACATGTTGATACCGATGGTGGTCCAGCCGCCCTGGCTGGCCACATCGCGCATGTAGGCAGCCGTCATCCAGTCCTCGCCGGACTCCTCGGCTTCGGAATGGGCAACATGCAGGGTGCTCATGCCGGTGCGGAACTGCAATTTCTTCCACTGTCGGATCAGGGCTTCGTGGATGCCGTTCCATTGATCCTTCTCCGGGAAGACATCCTGCAACCAGAACCACTGGGCAACCGACGCTTCGATCAGTCCGGTGGGGGTGTCGGCGTTGTACTCCAGCATTTTCGCCGGGCCGCCTTTGCCGTCATAAATGAAGTCGAAGCGGCCGTAGATGTCCATGTCCCCGGCTTGGAGCGACTCGGCGGCAAGCTCCAGCGCCTGGCGCCCGATGCCGATGTCGCCCATGGCGCCGCTGGCAAGGTACTTCGCTGCCTCCAGGCACATGAGGTGCATGTCCTCGGCGGTCTTCTCGAGGGTTTCCACCTCGTCCATGGTGAACTCGTAGTAGGCCGATTCGTTCCAGTACTCGATCTTGCGGCCATCGGGCATGGTGGTGGTGGAGAAAACCAGGCCCTGTTCTTCGATCTTTTGCTTCCAGTCCGGCCTGGGCGCGGAGTGCAGTCGACGCACGCCTAGCCTCCCGAGCTTCCGCCGCTTTTGGAACTGCTGCCGAAGCCACCACGACTGACCGTGCCGCCCTTGGTGCTGTATCCCGTGGAGGACTTGGCTCCCTGGGGCACCGTCTTGGTGGCGGTCGGGTAGGAGCTGCGGTTCTGGCCGACGGCGGGCACACTGGCACCGCGCGAGTAGAAGTACCAGGCATAAACCCCGGAGCTCCGGCCTGCGGAGCTGCTGTTGTTGCACTGGTCATCGTCGACGCGCTCGCCGGTTTCTTCGTTGAAACAGACCTGGGCGTAGTCAGCTTCCTGCTCGTTGGAGGCGACGATGGCGGTGATGGTTCCAGCCAGCAGGGCCGTCACGCCCAAGCCCACCACGACGGTGCGGCGCTGGGAACGCTTCTTCTTCTTGGCTGCGGCGGCGGCATCACGTTCGCGTTCGCGTTCGAACGGGTCCACGACGGGGAGGGGTTGCCCCGGCTGGGGTTGGCCTGCTGCGCCGCTGGCAGCTGTTGCCCCGGCTGGTACCTTCTTGTTCCTTGCCGGCTTGTTCTTTGCCGGCTTTCCGCCCTCTTCCGGACCGTCTTCGACAGGGGTGAAGAGCTCAGGATGGAGTTCCGGCTTCGGGACCTGCCATGGCGGCGGCTTGGGAGGGTTGTTGGCCGCGTTGAAGGCATCGTTGTTGTCCCCGCCGCTGCCTTTGTTGCCGGCCGCGTCAGGGCTGTCTTTCGGGTCCATGTGTATCCCCCTGGATAGACCGTGGTGTGCCCGGCGCCACGCCGGGACCGGAATGCTCAGAGCAAGCCTAGTCCTTGCGAACGCCGCAGGCACTCACCCCGGCGGAAAGTGGGGAGAAGTACCCACCTTTGGAACCGTGTAAGGATGTAGCCATGGCGGGAACTGAGGCTCAGGGCAACGGCGATGACGGCGCGCTGCTGAGGTTTCCCACCGTGCGCGGAATCGGCCGTGGACGGGTAACGGCAGGACTGGTCCTGGCGCTTCTGTTGCCGCCCGCGGTGGAACTGGCGGTTACTGTCCTTAATTTCCGCAACTTCGCCATGATCATGCTTCTCCAACTGGCTGTGGCTGTGGCGGTAGCGGCCATTGGGGGTCTCTGGCCGGCCGTGGTGGCAGCGGTCCTGGGCAGCTTCCTCCTTAACTACTTCTCCGCAGACCCTGTTGGTTCGTTGTCCATTGCGGATCCCACCACGTTGTTCACCTTGGTGGTCTTCCTGGCCGTAGCCTGCGGAGTGGCCTTGGCCGTGGGCCTGGCCAGCCGCCGGGCGCAGGAAGCGGCAAGGTCAGGGGCGGAGGCCACGGCATTGAGTGAACTTGCCCTCCGGATACTGAGCTCGGATGGGAGCCTGGAGACCTTCCTGGAGAAAGTACGCGGCAATCTCGGCATGGATGCCGTGACGCTCCTCGGCTCGACGGCCACCGCCGCCCGAGGCGCCCCTGCCGAATGGCGGGTCCTCGCCACCGCCGGCCCCAATCCGCCGGTGACGCATGCCGCTGCCGACCACGCCGCCGTCGTCGATCCGCATTACACGTTGCTGCTGCGCGGAGGGCCCTTGTCTCCGCAGCATCAGCGGATGCTGGTGGCGTTCGGCGCGTTCGTGGTGGCGGTGCGGGAGCGGCAGCAGTTGGTGAAGAGCAGGAGGGACAACATCCGGCTGTCCGAGGGCAACAAGATGAGGACGTCCATCCTCCGGGCGGTGTCCCACGATTTGAGGACTCCCTTGGCCGGAATCAAGCTCGCTGTCAGCAGTCTCCGGCAGGAGGATGTGACGTTTCCCCGGGAAGTCGAGCGGGAGCTGTTGGAGACCATCGAGGATTATGCGGACCGCCTGGACCACCTGGTGGACAACCTCCTGGACATGTCCCGCATTACTGCCGACGCAGTAAATCCATTGTTGAGCGGGATTTTGTGGGCGGATGTGCTGCCGGACGCGTTGCGGGGCGTGCCGCACGAGCGGCTGCGCAACGAACTGCCACCCAACCTGCCGCCCGTCCAGGCGGACGCAGGGATGCTGGAGCGGGTTGTCGCCAATATTGTGGAGAACGCCATGAAGTACGCCCCCGACTCGGATGTAGTGCTGACGGCCAGGACCGGCGAAGGCATCACCTTGGGGGAGCAGCCCGCCAGCGAACTGCGGATCACGGACCACGGGAAGGGTGTGGGCCACGAGGAGGTCCTCACCATGTTCCAGCCGTTCCAGCGCTTTGGTGATTCGTCTGCGGGCGCGCCCGTGGGAGGAACAGGGACCGGCGGCGGAATCGGTTTGGGGCTTGCCGTGGCGAAGGGCTTCAGCGAGGCCATGGGCGGCAGGCTCGCGGCGGAGCCGACGCCGGGTGGCGGCTTGACCATGGTTGTCACCTTGCCGCTGTGGGCAGGTGATCCGCTGTGACGCTGGTGTTGATCGTTGAGGACGAGGCCCGCATTGCCCGGGCCATGCAGGTCACCCTCCAAGCCCACGGATACCAGGCCCTGACAGTGGGCAACGGAGCCGACGCGCTAAGTGCGGCCGCGAAGCATCCGGTCAACATCGTGGTGCTGGACCTTGGCTTGCCGGACATCGATGGCGTGGAGATCATCCGCCGCATCCGCGGCTGGAGCAACATGCCCATTATCGTTTTGTCGGCCCGGCACGCTTCGGAGGACAAAGTGGAGGCGCTCGACGCCGGTGCGGACGACTACGTGACCAAGCCCTTCGGTTTGGATGAGCTTCTTGCCCGGCTCCGGGTGGCGTCGCGTCGTGTGGTCACCGGAGCCGAAGAGCCAACGTTGGCCACCGCCGATTTCGTGGTGGACCTGGCCGGCAAGCGGATAGTGAAGGACGGGGCCGAAGTCCGGCTGACCCCCACTGAGTGGAACATCCTCGAGCTGCTGGTCCGGAACAAGGGCAAGCTGGTCAGCCAGCAGCAGATCCTCACCCAGGTCTGGGGGCAGGCCTATGCCAAGGAAACCCAGTATCTGCGGGTCTACATCGCCCAGCTGAGGCGCAAGCTGGAACGGGACCCCGCTGAACCCCGCCACCTGCATACGGAAGCGGGGATGGGCTACCGTTTTGATCCTTAATCCCCTGCCCGCCCATCCGTAGACTGGTGCCCATGAACACCGCTTCCGTCCTTGCCGTTTGCCGCGTCCATCAACTGCTTCCCGATCCCCTGGGAAGCGTGGGCGTCACCGCCATCGACAAACGTCCCATCGAGGGACCGGTCAAGGTCCACAAGCTGGGTATCCATGGGGACGTGCAGGCCAGCCGTCTGCATCACGGTGGGGAAGACCAGGCCATTTATGCCTACTCGCAGGAGGACGCCGATTACTGGTCCGGCGAGTTGCAGCGGGACCTTCCCGCGGGAATCTTTGGCGAGAACCTGCGTGTATCCGGCATTGAGACCACGGGTGCTGTGATCGGCGAAAGGTGGAAGGTCGGACTGGATGTGGAACTTGAAGTGACCTCTCCCCGCACACCCTGCGCCACCTTCCAACGCGTTTTGGGGGAACCAACGTGGGTCAAGCGCTTTTCCGAGGCCGGGCGGGTGGGCACCTACCTGCGGGTGGTCAAGACGGGAAGCATCTCAGCGGGGGACCATATCCACCGCACGTTCATTCCCAAGCACGGCATCACCGTTGGCCAGTGGTTCAGCGATCCGACTCCGGAACTGGTCCAGACCCTGCTTGATGCGGAGGCGGACGGGGAGATCCGTTTGCAGGAGGATTACCGCCCCGAGTTCGAAAAAGTGCTGCGGAGGAGCGGACTCTAGCAGCTCCGGAGGTCGGGTGTGAACAAGCTCACCCGGCCATCGCGGGGTCTTAAGTCGCGGTGGGGCCACCCTGTGCCCTACACTTGAAATATCCCCCACTCCGGAAATCCCTTTATCCTGCCCAATTCTTGAGGCAGGACTGGTAAGTGTTGGGGCCCGCAAATGTGTGCGGGCATTTTCATAGGGAGAGCCGGCTAAAGAAAACGCTGTACAGACTGCTGGGATAGCAGCCAAGAGATGCAGCGGGAAGTCCTGCCATGGGATTGCGATAGCGCCGGACTTCTTGCGAAAGCAGGGCACCTTGCCTGCTTTTGCGACGAGTAATGCGGCCAAGCCCAACCGGGCCGCGCCGACTGCCCTATGGATGAGGAATTTCCCCCTATGACCGAAAATCTCAACGAAAACTTCGACGCACGGAACACCGACTCCGCTGAAACAGCAGAGGTCACCGCACCCGCCGAAGCTGAAGCACCGGCTGCTGCCGCTGCCCCCGTCGAGACTGCCGCAGCTGAGTCTGCAGCCCCCGCCTTCACCGAAGCTCCTGCCCCCAAGGCAGAAGAGACCGAAGCTCCTGCCCCCAAGGCAGAAGAAGAGGAAGAAGAAGGCGTTAAGTTCGTCGATCTTGGCATCGATGGCCGCGTTCTGGCCGCCCTGCAGGATGTCGGCTACGAAAAGCCGTCCCCCATCCAGGCAGCCACCATCCCCCTGCTGCTTGAAGGCCGCGACGTCGTCGGTCTCGCCCAGACCGGTACCGGCAAGACCGCAGCTTTCGCTGTTCCTGCCCTTTCCCGCCTGGCCGAACTCCACGACCTCAACGGCCCGTCCCGCAAGACCCAGGCCCTGGTCCTGGCTCCTACGCGTGAACTGGCCCTGCAGGTTGCCGAGGCGTTCACTTCCTACGCCAAGCACATTGATGACTTCACGGTCCTCCCGGTGTACGGTGGCTCGGCTTACGGCCCCCAGCTCGCCGGCCTGCGCCGCGGTGCCCAGGTTGTTGTCGGTACCCCCGGCCGCGTGATCGACCACATCGCCAAGGGTTCGCTGGACCTCTCCGAGCTTCAGTACCTCGTTCTTGACGAAGCTGACGAAATGCTGCGCATGGGCTTCGCCGATGACGTGGAGCAGATCTTCCAGCAGACCCCGGAGAGCCGCCAGGTTGCCCTGTTCTCTGCCACCATGCCGGGCCAGATCCGCCGCATGTCCAAGCAGTACCTGAACAACCCTGCCGAAATCTCCGTGAAGTCGAAGACCACCACGGGTGCCAACACCAAGCAGCGTTACCTCCAGGTCATGGGCCCGCACAAGCTGGACGCCCTGACCCGCATCCTTGAGGTTGAAGACTTCGACGGCGTCATCGCCTTCGTGCGCACCAAGATGGCTACCGAGGACCTCGCCGACAAGCTGAAGTCCCGTGGCTTCCAGGCTGCCGCCATCAACGGCGACATCCCGCAGCAGCAGCGCGAACGCACTGTTGACGCGCTCAAGGAAGGCCGTATCGACATCCTGGTAGCTACCGACGTCGCGGCCCGTGGCCTTGACGTTGAGCGCATCAGCCACGTCATCAACTACGACATCCCCCACGACACCGAGTCCTACGTGCACCGCATCGGCCGCACCGGCCGTGCAGGCCGTTCCGGTGACGCGATCCTCTTCATGACGCCGCGTGAGAAGTACTTGCTGCGTTCCATCGAAAAGGCCACCCGCCAGCCGGTGGAGCAGATGCACCTGCCGACCGCGGAGACCGTGAACACGCTTCGCCTGGGCAAGTTCGCCGAGCGCATCACCGAGACGCTCGCGTCCGAGGATGTTGCTGCGTTCCGCGACCTCATCGCCTCCTACGAGGAAGAGCACAACGTTCCGGCTTCGGAGATCGCAGCCGCCCTGGCCGTCATGGCGCAGGGTGGACAGCCCTTGCTGGTCAAGGAACTGCCCGCAGCTCCGGAGTACCAGAAGCGCGAGCGCTCCAAGGACGGCTTCGGTTCCCGTGGCCCGACCCGTGCGCTCACCGAGGGCAACGCAACCTACCGGATCGCCGTCGGACGCCGCCAGCGCGTCATGCCGGGTTCCATCGTGGGTGCCATTGCCAACGAAGGCGGCATTTCCTCCGCACAGATCGGTGGCATCGACATCCGCTCGGACCACTCCCTGGTGGAGCTCCCGGCAGACCTGAGCCCCGAGCAGTTGCGCGCACTGTCCCGCACCCGCATCGGTGGCGAGCTGATCCACCTTGAGCTGGACAACGGCCGCAGGCCCAACAGCGAGCGTGGCGGCTACTCCGGTGGCGGACGCGGCGGCTACGGCGACCGTGAAAACCGCGGAGGCGGCAACTTCAAGGGCAACGGCGGATTCAAGAAGGAATTCCGCAAGTCCGACGGCGAGCGTTCCTCCGCTGACCGTGGCGGCCGCTCCTACAGCGACCGCACCGAGCGCACGGCAGGCAGCTACGGCGACCGCGACCGCGGCCAGGCCAGCGGCTCACGCTTCGGTGGTCACGGTGACGGTGCCCGCAAGCCCCGCACGGGTGGCGAAGGCAGCAACCGCGACTTCAACCGCAAGGGCAAGTGGTAAACACCAGCCCGGTAGTAAATATTAGGTAGTTCCCTTCAGGGGGCCGGCTTTCGAGCCGGCCCCCTGAGGCATTTAACGGGCCAGTACCGATCTTGTTCGCCCGACCCTTCGCGTTGTGCAGCGGGATATCGGGCAGGACCGGGTTCCGCCCGGCTGACACCGGCCGTACGATCGAGGCACAGACTGAACCGCGCAGAACAGGGGAGTGCTCCATGGGATTGCTGGATAACTTGAAGAAGAACCTTGGCTTCGGGGACAAGGAACACGCGGACCGAGGCCAGCCGGCCCCAGGACAGAGGGACAAAGAGCCCGACGACAGGCAGCATACGGACAGCGTTCCTGTGGACAGCGTCGCTGCCGCGCCCCAGGAGGACCAGACTGCCGTGACCCAGGCCGCGGAGGACGCCGCCGCCGTCGAGGTTTCAGCATCGGACACTGCCGCAGCCGAAGCCGCGGCAGCCCAAGCTGCGCAGCAGCAGGCAGCAGCGGACGCTGCAGCCGCAGAGGAGGCCTCCCAGGAGGGACTGGAACCCGATGCCCCGGAAGTGCAGCCACAGGCGCAGGAGGCGGCCGCTGAGGCCGCAGCAGGGACAGGACAGCCAGGGCCGGTGGCGCCGCGTGTCACCGAAGTCGTGGTGGAGCAGGGGGACACCATGAGCGGGATCGCTGCGCAGTTCGGAGTGGACCTTGGTGCCTTGATCGCAAGCAATGCGGACACGGTGCCCAATCCCGACCAGATCTACCCGGGCCAAGTGCTGCGCCTGCCCTGATTTTCTCCGTTTGTAGATCAGCAAAAGTGCGTCTTTGCAAATTGTGTCGACGCCGTTTTTCCCCGTCGATTCGCCGATTTGTAGCTTCTGAAAACGTCCGGTAGAGTATTTACTCGTTGCCCCCCTAGCTCAGTGGTAGAGCGCGTTCTTGGTAAGAACGAGGTCACCGGATCGATTCCGGTGGGGGGCTCTGGATGAGGGCCTGTGTCAAGGCGGTTTTGACCGGCTTGACACAGGTTTTTCTCATTCGTGGCGGTGTAGCTCAGTTGGTTAGAGCGCACGACTCATAATCGTGAGGTCGGGAGATCGAGCCTCCCCACCGCTACAGAGCAAGACCCCGCAGATGTTGTCTGCGGGGTTTTTCGTTTATGGGACACAATGGGTCCATGAGCCGAATCGCGATTATTGGCGGCCACGGGAAAGTGGCCCTGCATCTGTCCCGGATTCTTAGTGGTGAAGGTCACGACGTCACGTCGTTCATCCGCAATCCCGACCACGTGGCGGATGTCACGGAGACGGGCGCCTCTGCCGAGGTGCTCGACGTTGAAAATTCGACGACGGCGGAACTCGCCCAAGCGCTCCGGGGCCATGACGCCGTGGTCTGGTCCGCAGGCGCAGGCGGAGGCAATCCTGCCAGGACATACGCCGTGGACCGGGACGCTGCCATCCGTTCCATGGTCGCCGCGGCAGAAGCGGACGTCCAAAGGTATGTCATGGTTTCCTACCTCGGTGCTTCCAAGGATCACGGGGTCCCTCCGGAGAACCCCTTCTTCGCCTACGCGGAGTCCAAGGCCGCGGCCGATGACTACCTGCGCGGCACCGAGCTGGACTGGACTGTTTTGGGCCCTGGCACCCTGACGGACGACCCCGCCACTGGCCTGATCGAGCTGAACCCGGAAAACCCGGGCGGGGGCACCGGGACCTCCCGGGCTAATGTTGCGCTCGTCGCTGCGGCCGTCCTGGAACTGCCCGGGACCGTTGGACGTACCATCCCGTTCAAGGACGGGACCGAGGACGTGGTGGACGCCCTCACCAAGGACTGACACCCGGACCGGTTCCCCTCATGGGTGGGCTGCGGTCGGGGGAAGGCCTGTGCCTCGGGATATGTTGGTAGGGAACTTTTCCGGTGTTGCCCGGGGAAGGGCCTTACACCATCCGGGGAAGCAGGAACATGGATCAGCTGGCGCTCATAGTCGGATTGCTGCTTGCAACGGTGGTTGCTGTTGGCCTGGGGGACCGGCTCCGGCTTCCTTATCCGGTCCTGATGCTGCTCCTTGCGGTCGCGCTCACCTTCATTCCGGGCTTCCCCGAGTTTGAGATTTCGCCGGAACTGATCCTGCCGATCTTCCTTCCTCCGTTGCTGTTCGCCACGGCGCAGAAGAGTTCGTGGGCGGTGTTCCGGGTGCGCTGGCGGACACTGCTGCTGCTGGCAGTTGCCCTGGTGGTGGTCTCCACGGCTGCGGTGGCCGGTGCTGCCTGGCTCATGATTCCGGGCATTGGGATCCCTGCTGCGATCGCCTTGGGTGCCATGGTGGCGCCCCCCGATCCCGTGGCGGTGGAGTCCGTGGCCGGGCGGGTGCATATGCCGCGCCGGCTCGTGACGGTCCTGCAAAGCGAAGGCCTCTTCAACGATGCCGCGGCCATCGTGATCTTCCAGGCCGCCGTGGCCGCCACGATGTCCGGCAAGGAAGTGGGCCCGGAGGTGATCCCCCAGTTCGTGCTGGGCGCGGCACTGGCTGTGGTGATCGGCATTGCCATGGGCTTGCTGACCCGGTTCATCACCAAGCTGGTGACGTCCATGGTGGCCCGCAGCGCCGTGACCTTGGTGGTTCCTTTTGCGGCGTACATCCTCGCCGAAGAGCTCCACGCCTCAGGTGTGGTGGCCGTCGTCGTCACCGCTTTGGAACTGCAGCGCCATGCGCGTCCGCAGGATGCCGCTGAGCGCGTCACCAGGACGGCGTTCTGGGACGTGGTGGAGCTGCTCGCCACGGGCCTTGCCTTCGGCCTGGTGGGGCTGGAAATCCGCCAGGTCATCCGGGACGAAGGAACAGCCATCTTCGGGATGATCGGGATGGCGGTTGTCATCTGCGTTCTTGTTTTCGTGGTGCGGTACCTATGGCTTGGGCTGCTTGCCCTGACGGCCCGACGGCGGCGCAACCTCCTGCAGCCCACCTCGCCCAAGGAGGTGCTGATCCTGACCTGGTGCGGAATGCGCGGGCTTGCCACGTTGGCGCTTGCGTTGGCACTGCCGCTGACGTTGCCTGACGGCAGCGATTTCCCCGCCCGGCACGAGATCCTGGTCATTTCCTGCGCCGTACTTCTGGCCACCCTGGTTCTTCCCGGGCTAACCCTCCCATGGCTGATGCGGGTTCTGGACGCCACGGAGGACGGCTCCCATGAAAAGGACGCAGCCAAGGAGCTGGCCAAGCGGGCCCAGTCTGCCGCAGTTGCCGCCCTCAAGGAGCACGATCTCATGAAGGAACTTCCGCCGGAGAAGGTTGCCTTGATCAAGGAGAAGATGCGGCGTCTCCACGCCGAACTGCTGGACGGCACCTTGCGGAATGAATCGGCGGCCGAAAAGCGCAAGCGGGGACGCGAACTGTCCATCGCCGTGCAGACCATTGCCCTCGATGCGGCACGCCAGGAAGTGGTGGCAGCCCGCAACGAATTGGGGACCGACCCCGAGGTCGCGGACAGAGTCCTGCGTCAGCTGGACCTGCGCACCATGTCGATGCCGGACTAATCGGCCACTCTGTTTTTCGGCGCTTTATGTGTCGACGCTTAGTGTTTCGACGCCGGGTGTTTCGGTAAGGACGCCGGGTAAAGGTCCAGGGCGTGTTCCTCTACATAGTCCAGGGCGTGGCGGATCGCGCCAAGCGACACGATCCCGTCGCCCAGGACCGAGGCAGCCAGCCGCGGGGGAGTGAAGGTGAAGTCCGGCAGCTGCTTCGCAATGCCAGGAAGCAAAGCTTGGGCCGAGGGTGCCACGCCGCCTGCAATGACCACCAGCTCAGGGTTGACCAACGTGGCGATGGAACCGATCACCCGGGCCATGCGCCCTGCCACGCGCTCCAGGGCCTTCAAAGCGGCGTGGTCGCCGTCGGCTGCTGCCTTAAAGACCATTTCAGCGGTCAGTGCGGCGGGATCGTGGCCGCAGAGTTCGCCCAGTACCGAGTTGTCCCCCGGCGATTCAAGGGCCTCCTGTCCCCAGAGCACTGCGTAGTGGGCTATTCCGTAGGTGTCGCCGACGCCGTCTACGTTTTCGAGGAACCCGAGCTCCCCGAATCCGCCACGCTGGCCGTGCAGCAAGCGGCCGGACTCAAGGATGCCGGAACCCAGCCGGTCGCCGGCCAGCATGACCACCAGGTTGTCCACGCCTTGGGCTGTGCCCTGCCATCGCTCGGCCAACGCGGCCAGGTTGGCATCGTTTTCCAGAAGTACTTTCCATCCATGCCGCTCGGAGATGATCCCGCGGACATCGAAGGACTTCCAGAATTCCTGGGCGGTCAGGACTTCCCCGTCACGGCTGACCGGGGCAGCAACTCCGACGGAAACGGCCAGTACGGAGTCCGCTGTCGCGCCCGCCTTCTCCAACGCGTCTGCTGCGATCTTGTCCAGGACATCGGCACGCTCATCGGCGCCCACGGTGTCCGTCCGGAAGGACATAGTGACTTGGGAGAGTGGAGTGCCGGCCATGTCAGCCACGATCGCGGTGATCTTGTTGGCGCCGATGTCGATTCCGATCACGGTGGCCGCGCTGTCGTCGAAAACGAAGCGTCGGGCCGGCCTGCCTTTGACGTATTCCCCGGCTCCCCGCTGGTTCTCCAGTTCCTGGAGCCACCCGAGCCTGACCAGTTCGTCGCAGATGGAGATGACCGTGGCGCGGGAGAGTCCGGTGGACGCCATCAGTTCCGTGCCTGTCACCACTCCGGCGCCGCGCATGGCCTTGAGCATCGCGCCGGCATTGACCCGGCGGACGAGTTGGGTGGACGGAGCAGTTCCGGTCAGCATTCCGACTCCCGATGGATGAGGAAGCCGCCCATCGGAGTGACGGGACGGTGTATCTAAATTTAGTGCATAAATTTAGATGACAACACATTTCGTCCACCACTTGACGCTGTGGCGCCCATCACCCAACATTATCGATGGGTTATAAATTTATCACCTATCAAAAGTTGGGGACGAGGCCGCGGCCGGCCACTCCGCCATGGCATGGAAGCCATCCGGAGTTCCCGCGACGAAAGGACTACGGAGTCTGTGAAAGCAACGCGCAGGAAACGCCTGGCGGCGATGGTTTTGGGGTTGGCCCTCCTGGCCGGTCTCCTCTCGGGCTGTACCGGGGCACCAGGCAAGGAGACCATCCGCTTCACCTTCAGCAAGCGGGAGGCCATCGGCTTCATGACCAAGCTCGTCGCAGACTACAACGCCTCCCAGGACAAAACCGAGGTAGTACTGGACACCTCTGGCGTTGACGTCGTTTCGGCCAGTTTCGTCAGGGGCAACCCGCCGGACGTGGCCTTGGCGAATTACAACATGGAGACTTCCCGCTTCGTGCAAAGGGGAGCACTCAGTGACTTGTCCGGCACTGAAGCTGCCGGCCGTATCCGTGGGGACCTCCAGCCGCTTATGGACCAGTACGGTTCCTATCCCGGCCGCACCAGTGCATTGCCGTACTCGGTCATGGCGTCCTCGGTGATCTACAACAAGGAGATCTTCGCAGCGCACGACATCGCCGTGCCCAGGACCTGGAGCGAACTGATCGCAGCGTGTGATGCCCTGAAGGCAGCGGGCGTCACCCCCTTCTACGCCACGTGGAAGGACGACTGGACGATTGCGCAAGGATGGTTCGACTACTCGGTGGGCGGCCAAGTGGACACCCTTGACTTCTTCAAGAAGCTCGACGCCGAAGGCACCCGGGTGGGGCCGGATTCATCGGCGTCCTTCCAAAAGGACTTTGACCAGCCCGTGGGGAAGATGCTGACGCTGGCGCAGAACTACGTCAACAAGGATGCCGCGAGCCGGGCGTACGGGGACGGCAACCTCGCGTTCTCCCAAGGCAAGGCGGCCATGTACCTGCAGGGCCCCTGGGCGTTCAGTGAAATTGCCAAGACGGCCCCCGGCATGGACCTGGGTACGTTCCCCTTGCCGATGACCGAGGACCCCCAGGATCTGCGCGTCCGCGTCAACGTCGACCTTGCGGCCTGGATCCCGGAAGCGTCACAGCACAAGGAAGCCGCGCGCGACTTCCTGGAGTACCTTTACCGTCCTGAAGTAATCGACTCCTACAACGCATCGCAGCTGGGCTTTGCGCCCACCAAGGATTCCGCCAAGGCCACCGACCCCCGGGTTGCGGGAATGGTGGAGTACTACGCGCAGTCCCGCGTGTACCAAGGCCCATCGGTGCTGGTTCCGCGCACCATCCCCATCATGAACTACACGCAGGCAATCGTCTTCGGCGCATCCCCTGCATCCACCCTCCGCACACTCGACGCAGATTGGGCGCGGCTGGCGTTCCGCCAGTAGTGCAGATTCCAGGGAGTCAGACACATGTCCAGCATGACCACGTCATCCACATCCACCACGTCCGGCCAAGGGCAAGCCCGCCGGCAAAAGGCCGGCCCCGCACTGCGGAGCAAGCGCCGGGTGGAACCCATCTTCTACTTCTTCCTGGTGCCGAGCCTGGTCCTGTTCACCCTGGCCATCACGGTTCCCGGCATTATCGGCATCTTCTTCAGCTTCACCGACTCCATCGGAATCGGGGACTGGGACTTCGTCGGCCTCACCAACTACATCGCGATCTTCAGTGATCCTGCCATCCTGCAGAGCTACCTGTTCACGTTCGGTTTTTCGATCGTCACGGTAATCGCCGTCAACCTGGTCGCCTTCCTGCTGGCTGTGGGACTGACCGCGCGCATCCGGATGAAGACAGCACTGCGGACGGTCTTCGTTATTCCGATGGTGGTCTCCGGCATCATCATCGCTTACGTCTTCAACTTCCTGTTCTCGAATTCCCTGCCCGCGGCCGGCGCTGCGGCAGGAATCCCGTGGTTGGAAAACAGCCTGCTGGCCAACCCGGACCTCGCATGGATCGCGGTGGTGCTGGTGACTGCCTGGCAGGCCGTTCCGGGAGCATTGCTGATCTACATCGCGGGGCTGGTGGCCGTGCCGGGGGATGTCTACGAGGCCGCCGAGATCGATGGTGCCGGAAAGTTCCAGCAGCTGACAAGGATCACGCTTCCACTCGTTGCCGGCTATGTGGTAATCAACGTCATCCTCGGTTTCAAGGGCTTCCTGAACGCCTTCGACATCATTGTGGGGCTGACGAACGGTGGCCCGGGAACCTCCACCAGAAGCATCGCCATGACAGTGATTGCGGGCTTCAACGGCGGGGACTACGCCTACCAAATGGCCAACGCCACGATCTTCTTCGTGGTCGCCATCCTGATCTCTCTCCTTCAGCTTTCGCTGACTCGCGGACGGAACGCACTCTGATGACCACTCAAGCCACCCTCACCATTGATGACACCCAACGCGGGACCGGTACCCGGACCGACCGGCGGAAGAAAGCTGCTCCGTCCCCGGAGCGCGTCAACTGGCCGGCAACCACCATCCTTGTGCTGTGTGCGGTGACTGTCCTGCTGCCCCTGTATGTGACGATCTCAATGGCCTTCAAGACCCAGGGTCAGGCAGTGGACGGCAACGCATTTTCCCTTCCCGCACCGTTCAGCATTGACGGGTTCGTCCAGGCATGGACCTTGACGAATTTCCCGGTGGGCGCTGCGATGTCGTTGCTGGTCACGGCGGGGACCGTCGTGGCCACCATCGTCCTAGCTGCCTTTGCCTCATATGCAATCGTGCGCAACTGGGAACGCCGGTTCTTCAGGTACTCGTTCTTCTACCTGCTGGGTGCCATGTTCATTCCGTTCCCGGTAGTTGCCCTCCCGCAGATCCAACTCACGGGCCGCCTCGGACTGGACAACCCTTTCGGCGTCATCCTCTTGGCGACCATGTTCCAGCTGAGCTTCAGCGTGCTGCTCTTCACGGCGTTTCTGCGTTCAATCCCCATGGAACTTGAAGAGAGCGCCAGGATTGACGGAGCCACCACGTGGCAGACCTTTTGGAAGCTGATCTTCCCGCTCCTGGCACCCATGAGCGCCACAGTAGGGATCTTTGCCTTCCTCTATGCGTGGAATGACTTCATGATGCCGTCGCTGATCATTTCGGATCCGGCGCTGCAGACGCTTCCGGTCCGGCAAAACCTGTTCCAGACCCAATTCAGCAACAACTACCACGTGTCTTTTGCCTCGTACCTGATGGCGATGGCACCGGCAATCATTGCCTACCTTTTCACGCAGAGGTGGGTCATGGCCGGTGTCACCCAAGGCGCCGTCAAGGGCTAGACCAAATATTGACCTTCCGCGACCGGCGTTTCATACTGGTCCCGGAGCTAAATTTAGATTCTAAATCAAAGGAGTTTCGTGAGCACCTCCGCCACTCAGGCACACCGAACCGACGCAGACCGCATGTCCGATCCCAACTGGTGGCGCCAGGCGGCTGTCTACCAGATCTACCCGCGTAGCTTTCATGACGCGAACGGAGACGGTCTGGGCGACATCAAGGGCATCACGGCCAAGGTTCCCTACCTGAAAGAACTGGGGATCGACGCCGTCTGGCTGAGCCCGTTCTATCCGTCAGCGCTCGCCGACGGCGGATACGACGTCGACGACTACCGCAACGTGGACCCGAAGCTCGGGACGCTCGAGGACTTCGACGAGATGGCAGCTGCCCTGCACGCAGCCGGCATCAAAATCGTGGTGGACATCGTCCCCAACCACTCCTCCGACCGTCACGAATGGTTCAAGGAAGCCCTGGCATCGCCCAAGGGCTCAGCGGCTCGCGAACGCTACATCTTCCGTGACGGCAAGGGCGAGAACGGCGAGTTGCCGCCGTCGGACTGGGACTCGGTGTTTGGCGGACCCATCTGGGAACGGATCACCGAACCCGACGGCACCCCGGGGCAGTGGTACCTGCACATCTTCGCCAAGGAGCAGCCGGACTTCAACTGGGAGAACCCGGAGATCCGGGAGGACTTCCTGAAGACCCTGCGCTTCTGGTCGGACCGCGGCGTGGATGGTTTCCGCATCGACGTAGCCCACGGCATGGCCAAAGACCTTTCCGAGCCGCTGCCCATGAAGGCGGACCTTGAGGCAAAGGCCCACGGCACCGACGGCTTCATTGACGGTTCCCACCCGTTCTGGGACCGCGACGAAGTCCACGAGGTGTACGCCGAGTGGCGCAAGCTTTTCAACGAGTACAACCCGCCGCGCACCGCTGTGGCCGAGGCCTGGGTCCACGAGTCCCGCCGTGCCCGTTACGCCAGCCCGGAAGGTCTCGGCCAGGCATTCAACTTCGACCTGCTGCAGTCCGACTTTGATGCCGCGTCGTTCAAGAAGATCATCACGGACAATCTGGTGGCCGCCAAGGAGTCCGGAGCTTCATCCACGTGGGTCTTCTCCAACCACGACGTCGTCCGGCACGCCACACGCTACGGCCTGCCCAAGGGTGGTTCCGTGGCGCAGGGAACCAACGCGGCGCAGGACATCACGGGCGGAGAGCCCAAAGGCCAGGACGGAAAAGGCTGGCTGCTTGCCGGCGCGCCGGCCGAGGAGCTCGACGTCGAACTCGGCTTGCGTCGCGCCCGCGCCGCGACGCTCCTGCTGCTTGCGCTTCCGGGCTCCGCTTACCTGTACCAGGGGGAGGAACTGGGCCTTCGCGAAGTAACGGAAATCCCCGACTCCGAACGCCAGGACCCGTCGTTCTTCAGGAACCCGGGCGTGGAGATCGGCCGCGATGGTTGCCGTGTCCCGTTGCCGTGGACTGCGGAGGGCTCCTCCTTCGGCTTCGGTACCGGCCAGGCGCACCTGCCCCAGCCCGAATGGTTCGCGGACTACGCCGTAGCAAAGCAGGAAGGCGTCGAGGGTTCCACCCTGGAACTGTACCGGCGGGCACTACGCCTGCGCAGTGAACTGCAAACGGATGAAGAACTCGAGTGGGTGGAGACCGGCAACGCCGAGGTGCTGCACTTCAGCCGGCCCGGCGGATGGCACACGGTCACGAACTTCGGCGGGGAGCCCGTTGACCTGCCGGAAGGTGAGCTTGTCGTCGCAAGCGGTCCGTTGGACAACGGAAAGCTGCCGTCCGACACCACGGCCTGGATCGTTGCCAAGGCCTAAAGGAGCCACATTGACCAATGCGAACGGGCGGGGACGCCTCATCTATGGCTGCATGGGGCTCGGCGGTCCTTGGGACGGCACGTCCTACGGTGCTGCCGAGATTGACCAGGCCGCCGCTGTGATGGACGCTGCACAGGGCATCGGGATAAGCCTTTTCGACCACGCGGACATTTACCGCAACGGAAAGTCCGAGGCCGTGTTCGGCGAAGTCCTCGCCCGTTCGCAGGGTCTGCGCGAAAAGATCACGCTCCAAACCAAGTGTGGAATCAGGCTGGGGGAGCGGGGCCTGCAAACCCACTACGACCTGAGCCGTGAAGCGATTCTCGAACGGGTCAACGAAAGCCTGAAACGCCTTCAAACGGACTACGTGGACCTCCTGCTCCTTCACCGGCCGGATCCTTTGATGGACGCGCGCGAGGTAGCTGACGCCGTCGGGCAGTTAATGGCCGAAGGCAAGGTGCGGCAATTGGGTGTGTCCAACATGTCCGGCGCTCAGATCGCTTTCCTGCAGGACGCGCTGGAGACTCCCATCGTGGCCAACCAGCTTGAAATGAGCCTGCTTCGCAGCGACTGGCTGGAGAGCACCGTGCTGGTCAATCATCCCGGGGATGCGGGCTACAGCTTCCCGCACGGAACCTTGGAGTACTGCATGTCCCACGGGATCGAGCTGCAGGCCTACGGTTCCCTGGCCCAGGGGCGTTATACAGGTGCGAAGTCCGGTGACCTGTCCCTGGCTGAGTCGGCAACAGCGACGATGCTCGAAGAACTGGCCGGCGTGCACGGCACAACCCCTGAATCGGTGCTGCTTGCCTGGCTGATGAAACACCCGGCCCGCATCTCGCCGGTGGTTGGAACGACCAATCCCGCCCGGATCAGAGCGTGCGCCGACGCGGCCAAGGATATGACCCGGGCGCAGTGGTATGGCCTGTGGACAACGGCGCGCGGAAGCAACCTCCCCTAACCCGGACTGACCTTAACCCGGACTGAGTCGCAGTCGGGATCGTTCCCGGCGTTCGGAACGATCCCGACTGCGACTCAGCCGGGTTAAAACAGCAACACATACAGGCCCCTACGAAACGGCAGGCGCAGTCACCGGAGCGACTACGGAGTACGTGCTTGAGTCGCCCTGGAGCGCCTGGCTCGGCTTGCCTTCGATGCTGAGCGGGATGTCACCGGCAATGGTCACCCGGTTGAGCTTGCGCGGCTGGCCGTCGTAGTTGTCCGGTGCGTAGTGCTGTGTGATGCGGTTATCGAACAGGACCACCTGGTTCGGCTCCCAATTCACCCGGACCACGTTCTCCGGACGTGTCACATACGCCTGCAGCAGACGGATGATGTCCTTCGACTCGGTGTTGGACAAGCCCACGATCCTGAGCCGTTGCGCGAAGCCCCCAATGAACAATCCGCGCTCGCCGGTCAAAGGGTGGACCCGCACTACAGGGTGGGCCGTCTCGAACTTCAACCGGGTGAATTCCTTGCGGCGTTCCTCGGCGTTCTGGTGTTCCAGGTTCTTGGGCACCGAGTAGTCGTAATCGTTGGTGTGGATGGCCCACAGGGAATCGGCGAAGGTGCGCAGCTCATCGGGGAGGTCCTGGTACGCGCCGGCCGAGGACGCGATCAGGGTCTCGCCGCCATAGGCGGGCAGGTCGATGCTGCGCAACGTGGAAGCCTGCGGCGGGTTGACCACGAAAGTGACGTCCGTGTGCCAGTTGTTGGCCGAGCCGTTCTCGCTGTCCACGGGAAGGACGTTCTCTTCGCCCTCCACCGATGCCACTGTCGGGTGCGCCTTGGTGAGCGGGCCGAAGTGCGAAGCGAACTTCACCTGTGCCTCATCGCTGAGGATGTTCGCCTCCCGGAACACCAGCGCCTTGTGTTCGTTGAGCGCTGCCCGGATCTGCGCAACAGTGTCCTCGCTGAGGTCTCCGCTGATGTCCAGCCCGCGGATTTCGGCGCCGATGCGTGAACCGAGTTTGGCGAATTCGAGCTTGGTTTCCGTAATGACGGTCATGGTTCTGTTTCCTTACTTGTTGTGATGGTTGCGGCGGATGCCGCGGGGGTGGTTTCTAGGAAGCTGCGGCGCCCACGGCGGTCCGCCAACGGGAGAAGTGCCGTTCAAGTCCGACCAGCAGGAAGTTCACGCCGAGTCCCAGCAAGGACACCGTGAGGATGCCCGCGTACATGTCCGGGATCAGGAAGCTGCTCTGCGCGTTCACGATCAGGTAGCCCAGACCAGCCTTGGCGCCCACCATTTCAGCAGCAATCAGGACCAGGATGGACGCGGTGCCGGCCATGCGGATGCCCGTGAAGATCGTGGGAACGGCAGAGGGCAGGATGACCTTCTGGAACAGCTGGAAGCTGTTGAGCCCCAACGACCGTGCAGCCCTGATCAGCAGCGGGTCCACGGTCTTCACACCGGCGATCGTGTTCAGGAGGACCGGGAAGAACGCAGCGTACGCCACGATGCTGATCTTGGATTCCTCGCCAATGCCCAGCAGCAGCGTGAACACCGGCAGCAAGGCCAGCGCTGCCGTGTTCCTGAACAGCTCCAGCAACGGGTTCAGCACCGAGTTCAGTCGTCCGTACCAAGCGATGAGGAGGCCCAGCGAAACGCCCGCCACCAGGGCCGCGCCGAAGCCGGCTACCGAGCGGGTCAGGCTGGCCGCGATATGGCCCTGGATGGTCCCGGATTCGAACAGCTTTCCCCACGCCAGCAGGACCTCATGCAGCGGAGGCAGGAACACCCGCGTCGATGGACTCGCCAGGTACGTCGGCCCCAGCTCCCACAGCGCCAGGAACGCCACGATCGCTGCGGACTTCCACAAGCCCGAGCCGAGCGCCGCGGTGACCCGCCGGACCCGGCCGGCTGCCGGCGTCGAACGTTCCGTGTGGGGGTCCTGCGTGCGGGAAGGTGCGACGGCGGTCCTCGCACCGGTCGCGACGCCGGCCTGGGGTGCCGCTTCTTTTTGCGTAAGCGTGGTGGTCATCAGGCTGCGCTCCTTTCGGGGATGGTGGCGGGTTCGTCAGGGGCGCTGCCGTCGGGCAGGATCTTGCGGTGGCCCGCGTCCTGTGCCCGGCGGACTTCGTCGTGCAGCAGGGTCCATACCTGATGGCGGTGCTCCACGAAGGCGGGGTGGGAACGGATGTCCTCGTCGCCCTCCCGGTCCGGGATATCGATGTCCACGATTTCCTTGAGGCGTCCCGGGCGGGCGCTGAGCACGGCAACGCGCTCGCCGAGGTACACGGCTTCGTCGATGCCGTGGGTGATGAACACGATCGTCTTGCCCGTGGCCTTCCATATCCTGAGGAGCTCGTCCTGGAGTTGCTCGCGGGTCTGCGCGTCCAGGGCTGCGAACGGCTCATCCATCAGCAGCACATCCGGCTCGTAGGCCAGGCTCCGGGCGATGGCTACACGCTGCTTCATACCGCCGGACAGCTCGTGCGGGTAGCGGTCCTCGAAGCCCGCCAGGCCCACCAGCGCCAGGTACTCGCTGGCTTTCGCGGCGCGCTCACGGCGGTTCAGTTTCCTGCCATCCGGGCCGGCTCCTTCAAGCCCGATGGACACGTTGGCCGAGGCCGTGCGCCAAGGGAACAACGCGTACTGCTGGAACACCACGGCCCGGTCCTTGCCCGGTCCGGTTACTGCCTTGCCGTCCACCAATACCTCTCCCGAGGTGGGCGTGGAAAGCCCGGCAAGCAGGTCCAGAAGTGTGGTCTTGCCCGAACCGCTGGGCCCCACCAAGGTGAGGAATTCGCCGTCGCGGACATCCAGGCTGAGGGAATCGATGGCTGTGAGCGTCGTCGCGGGAGTGGACTTCGAGGCCCGGACCGTAAATTGTTTGCTGACGTTCCTGAGGCTGATCTTCGCGGTCATGGTCATCCCTTCTTCGCAGCGGCGAGATCGTTGAAGTCGTTGGTGTAGTACTTGGACGGCGTCAGCTTGTCCTTGACGATTCCGGCCGAGTTCAGCCACGCCTCCCACCGCGTGAAGTCCTGGTCCTGGATCACGCCTGCATCCGGCACGCCGGGGCTCTTCCAGAACTTCAGGTTTGCCGTGCTTTCGTTGCGTCCGCGGCTTTCGATGATCTTGGTGAACCGGGCAATGACTTCATCACGCGGTGTTTCCGCAGCCCACTTGATGGCCTTGGCAACGCCCGTGGTGAAGGTGCGTGTGGTGTTCGGGTTTTTTTCAATAAAGTCGCTGCGGAGGACGATCTGGCCGCCGGCGAAGTTGCCGAAAAGTCCAACATCGCTGAACAGGGACCGCAGGCCGCCGGCCTCAATGGCCCGGTCCTGGAGGACACCGCCCAGGGTGCCCGCATCCACCTGTCCGCGACGGATTGCTTCTTCCGTGTCGTTGGGGGCCAAAGGAACCAGCTGGACCTGCTTGATCTCGTCCTGGCTCAGGCCGTTCTTGGTCAGGTAGCTGTTGATGACGGCTTCATGGTGGGCGCCAAGGGTGTTGACCGCGATCTTTTTTCCGATCAGGTCGCGGGGTTCCTTGATGGAGCTGTCCGCCTTGACGTAGTAGCCGCTGAAGGTTTTCTCATCCGAACCGTAGTAGTTGACCACAGCCTTGACGGGGGCTCCGGCCTCGATCAGCTTGACTACCGCGCCGGAGAACGCGCCGCCGAAGTCTGTCTGGTTCGTCGCAGCGGACTGGATGTCCTGGGGACCGCTGGTGGTGTTACCCACCCAGTCGAGTTTCAGGTCGCCGAGGTATCCGAGGTCTGCCGCCAGTTCGGGGAAAGTCACGTTGTTGGCCGAGCCCTGGTACCGAAGTTCTTTGACTTCGTTGCCAGGCTGGCCGCCTTGTCCGGCTTCGGCTGCACCGCCGCAGCCGCTCACCGTCAGCGCTAGTACGACGGCGGCCGCGACGCTCAGGAGGGGCAGATGCAGTTTCATGGGAGCTACTTTCGATGGGTTGGGGTGGGTTGGGTTGGGTGTCGGGTGAGCCGGCTGACGCAATGGCCGGGGACCTTGCGCAACGGCTTGGGAACGATGAAAGCCCATGGCGACGGCGTGTGGGAAGTGGCGCGGTAACGCCCGGAAACGCTGCGAAACAGCCCGAAACGGGGCGAAATCCTGAGCCACGTCCGGCAACCGGAGGACTCAAAGACGCCGTATTGAGTCCCGTGAACAACAGCGACAGGTGCGCCTGAAATGACTGGCGCGGACCGCCGTCGGACGTTCATACTGCGGGACTCCACAGTCATATGGGGTTTAGTTCGTATTGATCCTCACAAGGAGGCCGAATTCTTCGCCTAGCGGGCGGCAGGGCAGATACGGTAGATACATGACGTCTAGCATCGCCGCCGAATCCATTCGGCCCACCCGCAACATTCCCGCCGACATCGCCCGCTCATGGCTTCTTGTGAACGCGATGAAAACGGAGCTTTTCGACGAATCCGCGGGTTCGCGCGCTGACGCCATCATTCTTGACATCGAAGACGCCGTGGACCCGTCCCAGAAGGACGCTGCACGCGAGAACGTGGTGAACTGGCTGACCGCAGGTGGCCAGGCCTGGGTCCGCATCAACGATGCCACCAGCAAGTTCTGGGCCGACGACCTCGCAGGACTGCGCGGAACTCCCGGCTTGCTCGGCGTGATGCTGGCCAAGACCGAGTCCGCCGACCAGGTCACCGAGTCCTACCACCGCATGGACGGCAAGACTCCCGTTATTCCGCTGGTTGAGTCCGCCCTCGGCATCGAGGAAGCCAACAACATTGCCCGTGCGCAGGGAGCATTCCGGCTCGCGTTCGGTTCGGGCGACTTCCGCCGCGACACCGGCATGGCGGCCACCCCGGAAGCCATGGCGTACCCGCGGGCCAAGCTCGTCGTCGCCAGCCGCGTCGGCAACCTGCCGGGACCGATCGATGGCCCCACCGTCGGCACCAACCACCCCATCCTGCGCGAGCAGACCGGAATCACCGTGACCATGGGCATGACCGGCAAGCTTTGCCTGGCCATTGACCAGACCACTGTGATCAACGAGGTCATCAGCCCCACGCCGTCCGACGTCGCCTGGGCCACCGACTTCATGAACGACTTCGAAGCCAACGGCCGCGTGATCCGCGATGGCTCCGACCTCCCGCGCCTGGGTCGCGCCGAGAAGATCATGAAGCTCGCCGTCGCCTTCGGAGTCCAGCCTTCGCTGTAGGCATGCCGGTCAGGTAAATATGCTCGTCCACGGAGTCGTTTGGGACTCTTCCTCTGCGGCGTTGCGGCTTTGGTCGCCGGAGTCGGAGTTCACTGATGTTGCGTTGGCCCGGGGCTCAGCCCTGGGCCTGCGCGTTTCCCCCGGTTTGTGGTGCCTGGGCCACAGCAAAGTCCACGGCCCGGGAGAGCGCACGCACGTTCCCTGCCCCAGCGGCTCTCCTGCCGAACGGGGCAAGCAATGCGGGACCTGCTTCGCCCGCGATGATTCCCGGCTGATGCACGACTTCCACCGGGGCGGCTCCGTTCCCACCGGCCTCCGCGCGTACCTGATGCAACCGCATTGGCTCTACGTGGCTACCTTCGCGAACGGGGCTACCAAAATCGGTACCGCGTCGGCGCCGCGCAAATGGAACAGGCTCGCGGAGCAGGGAGCGGTTCACGCTTCCTACGTAGCCCATGCTGAAGATGGCCGTGTTGTCCGGGTCCTGGAGGACCTTGTGACCCGCGAGCTCGGCCTCGTGCAGCAGGTCCGTTCCGCTGCCAAGGTGGCCGGACTCGTGGAGCCGCGCGACGCCGTCGAGCTTTCAGCCGTGAACCGGCAGCACGCCGGGCGCGTGCGCAGCTTGCTGGGCGGGCTGGCCATGACCGGTTTTGTCGTGGTGGAGGAAGAGTGGGACAGGCCCGCCCTGGCCGACACCCTCTGCACTGTCCGTCCCGGCGGCGTGCGTCACCGCTACCCGGCAACGTTCGACGACGGCGGGCACGGCCTGCGGATCCACTCACTGTCCGGGGCGATCGCCTTGGCGGGCCTGCCGGACGCTGCAGGCAACGAGGTCGAGGGCAGCTTCGTTGCCGACCTGGGCGCCTTGAAGGGCCGCAAGATCGAATTCGGTCCGCACACTACCGAGATCCCGGCCTTGCAGGACTCGCTCTTCTGACCTCCCGTTGCGGCGAGGGGCGACATCCCGACCCTAAAAAGGGCTTCTTTCCACTTCTTTCCCTTGAAACCCAACCCCTCGCACCCACCCCGCTAGACTTGGACGGTGCTAGAACAATTCTGGGCCACCGCCTCCACCTCCTACAAAGCGCTGGTTTTCAGCGCCATGGGGCTGATCGCTGTGGGACTCATCCTGTCCATTGTTGGGAACACCACGGGGAACCAGGCGCTGGCCATGGCCTCTTTGCCCGTGATCGGTGTCGGCTTGATCCTGCACGTCACCGGAATGGTGGTCCGGGGCCAGAAGATCCGCAAGAGCTACAAGAAGTAGCGTGCCCGCGGTTTTCACGCTGCCCGGGAAGCCGCCGCCCGATAGGGTTGGACCATGAGTATCAATCCGGACCTGCAGGGCCGCAGCTACCCTGCCGCAGAGGTTTACGACGTCGGCCGTGAAAAAATCCGCGAGTTCGCCAAGGCCGTGAAGGCCACCAACCCGGCGCACTTCGATGTTGAGGCAGCAAAGGCCCTGGGCCACAGCGACCTCGTGGCACCGCCAACGTTCGCCATTATTGTCGCCCAACGTGCCGATGCCCAACTGGTTGAGGATCCCGAATCGGGGATCGACTTCTCCCGGGTGGTCCACGCCGACCAGCGGTTCACGCACCACCGCGCGATCGTTGCCGGCGACCGTCTGGTAGCCGAGCTGCATGTCGACGGCGTCCGGGCCATGGGTGGGGGAGCGATGATCACCACACGCTCCGAAATCTCCACGGAAGCCGGCGAGAAGGTCGCCACCACCACCTCGTCCATTTTGGTCCGCGGAGAGGGACAGTAACCATGAGCCACACATTCGAAGAACTCAGCGTTGGCCAGGAGATCGGCACGCGGAGCATTCCCGTCACCCGCCAGGACCTGGTGAAGTACGCAGGAGCCTCGGGGGACTTCAACCCCATCCACTGGAACGAAGCATTCGCTACCTCCGTGGAACTCCCGGGCGTCATCGCCCACGGCATGTTCACCATGGGCGCCGCAGTCCAGTTGGTGAGCGACTGGGCAGGCGACCCTGCCGCCGTCGTCGATTACCAGACGCGCTTCACCAAGCCGGTCCTGGTCGCCGACACAACCGGCACGGATGAGGCCGGCGCTGTCATTGACGTCACCGGCGTGGTGGGAGCGCTCGACGCCGATGCCCGCACCGCCCGCATCGACCTCACCGTGGTAGCGGCCGGACAGAAAGTCCTCATGAAGTCGCAGGCGGTTGTGAAGGTCTCTTGAACCAACAGAACACCACCCCACACGGCAGCAAGCCGAGCGCCACTGCGACTGCGATGTTGCGGTGGCGCGCCGCTGTTCTGGCGTCCTATGCTGCCAGCGGGGTGGCCTTCGCTACCTGGGTGTCCCGGCTGCCGGCCATCCGGGACGGCCTGGACCTGACTCCGGGCGGCATCGGGCTGCTGCTGATGTGCATGACGGTGGCGTCCTTCATCTCGATTTCAGCCTCGGGCCTCATCGTGCTTCGGCTCGGTCCCAAGCTCACCACGAGAATCGGCAGCTGCATGGTGGGGGCGGGGCTGGTTGTGGTCGGTATCGGGACCTCGCTTGCCGCCAATCCGTTAGTGGTTGCCGCAGGACTGGTAGTCCTCGGCCTGGGTACGGCAAGTTGGAATACTGCGTCCAATGTCGAGGGTGCGGCGCTTGAACGCGAACTTGAACGGCACATCATGCCGCACCTGCACGGCGCGTTCAGCCTGGGAACCGTGGCTGCGGCGGGCTTCGGGGCCTGGGCAGCTGCCGTGCACATGCCGGTGTTCTGGCACTTCCTGATTTCCGGCTTCGTGGTGACGGCCTCGGTGGTGACTGCCGGCTTCTGGTTCCGCTCGGAAAAGACCGCCCAAGCCACCTCTAAATTCAGCCCCCACGAGACCGATACCTTCCGGGATCCCTCCACGGGCCCGCTGCCTGTTATTACTCCAACGCCGGCCGGCCAAGAGGGCGGCAAGGCAACCGCACCGCTGGACAACAAACGGCTTGTGGCCCTCGCATGGCGTGACCGCCGGACGCTGCTGATCGGAGTCCTTGTCCTTGGCCTGGCTTTGGCTGAGGGTGCGGCGGGTGACTGGGTGGCTCTGGCACTGGCAGACGGGCACGGCCAAAGCGACGCAGCGGGCGCCGTAGGTTACGGGGTGTTCGTGACGTTCATGACCATCGGCCGCTTCACGGGGACGGTCATCCTCGACCGGTTCGGGCGGGTGCTGGTGATGCGCTGGTGCTCGGCCACCGCCGTCGTGGGTCTTGCGCTTTTCGTGTTTTCACCGGTTCCGTGGCTTGCGTTCGTTGCGCTGGCGGTGTGGGGACTGGGCGCTTCGTTGGGCTTCCCCGTCGGAATGTCTGCTGCCGCCGATGATCCCGTTCATGCCGCCGCCCGCGTCTCCGTGGTGTCAACCATCGGCTACGGAGCGTTCCTGTGCGGTCCTCCGCTCCTTGGATTGCTGGCAGAGCACTTCGGCATCCTCCATTCGCTGCTGGCCCCTCTGGCGCTCTTGGTGGTCAGTTTCTTCCTGGCACCCTTGGCGGGCAAGCAAAAGGCCTCGTCGGTGGAGCCGGCCGATGCCCGTTAGGCTTGATCAGTGACCCAGATGCTTCTTTCAGACTTGACCACAGCTGCCGTCGGCGGCCCCGCAGGGAACTATGTTGAAGCCCGCACCGAAGCCGAAATCATCGACGCCGTCCGCTCGGCAGACGCCGCGGGGGAGAAACTCCTGATTATTGGCGGCGGGTCCAATCTGCTGATCTCCGACGACGGTTTCCCCGGCACCGTGGTAAAAATCGCTTCCGAGGGCTTTACCGTGAACTCCGAGGACAGCTGCGGCGGTGTCTCCGTGGTGGTCCAGGCGGGCCACAACTGGGATGCGCTGGTGGAATATTCCGTGCTGCACGCGTGGTCAGGCTTGGAGGCGTTGTCCGGCATCCCGGGTGCCACGGGCGCCACCCCGGTGCAGAACGTTGGCGCGTACGGCGCGGACGTGTCACAAACCATTGCCGCGGTCCGGACGTGGGACCGGGAGCGCAACGCTGTCCAGACCTTCACCAATTCCGAGCTGAAGTTCGGCTACCGTGACTCAATCCTGAAGCAAACCACTGTTGAGGGATCCCCGCGCTACGTGGTCCTGACCGTGGAGTTCCAGCTGCCGTTGGGCCGGATGAGCGCCCCGGTCCGCTACGCGGAATTGGCCCGGGCGCTGGGCGTAGAGGCAGGCAAGCGTGCCTATTCGAACGACGTCCGCCGGGAAGTCCTGCGGCTCCGGGGATCCAAGGGCATGGTCCTGGACGCGTCCGATCGCGACACCTACTCTACGGGTTCCTTCTTCACCAACCCCATTGTCCCCGCCGACCAGGCGGCAGGGCTGCCGGAGAATGCTCCCAAGTATCCGGCCGGTTCAGACGGCCTGGTGAAACTCTCCGCTGCGTGGCTGATCGACCAGGCCGGATTCGGCAAGGGCTTCGGGCTGGAGGAGACCAGCGTTTCCGGGGGGCGGGCTTCCCTGTCCACCAAGCACACCCTGGCCATCACCAACCGAGGCTCGGCCTCCACGGAGGATATGCTCGCCATCGCGCGCGAGGTGAGGGCTGGCGTCGTCGAACGCTTCGGCATTGAACTGCACCCGGAGCCGCTGCTGATCGGCGCCAGCCTCTAATCCCCTCGCGTGTTCCCGCGAGGGGCAAGCTTTCGGGTGTATAGGGCGTGGCTTAGGGTTGAGATCCCGCCCCTCGGCGCGTGTGGGCTAGCGTGTGCGGCGTTCGGCGATTGGCAGCACCTTGTTGAGCAGCAGGAACGTGAGTCCGCAGCTGACCGATCCCAACAGGAAGATCTGGCTGAACGCGATGCTTTGCGGCGACGGGCCGCTGGGCATGAACACGCCGGCCGTGGCGAATCCCACCAAGCCGAGCAGCAGCACGATCGCTCCGAGGAGGAAGCTGCGGACCTGCGCTGCCGCGGCGGGGTAGTACCAGGGTTCCGGGGCGTCGTCGTGGCGATCCGCAAGGGGCTGGCTGGCCGCTGCCGTTCCGATCAGCAGCGCCGCCGCAGCGGTTGCCACCAAGCTGACGGTCTGGATGGCTTGCATGGAGGGGGAGAGGCTTACTCCCGTTCCCACCGCCACGATCAGCCCGGAGCCAAGTCCCACGAGCGTGCAGAACCAGCCGGCGGTTGCCAACCACCGGCTCAATGGCCGCACAAACGGAGCGAGATCACCAAAAAGCATGAATTCATCCTAGGAGCCGCTGCTGGGTGACGGCTGGGAGGCGCGGCAAGGTTCCCTGTACTTGCCGGTCCTTTTAGGATGAAGCATGCCTGCACCCCTCACCCCGCGCGTCCTGGGCCGCTTGCGGCTCGCCGCCCAAGGCCTGTTGGGTAACGGCCTTCCGACCGTCCCCGATGCCGTCCGTTGGATGACCGCCATGCAGGCACAGGACCTTGGCGCTGCGCTGTGGGCGGTGGGGCAGCGGGTTCCCGGTATTGCGGCCTCCGACGTCCGGGCGGCCCTCGACGCCGGGACGGTGGTGCGTTCGTGGCCGATGCGCGGCACGTTGCATCTGCTGGCACCAGAGGACCTCCGTTGGATCTTGGGCATCACCAGCGGCCGCTTGATGAACATGGTGGCCGGGCGCCACCGGGAACTTGCCATCACGCCCGACGACATAGCCCACTGCCGGGACATCGCCTTCACAACTTTCGACACGCTCAAAACCGAAGGCGCGCCGGGCGCAAGCCGCGAGCAGCTTTTCCTCGCGTTCGAGGAGGCCGGCCAGCTCACCAAAGCCCAACGCGGCATCCACCTGCTCGGCAGCCTCTGCCAGCGTGCATGGCTGGTTCAGGGGCCCATGGCGGTGTCCAACGGCAAGGTGGGCGTGCAGCAGCTGTTTGTGCCTTTCGATGAATGGATCCACCAGTCAAGGGAGCTGGACAGGGAGGAAGGCATCGCTGAGTTGCTCTTCCGCTATCTGAGGAGTCGCGGGCCGGCCACCATCAAGGATTTCTCGTGGTGGAGCCAGATCCCCTTGAAGGAGGCGCGGGCTGCCCTCGCTACAGTCCGGGACGGCCTGGTTGAGCTGGAGTCCGGCGGCACCAGCTACTGGCTCTCGCCGGAGTCAGCTGCAATGCTCGACGACGGCGTCCCCGGATCGCGCTCGTTGCTGGCTCTTCCCGGGTTCGACGAATACCTGCTCGGCTACCAGGACCGGAGCCTGGTCCTTGCCCCTGAATTCGCGGGGCTGGTGGTCCCGGGAAAGAACGGCGTGTTCAAGCGGATCATCGTCTCCGGGGGTGAAGTGATCGGGACTTGGGCGAGGACGGCGAGTGGCAAGACCATCGGAGTCGAGCCTGAGCCGTTCGCGGGGACGTTGGGACCAGCGGCGGAACGGTCGTTCCAGGCACAGGGCTGGGCATACCTGAAGTTCATGGCCGGCTGACCTGCTCGCTACGCCTCAAAGTCGTTGTCGGCCCGCTGTTTCGTTGCAGCCCAACGACGTTGTTGCGGGTCCGCGACGTTATTAGGGGCTGCGCGCCAAGGGCCGTCTCCGCGCGGGCATGGTTTGATGCGGCACTTGTCCACATACGGCGGAAATGGGATGTCCTGACATCCTGGACCAACTCACGATGAATGCATGCAATCGCGAAAACTGGATGCACTAATAGCCGCCAATTGGCCTGACAGCACCATTGCTGTTACGTCGGACCTCGCAGGAAAAGGCTTGGGCGCCCGCGTGCTGACAGCGGGTGTGCGCTCCGGCAAGCTTATTCGGGTAAGACGGGGCGCATACGCCCGAAGCTCAGACTGGCGTCGCCGACCTCCCTGGGAGCAGGACCTGCTGAGAATCCAAGCACACCAGCTTAGTTCGCGCTCGGCCATTCTTTACAGCCATGCCAGTGCCGCGCGCCTGCATGGATGCGCACCGTGGGATGGTGGGCCCCTGGTGCACGTCACCACGCCGTTCTCGCCGGCCCAGACAAGTTCCGGGGAGGATGTACGGGCACATGGTGCAGCGCTGGAAGCTGCCGAGATTGTTGAGATCCTGACTCCTTGGGGGCGACCCGCCAGAGTGACGAGCCTGGAGCGCACTGTCGTCGATTGTGCCCGGACCCTGGAATTCGAACGGGCACTGGTGGTCGCAGACCAAGCCCTTCGCAGAGGGGCGGATCCGGTGTTGATTCAGGCTTATGTGGACGGGGGCCGGATCACGAGAGGCGCTCGACGCTTGCGGCGGGTGCTGGACGCAATGGATGGCCGTTCCGAATCTGTGGGCGAGACCCGGACGCGTGCTCTTTTGGAGAGGCTGGGAATCCCGGAAGCCGTGCTTCAGCTCGAAGTCGATACTCCCATCGGTCGCTACCGCGGAGACTTCGGATGGCCGGACAGCAAAGTTATTCTCGAGTTCGACGGCCGTACCAAGTACTTCGACTATGCGCCCACTGACGAGGTGGTCTTTCAGGAACGGAGACGTGAGAAAGCACTCAATGCATTGGGCTGGGACGTTATCCGAATCGAGTGGCAGGATCTCGGCAGGCCGTGGGAAGTGGAACGGCAAGTGAAGACTGCCTTGTCGAGGCCAGAACGTCGAAAACCCGCTGTTCCGTTGCAGGGCAACAACGGAACAGCGGGCTAGGGACGTGACAATGCCTGGGTTAGAGCTTGCCCGTCACGATGTTGAGCATGCGGCGCAGGGGCTCGGCTGCGCCCCACAGGAGCTGATCGCCCACGGTGAAGGCGCTGATGTATTCCGGACCCATTTCGAGCTTGCGGATACGGCCCACGGGGATGTCCAGCGTGCCTGATGCCGCAACCGGGGTCAGGTCTGCCATGGAGGCTTCCTTGGTGTTCGGAACAACCTTGGCCCACTCGTTGTCCTTGGCCAGGAGGTTTTCGATCTCCGTCACAGACAGGTCTTCGCGCAGCTTCAGCGTGAGGGCCTGGGAGTGGGAACGCATGGCTCCGATGCGGATGCACAGGCCGTCCATGGCGATGTGGTCTTTGCCCGCGGTTCCGGTTCCGGTGCCGAGGATCTTGTTGGTCTCGACGCCGGCCTTCCACTCTTCCTTGGACTGGCCGTTGCCGAGGTCGGCGTCGATCCAGGGAATCAGCGAGCCCGCGAGCGGCACGCCGAACTGCGTGGCGTCAACCCCGGTGCGCTGGGTGGCAAGCACCTTACGGTCGATCTCCAGGATGGCCGATGCCGGGTCGTCCAGTTCGCTGCTGACCTCGTTGTTGAGGGTGCCGAACTGGTTGAGGAGTTCGCGCATATGGCGCGCGCCACCGCCGGAAGCGGCCTGGTACGTCATGGACGTGCCCCACTCCACGAGGTTGTTCTTGAACAGGCCGCCGAGGCCCATGAGCATGCAGGAGACCGTACAGTTTCCGCCGATGAAGTCCTTCACGCCGCCGGAGAGTCCGGCGTCGATGACGTCGCGGTTGATGGGGTCCAGCACGATGATCGAGTCATCGTTCATGCGCAGGGTGGAGGCAGCATCGATCCAGAGGCCGTCCCAGCCGCGGCTACGGAGTTCACCATGGACCTGCTTGGTGTAGTCGCCGCCCTGCGCGGTGACAATAATCGGCAGCTTGGCAAGCGTCTCAATATCGAACGCGTCCTCGAGCTTGCCTGCCCCCTCTGCAAAGGACGGGGCGGCACCTCCTGCGTTCGAGGTGGAGAAAAATACCGGGTTGATGTTGGCGAAGTCGTTCTCTTCCTGCATGCGCTGCATCAGGACTGAGCCGACCATGCCACGCCAACCGACCAGTCCAACGGACGGATTAGCTGCTGTAGTCATTCACCAAGTCTAAACTTTCGAAGCAAAGTGCCGCTGTTGGTTACGTCACGCACGCGAAGCACGACGCCGGCACCCGCCACAGTGATGCTGCTGACTCAGTCGCGGGGAGCCGGCAGTGCATCCGACTCCTGCAGCAGGGCGGCCTTGCGCTTGCGCAGGGCAAAGAAGGCACCGAAGGTGAACACCTGCGTCACGACCACCAGGACGATGATTCCAACGATCTTGTTGCCGCCCAGGATCATGGTCAGGCCAACAATGGCTGAGAGCAGGGCGAAGAGCGGCAGCAGCATGTAGCCCAGTACGAACAGGGTTTCGGGTTTTTTCAGCATGCTTAGTCTTCCTGGCTTTTCTGGCTTGCGTTCCGGCGCCATGTAGTGAACCGGTAGTTGGTGCCGTTCTTGGCGGTGAGCCACCCTTCGGCGGGCGCCATGGTGTCAAAGGTCCAGTCATCGCCGAGTTCGGGCGCGTAGGTGTCACCCTCCACATCGGTGTCGATTATGGTGATGACCGCCAGGTTGGCGATACCCATGGACTGGCGGTAGATGTCGCCACCGCCGACAATCCACACCTTCTGGCCTCCGGGTGCAAACTGGGATTCCAGCAGTGCCTCGTCCAGGGAGGAAACCACGACGGCGCCCTGGGCCTCGGGCGTGGATGCCCACTTTTCGTTGCGGGTCACCACGATGTTGGTGCGGCCCGGAAGGGGACGGTACTTTTCCGGGAATGATTCCCAGGTCCGCCGGCCCATGATGACGGGGTGCCCGGTGGTGATCCGGCTGAAGTGCTTCATGTCTTCAGGCAGCTGCCACGGCATGGTCCCGTCCTTGCCGATGACGCCGGACTTGGTCTGCGCCCAAATCATGCCGATGCCGGTCATTCTGGCAGCGGTTTCCTGAGTGAAGATGACGCCGGGAAGCTGGGCCGGATCCTCGGAGGAAGGAGCGCTCATACCGCGATCGGTGCCTTGATGGTGGGGTGGTGGCGGTAGCCGACCACCTCGAAGTCGTCAACGGTGTAGTCGAAGATGGAGTCCGGCTTGCGGAGGATCTTCAGCTGCGGGTACTCGTACGGTTCACGGCTCAGCTGCTCCGCGACCTGCTCCACATGGTTGTCGTAGACGTGGACGTCGCCCCCGGTCCACACGAATTCGCCGGGTTCGAGGCCAAGCTGCTGGGCCACCATGAGCGTCAGGAGCGCGTAGGAGGCGATGTTGAAGGGGACACCCAGGAAAGTGTCGGCCGAGCGCTGGTACAACTGGCAGGAGAGCTTGCCGTCGGCAACGTAAAACTGGAAGAACGCGTGGCACGGCGGCAGCGCCATGTCCTTGAGTTCGGAAACATTCCATGCGGAGACGATGTGGCGCCGGGAGTCCGGGTTCGCGGCGAGGCTCTTCATCACTTCGGAGATCTGGTCGATGTGGCCGCCGTCGGGCGTGGGCCAGCTGCGCCACTGCACGCCGTAGACGGGGCCGAGTTCGCCGTCCGCGTCCGCCCACTCGTCCCAGATGGTCACTCCCTGGTCCTGCATCCACTTCACATTCGAATCCCCGCGCAGGAACCACAGCAGTTCCACGGCCACGGACTTGAAATGGACCCGCTTGGTGGTGATGAGAGGGAAGCTCCCGGCGAGATCGAACCTCAGCTGGCGGCCGAAAACGCTGCGCGTTCCGGTGCCGGTGCGGTCCGATTTGTGTGTGCCGTTGGCCATGACGTCGCGCAGGAGGTCTTCATACGGGGTGGGAATCACGGTTCAAGCTTACTTGTACCGTGCCCATTAACCGCCAGCCGTCCACGAAGAAGATCAATGAGCGTTGCGTCACCCACACCCGCGTCGCGGGCGGCCAGGATCAAGCCGTCGACGGCGGCGATCACCGCAGCGTCTCCGCCCGCCACGCGGTGCGGCGCCCGAGGCGGCCCGACGACGACAGTGCCGTTCCGGCGTCGTGATTCGATGACGCCGGACAGCTCAAGTTCCTTGTAGGCACGCGCCACCGTCCCTGCGGCGATGCCGAGGTCCGCGGCCAGGCTGCGCACTGTTGGCAGGCGGTTTCCAGGTTCCAGGACCCCGACGGCGATCAGGGAGCTGAGCTGTCGGCGGATCTGTTCGTAGGGCGGAACCGGATCTGCGAGGTCGATTGAGATTCCGGCGGTCATGGCGTCGGCTGGTTCTGCTTGGGTTCGGTGCCCCTGGGAATCGCCCGGAAAAGGCTCCGGACAGGCGTAACCGCGACGACGACGGCAATGACGGCTACAACGACTCCTGTCATGTACATAGGACTCGGTCCCAGCTGATTGAAAGCCGGGAACAATGTTCCCCATGCTTCGGCGTTGCCAAGCATCATCACCGCTGACTGTGCCAGAAGGAAGGCTGCCAGGGTTCGGACAATCCGGTACATCGAAATGGCGCGCAGTGCGGCATCAAGCCCGCTCTCGTCCCCCACTTCAGGAAGACCTCGACGACGGCGCGTGGCCAGGATCGCGGCAGCGCCCATCAGTCCGACCCCCATCGTGAGAAAGAGGTTGGCGGGCCAGGCGGGTGGGCCGACCAGGAGTGATTGGCCTGTACCTGTAAGGACGAGCGTTACCGCAAAGACCGTGGCCGAAACGATGCTGAAGGTGAGCAACCCCTTGGACACCGGCTGCCGCGGCCAATCGAGGGGCACCTCCGGGTGGCCATAGTTGCGGGCGATCAGAAACTCGCCTGCGGCAATGGTGAGCAGGACCAGGACGGCAGACACGGTGACGACAATCGCCGGGGCAAGGGAGCGCTGGCCTTCTACCGGAATGAAACCGAACCAGAACACCAGTGTCACAAGCGGCAAGACGGCAGCGACTCCCAGGACCGCTCCGAGGGAAACGCTGAGTTTTGCTGCGCCGTGGGTGCGGGGATCGGCGCGGAGAGCAGTGCCGCTGATGGCTTTCGCCGATGCCTGAAGCGAAGGAAGGACCGGCACCTTCCACCACCACATGACCAGCAGCACAGCCATGTTGACAAGACCCAAAACGTTGAACCACGACGATTGCCACGTTGCCCCAGGCGTCGGGAGGGCGGCAAAATTTCCCGCGATGCTGGCGAGGCCTGCGGCGATGGTGGCAACGGTCCGCAGCAGCCTGTTGGCTGCAATGGCTCGAAGCGTGCGGTTGTCGTCGCTGCTTAGCGTCTCCAGTTGGCGCCGCCGTGCGATGAGTACCAGGACGAGCCAGGTCCCTGCAACCAAAACCACTAAGGCGCCACCAAGCCACCCGGCAAGTTCCGAACCCGCGATCCTTCCATCCTGGCCCTGGCCTGTGTAGACCGTCGTTCCTATTGATGATGGGGGAGCGGGGACGGGGCGCACCGGAGCGTGAGCGGGCAGGGCTGCAATCGAGACTATGGCGGTACCGGCATAGGCAACGATCAAGACTGTTGTCCAGGTGAGTTTCGCCGGGAGGAAATCGCGGATCCTGCGGACGGTGAGTTCAGCGTACCTGTGCGGGGATTTGGGGGCCGGGTAGCTCCACTGGCCCAAGGCATGGACCACCAAGGACGCGGCGATCGGCCAAGCCAGGGCCGATAGGAGGTCTTCCGAGGTGAAGGGTGCATTTGGAGAGGTCGGATTGGCCCGGATCACACCCGCGCTCATGGCTCCTTGCAGGGAGCTGGCCATCCAGCCAATGATGCCGACCCACAGGCCGTGTGATGCCACAGAGGTGGCATCCGGCTTGGACCACACTTGTACCCGCAGGAACAGGTACACCAAGACGGCGCCCACGACGGGCCCCACCAAAAGCAACGGCGGCACATCAAAGGACACGGTAAAGACCCCCAAGTCTTAGAAACATTGTGTCAAGTATTTGATACAAAGACGTGGGAGTCAACCGTGCCGGTACCTAGTCGTCGAAAGGCTTGACCTGCTCCACGGAAACTATCTTCCGCTCGGATCCCCGCGCCACCTGGCACACGATGACCTCACCCGGCGAAAGAAAGGGATCCGCGGAGGGGAGGACTGCGCGCAGGTTTTGGGGCATGTGCTGCCCCAGTTGCTTCAGTGCGGTAGGCAGGGCGGGCCTGTGCGTGCAAACGGCTATGGGCAGTTGCTTGTCGAACAAGGCCTCGATGGCTGCAGCCGTCTTTTTCGGAGAACGCTGATGGTGGTGCTCGGTGAGCGCCTCCACCAACTTGACCTTCGCCCCCGACGCTTTCGCATAGGGCGCTATGGTTGCCACGCAGCGGGTCCATGGACTGGTCACCAGGCGCTGCGGTTTCCAGACGTCAAGAAGGCGCTGCACCGCAATGGCCTGCCGCTGGCCAGTGGCCGCCAAGGGACGGTCACCCTCGGCCTTGGTCCAGGACGATCGCGGCTTGGCTTTTGCATGACGGATCAGGATCAAAGGCCACGTGTCGAGTTCACCCCGGACGTGTGCCTTCTCCAGATATTCCAAGGGCTTCACGTCCGTGGGATTGCTGAGGAATGACGCCGCCCGGTCAGGGCTGCACCACATCACGCTGTCCACTTCCTTGCCATCGGGACGGAGCGGTTCACCGTTGACTTTGGCGGCCCAATACTGGACCACCTTGAGGCCCGCCGACACGTGATAGTGGATGGCCGGGAGGGGAATCCCCAGCGGTGCCCGCAGGCCAATCTCTTCCCACACTTCACGGGCAGCGCATTCCGGAACCGTTTCGCCGGCGTCGAGCTTTCCCTTGGGCCATGACCAATCGTCATAGCGGGGCCGGTGGATCAACAGAACCTCCAAGGCACCCTTGTTGAGGCGCCACGGGATGGCGCCGGCAGCGACGACGGCTACCGGCTCGCCGGGGTGGTCTGTCTGGTCCTCCACGGGGGTATCGCTGTTCAAATCTTCCTTACCTCCGTGCCGACGCACGCTGGCGCGAACGCGACTCCAACAGCCAGGACTGCATGTCCAGCAACGGCTTGCCATCGGCATCCAGGTGGTGCCTGGTCCAGTGCCCTTGGTTATCCAAGTGCCAGCTGGCCGTTCCGTCGTCAACATAGCGGCGCATCAGATCCATGACCGTGGTGATGTCCTCCTTGCTGGACAGCTGCACCAGGGCCTCCACGCGGCGGTCCAGGTTGCGGTGCATCATATCGGCGGAACCGATGTACACCACGGGATCGCCGCCGTTGCCGAAGGCGAACACCCGCGAGTGTTCAAGGAAGCGGCCAAGGATGGACCTGACCGTGATGTTCTCGCTGAGGCCGGGAACACCGGGGCGGAGGGAGCAAATGCCACGAACCACGACGTCCACCTTCACGCCCGCCTGGGACGCGCGGTACAGGGCGTCGATGATGGCTTCGTCAACCATGGAATTGACCTTGATCTGCACCAGGCCGGGAATGCCGGCACGGGCGTTGCGGATTTCAGTTTCAATCCGCTCCACAAGGCCGGCCCGGACGGAGCGCGGTGCCACCAGCAGCCTCTTGAAGGTGGACTTCGGCGCATAGCCGGACAGCTGGTTGAAGAGCTTGGAAAGGTCTTCGCCCACCTGCTCGTTGGCGGTCAGCAAACCGAGGTCTTCGTAGTAGCGGGCCGTGCGCGGGTGGTAGTTGCCCGTGCCAATGTGGCAGTAGCGGCGGAGGCCATCCACTTCCTGGCGAACCACCAGGGACAGCTTGCAGTGGGTTTTCAGGCCGACGATGCCGTACACAACATGGACACCGGCCTGTTCCAGCTTGCGGGCCCAGGAAATGTTGGCTTGCTCATCGAAACGGGCCTTGATCTCCACCAGGGCCAGAACCTGCTTGCCGGCCTCCGCAGCATCGATCAGCGCGTCCACGATCGGGGAGTCACCGGACGTCCGGTAAAGAGTCTGCTTGATGGCCTGGACCTTGGGATCCGCTGCAGCCTGTTCGAGGAACGCCTGGACCGAGGTGGAGAAGGAGTCGTAGGGGTGGTGCAACAGGATGTCCCTGCGGCGCATTGCCGCGAAGACATTCGCCGCCTTGGAGGTCTCGGACTCGTTGAGGTAGCGGGATGTGTGCGGGACGTGTTTCGGGTAGTGGAGATCGGCACGGTCGATGCCGCTGATCGCGGAGAGCCCCCGCAGGTCCAGCGGCGCGGGCACGGAGTACACCTCGGACTCCTCAACGCCCAGTTCCCTGATGAGCAGGGCCTTGATGTTCGGGTTGATGTCCGTGGTGACTTCCAAACGCACGGGAGGGCCAAAACGGCGTCGCAGGAGTTCCTTCTCCAAAGCCTGCAGGAGGTTCTCGGCGTCGTCCTCTTCAACTTCCAGGTCCTCGTTGCGGGTCACCCGGAAGGTGTGGTGTTCCAGGACCTCCATGCCCGGGAAGAGCTTGTCCAAGTGGACAGCGATGACTTCTTCCAAAGCGATGAACCGGGCAACGCGGCCGGGAATGGCACCTGCGCGCGGCCCGTCCACGGAGATCAGGCGGGGCAACTGGTCCGGAACCTTGACGCGGGCGAAGAGCTCCTTGTCACTGATCGGGTTGCTGACGATCACGGCCAGGTTCAGGGAGAGGCCCGAAATGTACGGGAAGGGGTGGGCAGGGTCCACGGCGAGGGGAGTCAGGATGGGGAAGACCTTCTCCTGGAACATGACGCTGATCCGCTGCCGGGCATCCTCGTCCAGCTCATGCCAATGCATGAGGTGGATGTGTTCGTAGGCCAGGGCCGGCCGGATCTGCTCGGCAAAAACGCGGGCGTGGCGTTCCTGCAGCTTGTGGGCCTCTTCACCGATCTGCTCCAGCACCTCGATGGGGCTGAGCCCCGCGGGGGAGGGGACAGCCAGTCCGGTGGCGATACGGCGCTTGAGGCCGGCCACGCGGACCATGAAGAACTCATCCAGGTTGGAAGCGAAGATCGAGAGGAAGTTGACGCGCTCCAGCAGGAACAGATCGGGATCCTCGGCAAGCTCCAGCACGCGGGAGTTGAAGGCAAGCCAGCTGAGCTCGCGGTCCAGGAAGCGGTCCGGGGAGATGTCGCCTTCGGGTTCCAGGCTCGGCGCGAATTCGGGAATATCGATGCGGTCCTGGGTGGCCCGCGAGGCCGGCACTTCAGAGGATCCGAAGCGCGGAGGCAGTGTCGCCCCCTTAGAGGTGGATCCGGCGATGCCGACGGGGTCCGGCTGCATGGGGCTCTCCTAAGCTCAGGACTGGGTTTCCTCCCACATTACAAGCAATCGCGGTGTCCGAATCCAATGAGCCGCCGCCTTTCCCTGCCGTGATCGCCCCAGGTTAATTTTTCGTTAACGGACCGTACATCACATCGGTGTCCCAGCGGACGAATCCCAGTTTCTGGTATAGAGCCACAGCAGCCTGGTTGTCGGCGTCCACGTACAGCATCACGGCGTGGAGGCCCTGATCCTGGAGGTGTTTGATTCCGGCAACAGTCAAGGCTTTGCCGAGCCCCGAACCCTGTGCGGCCGGAGTAACGCCCACCACGTACACCTCGCCGATTGCCGGGTGCGGCCCTTGCCGGGGGTGGACCTTGGTCCAGTGGAATCCCAGGAGTTCGTCCGCGTCGTTGACGGCCAGGAAGAAACCTTCGGGATCGAACCAGTCTTCTGCTTTCCGGGCCTCGAGGTCCTCGAGCGTCATGGAACCCTGTTCGGGGTGGTGGGAAAAAGCGGCGCGGTTGGCGGCCAGCCACGCCTGCTCGTCCTGGCCCGGCACGAAGGCGCGCAGCGAAACGCCGTCCGGGAGGGCGGCGTCGGGCAGTGCGGATGTCGACGACATCAGCCGCATCTTCCACAATTCGCGTACCGGCCCGTAACCGAAACGGGTGGCCAACTGCGCAGCGGCCTCGTGGCCGCCGTGCGACCAGGCGCTGAGGCCTTCAAGGCTCCGTTCCTTCTGCAGGGCGTCCAACAGCCGTCCGGCCACCCCCTGGTTCCGGTAACTTGGGTGGACGGCCAGTTCCAGGACTCCGCTGGCGTCCGGCGCGTCAACGACGACGGCGATTCCCGCCAGGTCTTCCGCCGTTGCCGGGTCTGAGCCTTCGATCGGCGCATACAGTGCGAAAGACACGACGGAATGATCGCCGCCGTCGGCACCACGCAGCATCACCAGGGTCTGCTCGGACAGGGGCGGGTTCCCGTCGGACTCCTCCGCCGCGGCGGTGAGTGCACTGAAATCCCTGAGGAGTTCGGCGTCCAAAGCGCCCTTGATGATCAGTACAGGCCAGTTCTCCGGGTGTGCTTGACTCATGGTGCAAGGCTATACGCCCCGGGCAAGCCCCGTAATTTGATGTCTCGGAGCAACGGAGGTAGTCTCGTTATCTCATTCGGCTTTGGCCGGGTACAGGGGGGATCCACCAGTGGGGTGGCCTCGATACGTTCGACCCGTATGTCCTCCACCAAGGAACGCAGGAAAGGCCGGGATCCGTGTGGATCCCGGCCTTTCCTGTGTCTAAACCTTTCCTGTGTCTAAACCGTCAGGCTTCGGAGAGCTCGTCGTCGGGCAACCGCACCAGGGTGAGCCTGTAGCCGACGTTGCGGACCGTGCTGATGAGGTTCTCATGGTCCACGCCGAGCTTGGCGCGAAGACGCCTGATGTGGACGTCCACCGTGCGGGTGCCTCCGTAGTAGTCATAGCCCCAGACCTCCGTCAGCAGTTGCTGCCGGGTGAAGACTCGGCCGGGGTGTTGTGCCAGGTACTTCAGGAGCTCGAACTCCTTGAACGTCAGGTTCAGGGGTTGGCCGCTGACGCGGGCGGTATAGCTTGCTTCGTCAATAACGACGCCGGCGGCCCGGATTTCAGTCTGGGTTTCTTCCTCGCCGGGCACGGCACGCGCCATGGCCAGCCGGATGCGGGCTTCCACCTCGGCAGGTCCGGCGGAGTCGAGCACGATGTCGTCCACGGCCCAGGCCGAAGAAACAGCAGCCATGCCGCCTTCGGTAAGGATCAGCATCAACGGCGCGCTGAGTCCGGTTGCCTTGAGCAATTGCGTCAACGAGCGGGCTCCTACCAGATCCTTGCGGGCATCAAGGAAGACAATGTCCGTGGGATCGGTTTCGAGCAAAGCGGTTGGTTCTGCCGGGAGGATGTGCACGCGGTGGTTCAACAACTCCAAGGCAGGCAAAATGTCCACCGAAGAGCCGGTGCTGTTCGTCAGGAGCAGGATGTGCGACATAGTTCCTCCAATGGGCTGTACGCGCATCATCGGGCGTCGAAACCGGAGTTTCACCGGCCGGTCCCAGCGCCCCGCGGCCCTTGCCCGTTGTGACGGGATCGAGGCCAGGACAGTGCGCTGTTGAAGTCTGAGTATACCCATCAGTGCCCTGCGACACATGGATTCGTGACGGGTTGGCAGGGGAATTACGACATATTGGGCCGGTATAAGGCAGGATTGTCGGGAGGCCGTAGAAGGCGCATCGGATTGAGGTCGGGCACACAGTGAAGTCTTGGAGCATCGGGGTATTCGGACTCGTGGCGCTCGCAGCCATCGTGGCCAGCACCTTCGTTTCCCGGGAAGCCATGGTTGGCGTGGGCATCGCGGCGTCTGCAGCAGTAGGCATCGGCTGGCCGCATTTCCTGGGAGTTCCGGCCAAGAAGACGCTGGCAGCTGTCATTGGACTGGCCGGCGCGGGATCGGCAGTAGCTGCCGCGTACCTGCCTGCCCCTGGCTTCCTTGACGGAACTCCGGCTTTTGTTGCCCTTGGCGTGATGGCCGTCTTCATTGTCCAACTCGTCCGGGGCACGGGCCAGGCCCAACGCCTGGAGTCAACGCTTGGCTGCAGTGCCGGCGTGCTGCTCAACTGCCTGGGCGCAGGCTGGATAGCCGGTGCCAGGTTCAACGGCGTCAGGGAAATGGTCCTCGTTGCCGGCCTGAGCGCAGCCGTTGCGCTGTTGGTAGGCATCATCCGTTGGCCGGACCGCATCGTGGCGCCGCTCGGAGTGGTCATGGCGGGCCTCATGGGTCCCCTCGCCGGCCTCGTTTTCTCGGACATCGCTGTGCTGCCCGCTGCCTTGGTGGGTGTCGTGGTGGGTTCGGTACTGGTGTGTTTTCGCCGCATGACCACCCTCAGGCGGGGGAGGCTTAACATTCCGGCAGCTGTTGGAATGGGCGTGGCCCCGGTCTGGGCCGTGGGCGCCTTGGCTTACTTCATAGACAAACTACTCATCTACTAGCGGTTAGGATTGCATCATGTCTGTACTCGCATTTGAAATCTTCTTCCTCGTTCTCCTTGGCCTGGCCAGCATCGCCATGGCGTGGTTTGCAGGATTTGTTGTCTACCGCCTTTTCAAGGGCCAGAAGTAAGCTTTCTGGTTCTGCAGCCCAACCGAGGTAACTGTTGTGCCTATTGAGATCCCCACAGATCTGACGCCCGAACTCGTTCCCCTTTCCTGGCTCATTGGTGAGTGGGAGGGCCGCGGCCGGCTCGGCAGCGGCGACGAGGATTCGGAACATTTCGTCCAGCACGTTTCGTTCACCCACAACGGCCTGCCGTACCTGCAATACCGGGCCGAGACCTGGATCAGCGACGACGCCGGCGCAAAGTTGCGTCCGTTGACAGTGGAGACCGGGTTCTGGGCGTTGGAGCGGAAACTTGAGGAAGGCGACGGCGGCCCCGGACTGATCCCGGCGGACATCGTCCCCGTTCTCAAAACGGCAGATGAAGTCGAAGAGCGCCGCAACAAGGACGGCGGATTCGATATCTCCGTCTCGATCGCCCACCCCGGCGGCATCACCGAGCTTTACTACGGCCAGATCAAGGGACCCCAGATCCAGCTGAGCACCGACATGGTGATGCGCGGGAGCCACTCCAAGGAATACACTGCAGCCACCCGGATCTTCGGCTTGGTGGACGGCAACCTCCTGTGGCGCTGGGATGTCGCAGCCAACGGCAAGACCCTCGAAGCCCACGCATCGGCGTTCCTGCACAAGGTTTCCTGACCCAAAGGGTTCACCGTACGTTCCGAGCAGCACGCCAGGCAGAAGGAGCAGAAAGTGACCGATCACCCCAAACCAGGCGGCTACGAGGGCCTTAAGGCCGTCTTCTTAAACGGCACCCTGAAGCCCTCACCACAGCTCAGCAACACCGATGGCCTGATCCGGATCAGCCGGGACATCATGGAAAAGCAAGGCGTCACGACACGCCTTATCCGCACCGTGGACCACGACATCGCCAGCGGCGTCTATCCGGACATGCGTGAACACGGCTGGAAGACAGACGAATGGCCGGAACTCTATCCCGCTGTCCGTGACGCTGACATCGTGGTGGTTGCGGGTCCCATTTGGTTGGGCGACAACTCCTCCCAGACCAAGAAACTCATTGAGCGGCTGTATGCCCACTCCGGTGAGCTGACCAGCAAGGGGCAGTGGGCTTTCTACCCCAAGGTGGGCGGTTGCCTGATCACCGGCAACGAGGACGGCATCAAGCACTGTGCCATGAACGTGCTCTACAGTCTCCAGCACATCGGTTTCACCATTCCGCCCCAGGCCGATGCCGGCTGGATCGGTGCTGTGGGACCGGGACCCAGCTATTTGGACGAAGGATCCGGTGGCCCGGAGAGTGATTTTACTAACAGGAACACCACCTTCATGACCTGGAACCTGCTCCATATGGCCAAGCTCCTGCGTGATGCCGGGGGCATTCCCGCCTACGGCAACCTGCCCGAAGAGTGGAAGGCCGGCACCCGGTTCGATTTTGATAACCCGGAATACCGCTGAAGCGAAATATTGCCCAACCCGGAATACCCCTGAGCCGCAAGGACTTCTACTACATATGACTTACAAGAGCCCTCTGTTGTCGCGCCCTGGCGCCGTTGAAGATACCGGTCTGGACGAAGGCGTCGCGGCACACTACGGCGAACCGTTGCGTGAGCAGCGCGCTTTGGCAGCGGGCACCGCCGTCGTGGATCTGTCCCACCGCGGCGTGGTGACCGTGGCCGGACCGGACCGCCTGAGCTGGCTGAACACGCTGTCCTCCCAGCAGCTCACCAACCTGCAGCCGGGCGTCTCCAGCGAACTTTTGTTGTTGAGCGTCCAAGGGCGCATCGAGTTCGACGCCCGCGTCATTGACGACGGCGGGACCACCTGGCTGATCGTCGAAGCAGCCGAAGCGGCGCCCCTGGCTGACTGGCTGAACAAAATGAAGTTCATGCTCCGGGTGGAGATCGACGACGTCTCGGAGCAGTGGGCCGTGGTGGGGGCCACCAAACCGCTGGAGCAGTTCTCCTCCCGCCTTGTGTGGGAGGATCCGTGGCCGCACGTGGGTCCTGGGGGTTACGCGTACAGCATCGTGCCGGAGGAATCCCACCCCGGGCTGGAGCGGCCCTGGTACGAATTCCTTGTTCCCGCAGCTGAGCTTGAGACCGCGGTGGAGGGCCTCCCGCTGGCCGGATCCATGGCAGCGGACGCGTTGAGGGTGGCTGCCTGGCGGCCCCGTCTGGGCGCGGAGACCGATGAGAAGACGATTCCGCATGAACTGGATCTGCTGCGCACCTCGGTGCACCTGAACAAGGGTTGCTACAAGGGCCAGGAAACCATCGCCCGGGTCCACAATCTCGGGCACCCGCCGAGGCGGCTGGTGTTCCTTCAGCTCGATGGTTCCCAGCACACCTTGCCGGCTGTGGGCAGTGTTGTATTTGCCGGGGAACGCAAGGTGGGTACTCTGACATCGGTGGCGCAGCACTTCGAGATGGGCCCTGTGGCGTTGGCCGTGATCAAGCGGTCCGTTTCCGCGGAGGAAACCCTCACGGTGATGGACGGCGAGGAGCCTTACATCGCAGCCCAGGAAGTGATCGTCGCCCCCGACGCCGGACAGGTTGTCGGGCGCCAGACCGGATTCCTGAAGGGACCCCACCGATGACCCCAAGCGATGGCCCTGCTGCCACAAACGACCAGACAGGCCCCGATGAGGAGACGCTGGCTCTGGCCCATGCCCTGTTCGACGCCGCCCGTGAGGGAAACACGGAGTTGCTGCGGGGCTATCTGAACGCCGGAGCCCCCGCCACCCTCACCAACGCGGCAGGGGATTCGCTGTTGATGCTCGCGGCCTACCACGGACATGAGGACGCCGTGCAGTTGATCATCCACCATGGTGCCGATGTCAACGCTGCGAACGACCGCGGACAGACGCCTCTCGCAGGCGCCGTTTTCAAGGGATATACCGGGGTCGCCAGGGCCCTGTTGGATGCGGGAGCGGATCCCGACGCCGGTACGCCCAGCGCGCGCGACGCCGCCTCGATGTTCGCCCGCACGGAAATCCTGGCCCTCCTGGGCTGACCGGGCTTTCCAGGTAAACCCCGGCCGCAGCAGCAGCCGGGGTTTACTTGCACCTGATTACTCCACGTGGAATAGTTGTTGTGGAATATTCTTGATGGGAGGACCAGGCTGTGGCCAAAAGTGCTGAGTTGACGCCGTTGGGCGTTGCGTCATTGGCGCTTCTCGCCGAGCAACCCATGCATCCCTACGAGATGTACCAGGTGCTGATGGCCCGTCACGAGGACCGGTTGGTCAAGGTCCGTCCGGGCACGCTCTATCACGCGGTCGGACGGCTTGAGGAACACGGACTCGTGGAGGCGACAGGGACGGAGCGCGAAGGCAACCGCCCCGAGCGGACCACCTATCGGATTACGGAGGCTGGACATGCGGCATTGGACGCGCGGCTCCAGGCCATGCTCGCTGCTCCCGTCAACGAATACCCCGTCTTTCCCCATGCCATTGCCGAAGCGCACCACCTTCCCGCGGAGGTGGTGACCGGCCTCCTGGAGGACCGGCTGGTCGCCTTGAACGCCGACCTCGACTTCCTGGTCCATGCCGAGGAGGCCGTGACGGCCAAGGGGCTGGACCGCAAATACTGGATCGACATCACTTATCAGCAAGCCATGCTTCGAACCGAGATCGCGTGGATCCGCGGTCTCCTTGAGGAGTTGGGCACCGGGCAGCTGCCTTGGGATGAACCCCGCCCTGCCCTCACCGGACTTTCAAACAAGCCAAAGGAATCCCTTGGAAAACATAGCTAAGCCATGGCCCGCACTGTGGTCACTCGTGGTTGGCTTCTTCATGATCCTCATCGACACCACCATTGTGTCGGTCGCGAATCCGCGGATCATGGAAGGCCTCAATACTGACATCAACGCCGTTATCTGGGTCACCAGCGCCTACCTGCTGGCCTATGCAGTACCCCTTCTCATCACCGGCAGGCTTGGTGACCGCTTTGGACCCAAGAACCTGTACCTCATCGGCCTGGTGGTCTTTACCCTGGCCTCGCTGTGGTGCGGCCTTTCCGGCGACGTGACCATGCTGATCGCTGCCAGGGCGGTGCAAGGACTCGGTGCCGCCATGATGACTCCCCAGACCATGGCCGTCATCACGCGTATCTTCCCGCCGGACCGGCGCGGTGCCGCCATGGGCCTGTGGGGAGCCACTGCAGGCATGGCCGTACTGGTCGGCCCCATCCTGGGCGGCGTGCTGGTCGACAGCCTCGGCTGGGAGTGGATCTTCTTCGTCAACGTCCCGATCGGTCTTGTGGCTTTCATCCTGGTCATGCGGTTCGTACCCAAACTGACCACGCACAGCCACTCCTTCGACGTTCTGGGCGTGCTGCTTTCCGCCGTCGGCATGTTCCTGCTGGTATTCGGAATCCAGGAAGGCCAGACCTACAAGTGGGGCACTGTGACTGGGTTCATTTCGGTGTGGGGCCTGATCATCACCGGTCTCGCGGTTCTCGTGGTCTTTGTCCTCTGGCAGTGGATCCTCGAACGCCGCGGAGGTGAACCGCTGCTTCCCCTAGGACTGTTCAAGGAACGCAACTTCTCCTTGGGCAACACCACCATCATGGCAGTCGGCTTCACAGTGACAGCGTTCCCTTTGCCCACCATCTTCTACTACCAGACAGTCCGGGGCCTGACGCCGACCCAGTCGGCCCTGCTCATGATTCCCATGGCAGTGATCTCAGGTGCCCTGGCGCCGTTCGTGGGCAAGCTGATCGACCGGGCCAACCCCCGATGGTTCGCATCCTTCGGCCTGCTTTGCCTCTCCGGAGCCCTGTTCTGGACCGCTTCCTTGCTGGGCCCGGACACTCCCATCTGGATGTTCCTGCTGCCCAGCGCCTTGCAGGGTGTGGCCAATGCCTTCATCTGGGGGCCAGTGTCCAACGCCACCACCCGCAACCTGGAACCGCGCCAGGCCGGTGCCGGCTCGGGCGTCTTCAACACCACGCGCCAGATCGGTGCCGTGCTGGGTTCGGCTGCGATCGCTGCCCTGATCCAGTCACGCCTGGCGGCTGAGCTCCCGGCCGCACCAGCAGGCGCGCCGGTCGGCGAGGTCTCCATGGGCGGCACTTTGCCGGAGTTACTGCACGCGGGATTCTCGACGGCGATGAGCCAGTCCATCATGCTGCCGGCCTTCGCGATCCTGCTGGGCGCCGTCGTCGCTCTGTTCTTCGGCAAACCGAAGTCCGTTTCCGGTTGGGGCGCGAAGGCTCCTGCCCAGGCTGAAACGGCCGACGCCGAACTCCAGCGCTAAGCGTGGAGTCTTTGTCCGGCCGATGTCCTGGGGGAGACTCCACGAAGGGCATTGGCTGGACAAAACTCCGGGCGGAATCAGCCGAGGAGCACGCTCGCGTGAAGCCCGCCCGTGGCGAAGCCAAGGCTGCGGGCCATCGCGAGTGCTCCGGTGTTGCTCACATCTGCCTTCCATTGCAGGGTCAGTCCGGCAGCAAGTGCTTCGTGGGCGGCGATCGAAGCAGCCAACCTTCCGATTCCGCGCCTGCGCCACGGGGGAGCCACCAGTACTCCCATGTTGGCCAGGATTCCCTCCCACTCGGAGTAGGCGCCGCAGGCCACAGGGGTGGGTTGCTCCTCTTCCGGATGCATGATGGTGAAGCGGTGCTCCAGGTTTTGGAGTCCCACTTCATTCACATCGTCGGGAGGGCATAGACCTTCCAGGCTGATGGCCTCGGGATTGCCATGGGAAACCGTGAGGTCTTCGGACGGCTGCTGCAGGGGAAGATCATCTGCGAAGAACAGGGCCGACGAGCCAAGTCCGTGCCCACCGTGCGACCGCGTCAGCGTCAACAATGTCACGTGCTGGGCCAACTCGGTATCGGGGATTCCCTCCGCCGCGTCCATTGCCCACTGCGGACCCACCAGGGCCGACACGCCGAACAGCCGCAGGAACACCAGCGCCCGGGCTGATTCGTCAACGCGGATGATCCTGGCGTCGGGGTCGCCCGGAGCAGTCCCTTCAGGGGCGAGTGCAGCAGCGGCGCCGGCGAAAGCGTCGTCGTCGAGCCCCAAATGGCGAGCCCACGCCAGCTGGATGATTGCAGCGGACGTGGGCTCCAGAGTCATGGATTCAGCCTAGCCGAACAGGACCGATGCTTCGTCGTAGCGGTGCTGCGGCACGGTCTTGAGCTTGCCGAGGGCTTCCTCGAAGCCCACGTGCGAGATATCCGTGCCCTTGAGGGCAACCATGGTGCCCCAGCGGCCTTCGACCACGGAGTCGATGGCAGCCATGCCGAGCCGGGTAGCCAGGACGCGGTCGTAGGCCGTAGGCACGCCACCGCGTTGGATGTGACCGAGGATGGTGGCACGGGTTTCAATGCCTGTACGGGCCTCGATCTCGGGGGCCAGCTGGTCGGCGATGCCACCCAGACGGGGCCGCCCGAACGTATCCAGTCCGCGCTCGGAGTGCGGGGATTCCATGTGGTCCGGGACGAAGCCCTCCGCCACAACCACCAAAGGGGCGCGGCCACGGTCGTGGGCTTCCTGTACCCACTCGGTGATCTGTTCGATGCTGGCTTTCTGCTCCGGAATCAGGATCGCGTGGGCGCCCGCTGCCATGCCCGCGTGGAGGGCAATCCAGCCAACGTGCCGTCCCATGACCTCCGCGATCATGCAGCGGTGGTGCGACTCGCCAGTGGTGCGGAGCCGGTCGATGGCTTCGGTCGCGATCTGGACTGCGGTGTCGAAGCCGAAGGTGTAGTCAGTGGCATCGAGGTCGTTGTCCACGGTCTTGGGCACGCCAACGATTTTCAGGCCGGCGTCGGTGAGGCGCTTTGCCGCAGCCAGGGTTCCCTCACCTCCAATGGCGATGATGGCGTCAATGCCCAGACGTTCCATGTGGGCTTTGATGACATCCGGACCGCCGCCGTTTTCGAACGGGTTCGTCCGGGAAGTACCCAGGATGGTTCCACCTTGCTTGGCGATACCGCGGACCATGGTGCGGGGGATGTCTATGACATCGCCTTCAACCACACCGCGCCAGCCGTCGCGGAAGCCGACGAATTCCTGGCCGTGGATGGCAATGCCTTTGAGGACTGCTCCCCGGATCACTGCGTTGAGTCCGGGGCAGTCGCCACCGCTGGTAAGAATGCCAATTTTCATGTTTGCTCACTCATGGCTTGGAGGAATACGTGCAAGAGCGCCACGCTGAGCTCCCCATGATTGTAGACGGGCATGTGGGGTAGGACACAAACGGTTACCTTCGAGCGCGGATGTGCGGTGCTGGAAACATAGCCGAAATCAGCGAAAAGCGCCCCGCCGGGCCGGCGGGGCGCTTCATGTTCTGTCCGGGTTCGGCAGGTTTGCCCGAATGGTTACCGGGAACGTTGGCTGATGAAGGATTCGAGGGCGATCTTGTTGTTCTGGTCCGGAAGGATGAGCCAGCCGAGGATGTACACCACCACTGCCGGCCCGGGGAGCAGGCAGAAGAGCAGGAAGGCCACCCGGACGTAAGCCACATCCACCCTGAGCTTCGCGGCGATGCCTCCGCACACGCCACCCAGCCAGCGTTGTGGTCCCCGCTTCAGGCCGAAGCCCCTGACGATGCTGAAGAACTTGTCCATGGCTACACACTTCCCTGTTGTGGTTGCTTTGTCACGTGGATCGGGTGGATCACGGGGCAGGGCTCTTGGATTTCGTGGAGCCCTTACGGGCCGAGAGGAGTCCGCCGACCACCAGTGCGGCCCCGGCTCCGATCATCAGGCCTATCAGCACATAGGTACCGTTCAATGACACCCAGCCAAGAGTGGAGATGATGATCAGTGCCGCCAGGGCCACCACGATCAGACCCCACACTACGGTTCCAATGCGGGCCTGCCTGGGTTCGTCCTCCTCTTGGTGTTCCACCCGGAAGCTGGGCTCCAAGGGCGGCGTCAGGGGGATCGGCTGGAGACCGGGCTTCGGCAGGGCTTCCGTAGGGCGGGTTTCCTTGGGCAGTGGCTCGGTTGGCTGAGATCCGGGGGTCGTGAAGGGCTCGTTCGTGCTCATGTCAGTTTCCTTCCTTGATGGTCACGTTGCTGAAGGTTCCGTCGATTTCCACTACGAGGTTGGCCCCGGGTTTCCCGGTGTTGTAGAGGGTGCTGTCGTCCTGGAGCCGGCCACCGCGGTCTGCGCCGCGTTCGTTGAGGTTGCCGAAAGTCATATCTGCCTTGACCTCCACGGGAACATCGTCCGGGATGATGACCGTGACATTGCTGGCGGTTGCGTCCACCGGGACCAGGACCTCGGAGATCAGCGGCGGCGTGGTGGTGACATTGCTCAGGTCAACAGTTCCCTTGGCTCCGGTGACGCTGATGCCCTGGCGTGCCTGTTCCAGGCTTGTCGGTGCCCAGTTGACATCGTGGAAGGTCCAGCGATCGCCATTCCGGGGAACTACATTGAAGATTCCGCCAACGATCAGGGCCACAACGGCCAGGAAGCCAAGCAGGCCGGATGTCCGTCCCCGAAGTCCCGCGACCAGGATGCCCAGGCCCAGCACGGCAGCACCGGTTGCCCACACCACGGCGTTGGCGGTGTTGCCCAGATCAATGACGTTGCCGGCGTCGAGCGCCTTCAACGTGCCGCCGGCCAGGAGCGCTGCACCGGCAGACACTGCGACGATGGCCGCGCCGGGTCCCTTGCGTTTGGGTGTGGCCGGTTTTTGTTCCCACCCCTGCGGCGGAGTAGGGCCGTGCGGGGGAGTGGGGCCGAACGGAGGACGCGGACCTGAAGGAGGGGTCGGCCCGGAAACGTAATTGCCCGGACCGTAACTGCCCGGACCGTAAGCTCCGCTGCGTGATCCCGCAGGCGTGCCCGCACCGTAGACAGGTACGCCGGCATTGGTTCCCGTGGCCGGGTAGGAGGCCGGAGCACCGTACGCTGCGGTTCCGCCAGGTGCGGCCGCGTAGTTCTGCGGGCTCATGGGCGCGGCTCCTTTCGACGCTTTGTTCCGCTGGACCAGGAAGTAGATGAGGTAGAAGACACCGCCCATCCAGAAAAGCGTCCAGAACAGGCCGGGAAGCCCGTTCCAGCCCCATCCCCAGAAACCGCGGCCCAGGCTCGGAAATCCGATGATGACCGTGATCAGAGCACCTGTCATTCCACCCGACCACCGTCCGGCGCCTGCCTCCTGGACGTGGATCCGGCCATCGGGTTCGGGCAGGAGTGCCCACGCGATGCCGTAGAGGAGGACCCCGACCCCGGCAAAGAGCGCAAGGACAATGAAGATTCCGCGCACGATCAACGGATCAATGCCGAACCGGTGGGCTACACCACTGGCAACCCCGCCGATCCAACGGTCAGGTCCACGGCGGATGCCCTGGTCCCGGATCCAATCGAAGAAGTTCTGTTGGGGCGGCTGGGGAGCGTCCTCCGCCGGCGCGTAGGTCCCGGCAGCAGGGCCAGTGCCGGCAGACGCTCCGGCAGTGGGCTGGTCCGACGCCCCGGAAGGTGATCCGAAAGCTCCGGTGGAAGCGCTGGAGCCGGACGGGCCGGCGGCGTCGCTGGAGCCGGACGGGCCGGCGGTGCCGGACATTCCGGGTTCCTCTGGGTTCATGCTGTTCGCGTTCATACTTCGATCCTGCCGCCCGGGCCCACATGCCCTCTACTGGGGGATACCCTGAATGATCCCTGAGAGAGCCCCTGACCCTGCCGGAATCCGGTTCGGGGAACCCTGATCCGTGCTTGGATTGGTACATGAGAACCGCCGTTGAACGCCCCCCGCTGGTCCGCAGCAGCGACCGCATGATCGCGGGCGTCTGCAGCGGCTTGGCGGATCACCTGGGGTGGCCGGTCAAGTTTGTGCGGCTTGGCATGGTGCTGGCCAGTTTTGCCGGCGGGGCAGGTGTGGCGTTCTATGCGTGGCTGTGGACCATGGTTCCCACCGCGGATGAGAACGCCAAGCGCAATGCCCGCCGACCGGCGTCGCCCATTGCTCCTGCCGTGAGCCTGCCGCCTGTGGCCCCTGGAAGCATTGACACCGCCCGGGCGCCAAGGGCGTACGACGCCGGCGCCGCACCGGCGGCTTTCAGCGGACCCGCACCGGCGGCTTTCAGCGGACCGGCGGTGGCTGGTGCTCCGGGCGGCGGGTCGGCAGCCACCGGAGCCACAGGTCCCGCCGCAACAGCTCCGGACGCAGGCGCAAACCCGCCCGGAGGCTGGTGGGACGGCAGCGCCCTGGCATCGTGGTTCTCGTTCCGGAAGATTCAGTACGGCAAGGAGATCCTCCTCGGTGCCGCGCTGCTTCTGGTTGCTGCCATTCTGATCGCCCGCCAATTCGGGGTCGACGTCCCCTTGGGCACTCTGATTCCGGCAGCAGCCATCCTCGGTGGTGCGGCGATTGCCTGGATGCAGCTGGACGAAACCCGCAGGGCCGGCCTGGTGGACAAGACGAAGGCCGACCAAGCCGGTGGCTGGGTCCGTCTCGCAGCGGGCCTGGCGCTGGTTGTGGCAGGCGTCCTGGTGATGGTGTCCGGTTCGGGCTCCTGGGAACAGACCTGGCTTGCCCTGCTGGCCTCCGTGGCTGTCCTGGGCGGCGTTGCCTTGGTGTTGCTGCCCTGGGGGCTGAAATTCTGGAAGGACCTCGAAACAGAGCGGGCCGGCCGTGTCCGCGAGACCGAGCGCGCTGAAATCGCCGCCCATCTGCACGACTCAGTGCTCCAGACCCTCGCACTGATCCAGCGGCGGGCGGGATCCGAACAGGACGTGGTCCGCTTGGCACGTGCGCAGGAACGCGAACTCCGGACCTGGCTCTTCAGCGACCCCGCCAAGGAAACGGGCCTCCTGGCTGAACGGATCAAGGCGATCGCAGCCGAAGTGGAGGACTCCCACGGCAATGCGGTGGAAGTGGTCACCGTGGGTGATACCGAAATGACGGAACGGCACGAGGCCCTGGTGCAGGCGGCCAGGGAAGCGATGCTCAATGCGGCCCGGCATGGTGGCGGGACGGTATCGGTCTACCTTGAGAGCACTGACGGCAACACTGAGATCTTCATCAAGGACCGCGGCCCCGGTTTCAACCTTGACGCTGTGCCCGACGATCGCCTGGGCGTCAAGGAATCAATCATCGGCCGGATGAAACGGCACGGTGGAACCGCGGTCATCAACAGCAGCAGCGACGGCACGGAAGTCCGCTTGGCCCTTCCGTCAGCACCTTCGGAGGCGAATGAGCAGCGGAAAGGTGAAGCTTTCATGAGTGAGGCTCGAAACAGCGAAGTCCGGAACGGAGACATGAAGCAATGACGATCAATCCTGATGGTGGTCCGGGACGCACTGTGCGGGTGGTGATCGTGGATGACCACACCATTTTCCGCTCCGGGCTGAAGGCCGATCTTGACGCACGCATGGACGTAGTGGGCGAAGCCGGAACGGTGGAGCAGGCCATCGCAGTAATCGCGGAAACGCGCCCCGAGGTAGTGCTCCTGGATGTTCATCTTCCCGGCGGCCTGGGCGGCGGCGGCCGTGAGGTCATCGCCGGTTCCTCGGCCCTGCTGGGTACCACCAGTTTCCTGGCCTTGAGCGTGTCCGACGCCGCGGAGGACGTGGTTTCGGTGATCCGGGCCGGCGCCCGCGGTTACGTCACCAAGACCATTTCCGGCAGGGAAATTTCCGACGCCGTGATCCGGGTTGCCGATGGAGATGCCGTGTTTTCTCCCCGGCTCGCAGGATTCGTGCTGGACGCCTTCGGAACGGCTCCGGCGGACATCGCGGATGATGAACTGGACAAGCTCTCCGCCCGGGAACTCGAAGTCATGCGGCTCATCGCCAGGGGATACAGCTACAAGGAAGTTGCCAAGGAGCTGTTTATCTCCATCAAGACAGTGGAAACGCACGTCTCAGCCGTCCTGCGGAAACTCCAGCTCTCCAGCCGCCATGAACTCACCAAGTGGGCAGCGGAGCGACGCCTCCTCTGACGCTTGCTCACATCCCGCGGGGGATTTCCCAACGCTTGCTCACATCCCGCGGGGGATTTCCCAACGCTTGCTCACATCCCGCGCCTTAAACGCAAAACGCTCTTCCACCTGTCACGGTGGAAGAGCGTTTGCGTTGGCTGCTTGCTACTTGGCCTTGCCCAGGAATTCCTGGATGCGGCGGACACCTTCAGCGAGGTCGTCGTCGCCCAATGCGTAGGAAAGGCGGACGTAGCCGGAGGGGCCGAACGCCTCGCCCGGAACCACGGCTACTTCGACTTCGTCGAGGATGAGCGCGGCGAGTTCAGCCGAGGTGCTCGGCCGGACCGGGCCGTTCGAGGTTTCGAATTCCTTGCCCAGCAGACCGCGGACGTCCGCGTACACGTAGAAGGCGCCGGTCGGCGTCGGGCATTCAACGCCGTCAATCGCGTTGAGTCCGGCGACGATCGCCTTGCGGCGCCGGTCGAAGGCCACCTTCATTTCGTCGACGGCGGTCAGCGGACCCGTGAGGGCAGCGGCGGCTGCGATCTGCATGATGTTGGAGACGTTGGACGTGGCGTGAGACTGCAGGTTGGTAGCGGCCTTGATGACGTCGGCAGGGCCGATCATCCAGCCGACGCGCCAGCCGGTCATGGCATAGGTCTTGGCAACGCCGTTGAGGATGACCACCTTGTCGCCAAGCTCCGGAGCGGCCGTGGCGATGGAGGTGAACTGGACGCCGTCGTAGGTCAGGTGCTCGTAGATTTCGTCCGTGACGACCCACAGGCCCTTGGATGCCGCCCACTTGCCGATCTCCGCAACCTGTTCCGGGCTGTAGACGGCGCCGGTCGGGTTGGAGGGGGAAACGAACAGGAGGATCTTGGTCTTGTCCGTGACAGCTGCTTCAAGCTGCTCGATGGTCACCAGGTAGCCCTGCTCCGGCCCGGCGAAAACCTCGACGGGCACGCCGCCGGCCAGGCGGATTGCCTCCGGGTAGGTGGTCCAGAACGGGGTGGGGATGATGACTTCGTCGCCCGGATCCACCAGGGTGGCAAAGGTGTTGTACACGGCCTGCTTGCCGCCGTTGGTCACCAGGACCTGGGCGGGATCGACCTTGTAGCCCGAGTCGCGGAGGGTCTTATCCGCGATGGCCTTCTTCAGCTCCGGAAGCCCGCCCGCTGGGGAATAGCGGTGGTACTTCGGCTGCCCGGCTGCCTCGATGGCTGCCTGGACGATGTAGTCGGGGGTGGGGAAATCCGGTTCGCCGGCACCGAAACCAATCACGGGACGACCCGCGGCCTTCAGTGCCTTGGCCTTGGCGTCAACGGCAAGGGTGGCGGACTCGGCAATGGCTGAGATTCGCTGTGAAATGCGGGCGGCAGTTGTTCCGGCAGACATCTATGTACCGTTCTTCGCAGGCAGCTCGTGGGCTGGATGATGGGATTCGACGTAAACTACCTTATGCTGTTCTGCGGAGCTCCCGCGTGCCCACCCGGCTTTGTGACTGATAATGCTGGTCACAGGCCGAAAAGGGGACAGGGAGGTCCGGAACAAGGCCGGTTCGACTATCGCGAAATTCTTGCGTAGACTGGTTCACCGGTGTTGAAAAGCATCACAGGCTGAAGTGCGGCCTGAAACATGGATTCGATCCATAGGGTAGTGGCGCAATTGGTAGCGCAGCGGTCTCCAAAACCGCAGGTTGCAGGTTCGAGTCCTGTCTGCCCTGCGCAAGCTGTTCCGGCGGAAACGCCGGGGCACGCGCAGCAACCATGGCTCTGATCAGAGTCGGGTCAACGACTTTGCAAGGTGAGTGAGGACCAGGTGACCGAAACAGCTGCCAGCAGCTCGAAGGGCCGTCCCGCCAAGAAAGCCGATCGCGGCTTCTTCGCCCGTATTGCACTCTTCGTACGCCAGATCATCGGCGAGCTGAAGAAGGTCGTTGCACCCACCCGCAAGGAACTGATCAATTACACGCTCGTGGTGCTGGTGTTCGTGGTCATCATGATGGTTATCGTCACCCTTCTGGATCTCGCCTTCGGCACGGGAGTCAGCTGGGTCTTCGGTGGGTCAGGCGCTACGGACCGCTAAGCGGATCTGTCCGCAAACTGTGTGAAATCCCTTGGTTCGCCGGGAATTTTGCGGGGTTTGCGGAATTGAGCCATTTAAATAGGCATGTTAGGCAATGAGGAAGCAGGAGACCAAGTGTCTGAGCAGGAGCTCGAGGTAAACGAGACTGAGCTGGGCGAATCCGCCGAGGACTCAGCCGACGCCACGGCAATTGTCGCGGAAGAGTCCGAGGTCGATTCCGCTGCGCCCGAATCTGCCGACGTCGACTCTGAGGATTCCGAAGAGGACTTCGAGTCCGACGTGGATGAAGAGTCCGATGACGCGTCCGGCGAGGCTGCCGACGTCGAGACCGCGGAAGAGTCCGACGGCGACCAGCTGGCTGCCGCTGCTGCAGCAGCGCCTGCTGATCCCGCGGAGGAGTTCAAGGCCAAGCTGCGCCGCCAGGAGGGTGACTGGTACGTCATCCACTCCTACGCCGGTTACGAAAACCGCGTCAAGGCCAACCTTGAGACCCGCATCCAGACCCTGGACATGGAAGATTACATCTTCGAGATCCAGGTGCCCATGGAAGAGGTCGTCGAGATCAAGAATGCGCAGCGCAAGGTTATCAACCGCGTCCGCATCCCCGGTTACGTCCTGGTCCGCATGGACCTGACCGACGCCTCGTGGGGCGCCGTCCGTCACACCCCCGGTGTTACCGGCTTCGTGGGCAACGCCCACAACCCGGTCCCGCTCCGCCTTGACGAGGTCTTCTCCATGCTCGCCCCGGTCTTCGAAGAAGAGCAGGCAGAGCAGGGCAAGCCGGTCAACAAGCAGAACCAGGCCCCCGTGGCCGTCGACTTCGAGGTCGGCGAGTCGGTCATCGTCAAGGAAGGTCCGTTCGAGACCCTTCCGGCAACGATCTCCGAAATCAAGCCCGAGTCCCAGACCCTGGTGGTTCTGGTCTCGATCTTCGAGCGCGAAACCCCGGTGACGCTCGCATTCAACCAGGTCACCAAGATCTAGCTGATTCCAAAATTTCGCTCCTGTCCTGCCTGCTTAGCAGTTCGGGAGCGGCCGGCCGCCTCGCCATGGCGGCCACCAACCTGGGACGCGCTCCTGTGTCCCAGGAAGCTATTGAGAGAAGGACCCTACATTGGCTCCCAAGAAGAAGGTCACCGGCCTCATCAAGCTGCAGATCCAGGCAGGTGCCGCTAACCCGGCTCCGCCGATCGGTCCTGCACTTGGCCAGCACGGTGTCAACATCATGGAATTCTGCAAGGCGTACAACGCTGCAACGGAATCCCAGCGCGGAAACGTTATCCCGGTTGAAATCACGGTCTACGAGGACCGTTCCTTCACCTTCATCACCAAGACCCCGCCGGCTGCAGAGCTCATCAAGAAGGCTGCAGGCGTCGCCAAGGGTTCGGCTACCCCGCACACCGTCAAGGTTGCCAAGCTGACCCAGGCACAGGTTGAGGAAATTGCTTCCACCAAGATGGAAGACCTGAACGCCAACGACATCAAGGCTGCTGCCCTGATCATCGCCGGCACCGCCCGCTCCATGGGCATCACGGTCGAAGGCTAGAACCCTCGAAGGCCTATCGTGGCCTTCACCCGCCGGGCAACCGGTATCTGAAACATTGAAATGTCGCAGGATCCTTGCCGGATCCCCGACTGTGGCAGGGCCCAGCGCGGTCCGCAGACCACAACTGCACAAGGAGAAACAGCAGCATGGCAAAGCGCAGCAAAGCATATGAGGCAGCCGTAGCCAAGATCGAGGCAGACAAGGTCTACGCCCCGTTCGAGGCCATCACCCTCGCGAAGGACACCAACCCTTCCAAGTTCGACGCAACCGTTGAGGTCGCTTTCCGCCTGGGCGTCGACCCGCGTAAGGCCGACCAGATGGTTCGTGGCACCGTCAACCTGCCCCACGGCACCGGTAAGACCGCCCGCGTCCTCGTTTTCGCAACCGGCGACAAGGCTGAAGCAGCAATCGCTGCCGGCGCCGACTTCGTTGGTTCCGATGACCTGATCGAAAAGATCGCCGGCGGCTGGACCGACTTCGACGCCGCGGTGGCAACCCCTGACCTCATGGGCAAGGTTGGCCGCCTCGGTAAGGTTCTCGGCCCGCGTAACCTCATGCCGAACCCGAAGACCGGCACGGTTACCCCGGACGTCACCAAGGCTGTCAACGACATCAAGGGCGGCAAGATCGACTTCCGCGTCGACAAGCACTCCAACCTTCACTTCATCATCGGCAAGGTGTCCTTCGACGCCACCAAGCTGGCTGAGAACTACGCAGCAGCACTGGAAGAGGTGCTTCGTTTGAAGCCGTCCGCTTCCAAGGGCCGCTACATCCAGAAGGCTACCGTTGCCACCACGTTCGGCCCGGGCATCACCGTTGACCCGAACGTCACCAAGGTTCTCACCGACGCGTAAGCTTCGCGAGCACTGGCTCTGAAAAGGACCGTCCGGCTTTTGCCGGGCGGTCCTTTTTCTGTCACTGCCTGCATTCGCTTCCAGCCTGTTTTCTTGTCTCCGTCTGTTCCGCGCGGGAGGCGGGCCGTAGGCTGTGGTGCGTGACGTCGTCGAACATTTCAGGGCCTTCCGGATTGACCGTGGAACGGATCCGTGTTCCCACGAGTCCGGACGCCGCAGATGCCCCTGACTTCCAGGCCTTTCACCAACTGAACGTCGCCCACGCCATGGAACTGTGGGGCAACCTGGACCGCTGCGCTACCCTGGCCGAGGCCGTCCTTTTCTGGCAGGGAAATGAATACGAAGAGCGCCAGGTCCATCTGGCCCGCCTCGATGGTGAGGTGGTGGGTTGCGGCACTTTGACGCTGCCCCTGAGTGAAAACACGACGACGGCGGGTGTGGACGTGCTTGTCGACGCGCCCTTCCGGCGCCGTGGCTTTGGATCCCAGATACTGGCCCTGTTGGAGGAACTGGCCAGTGGCCGCGGGCGGGTTTCGTTCGATGCCTACTGCGGAGAACCCATCGCGCCCGTCGAGGCCGGCGTGGAGTTGTTGGAGGCCAAGTCCGGCTCAGGCGGGGTGCCTTTGGACGCGGCATCCACACGTTTCGCCCTCCGCCACGGTTACTCGTTGGAGCAGGTCGAAACGAACAGCACGCTTGCCTTTCCCGTTTCCGGGGAATCGCTTGGGGTCCTGGAAGCGGAGGCCTTGAAACGCTCGGCGGGCTACAGCGTCCTGGGCTGGAAGTCGCGTTGCCCGGACCACCTTGTGGGCGCTTTCGCCCGCCTCAAGAGCCTCATGAGCACAGAGGTTCCCATCGCAGGCCTCGGGTGGGAAGGCGAGGTGTGGGACGCTGCCCGGGTCCGCCGGGAGGAAGCCACCTGGCAAGCCAGCGGTGTGGAGTCCGCCGTGTGCGCAGCCCGCCATGACGCGACGGGGGAGCTGGCCGCATACACGGTCCTGACGCACCGTGAAGAGGCGCCGGCGGTGATCTACCAAGAGGACACCCTGGTGGCTCCCGGGCACCGGGGACACGGTTTAGGGATGCTGGTGAAAACCGGCAACCTTCGCCGCGCACAGGAACTCTGGCCGGACGCCACGTCGGTCATGACATGGAACGCCGTTGAAAACCAGCATATGCTGGCCATAAATATCGCCCTTGGATTCAAGCCGTCCGGCTTTGAAGGCGAATGGCAGAAACGGCTGGGATGACTGTAGACGAGACGGGTACCGTTCAGGTCGGGCAGCTGTGGGTGCCTGACACCCTGGACAGCCCTGAGGCCGCCGATTTCCTGGACGCCGTGGAAGTCGGACGCCGGGTGCGCATGGAAACGTGGGGGAGCGACGACCTCGCCTACACTCCCTTGGAAAAGCTGCTGGAATTTTCCGATCCCTATGAACGCCAGATCATCCTGGTGGCCAAGGTCGAAGGCGCCATCGTCGGTGTCGTGGACATCGCCTTGCCCCTGGCTGACAACATGGACCTGGCCGAATTCACCCTGGACATCCTTCCCGAGTACCAAGGGCAAGGAGTCGGACGGCAATTGCTGGAGGCCGCCGAACAGCTGGCCCGCGCCGAAGGCCGGACCATGATCCTGGTGGACACCAACCACCCTGCAACGTCCCTGACGGAGGTACCCGAGGACCAGCTGATTCCGGGCAGCGGGGCCGGATTTGTCCCTGTCAGCAGCAGGGAGGTGGACTTCGCCAAGAGGGCCGGCTACACACTCCAGCACATCGAACAGTTCAGCTCCTGCATCCTTCCCCTGGACTCCCAGCTCGTAGCTGACCTCCAGCTGGAAGCGGAGGAAGCCAACGGGGGCCGCTATGCCCTCCACCACTGGACGGACCGCTGCCCGGACGCCTGGCTGGATGCTGTTGCCGCGTTGGAAAACGCAGCAGGCGAGGTTGTGCGTGACGATGCCGAGGACGATGCTCCCGAGGTTGAAGCGGGCGGAATGGTTTTCGACACCGCCGTCCTTCGGGAAACTGAAGACGCCGCATTGGCGCAGGGACGGCGCACGGTGGTTACCGCCGTCGAGCATCTTGAGAGCGGCAAGCTGGTGGGCCTGACCACCATCAGTGTCCTGGCCCACCGCCAGGACGTGGTCTTCCAGGACGACACCCTGGTCCTCCAGGAGCACCGCGGAAACAAACTGGGTTTGCTCATCAAAGTGGCCAACATGGAACGGCTCAGCGAGCAGTTTCCGGACGCAAGAGTGATCTACACCTGGAACGCGCCGGAAAACCGTTACCTCCTGACTGTCAACAAGCAGTTGGGGTTCACGACGGCCGGCATCACCGGACTGTGGCAGAAGGAACTTCCGGGCCGGGATAAGGGGCCGACAGTCTCCGAATAGGGGCAACCGCGAGCTGTACTGCCGCGCCCCGATTTGGTTTGCCGCACACTGTCCCGTAACCTTGAAGTACCAAAGACCGTCGGTTGATGGGAATCCACTCTTTCGAGCACAGCTCAATTCTGCAGCCACGCCCCTGAGAACAAAGTGAATTCCTTGACGAAGGACCCTGAACATAGGGCGGCCGGCGCAGGTGAACGAAGCTAGTCTCCACGGATCGAACCGTGTTGAGCCAAGCCCCGTGCATCTGCGCGGGGCGTTTTTAGTTTTAGCTCTCGTGAGCGGGGACCCGGAAGACCGGCTTTATTCCCCGGAAGGAGGGTTATGACAACGCCTAGCAAGGTTTCCGCAGTTGCGGAGATCACCAACGATTTCAAGGAATCGAACGCGGCTGTCCTGACCGAATACCGCGGGCTCACTGTTGCACAGCTCAAGGAACTGCGTGTTGCGCTCGGCCAGGACACCAAGTTCTCGGTCGTCAAGAACACCCTGAGCGCCATTGCAGCCAAGGAAGCTGGAGTTGAAGCATTCAACGATCAGCTTGCCGGCCCCACTGCAATCGCCTTCATCAAGGGTGACGCTGTTGCTGCTGCCAAGAGCCTGACGGACTTTGCCAAGGCCAACAAGCAGCTGGTTATCAAGACCGGCGTCTTCGAAGGCAAGGCATTGGACGCAGCAGGAGTTGCCGCACTGGCAGCCCTGGAGTCCCGCGAACTGCAGCTTGCACGCGTTGCCGGTGTCCTCAAGGCTCCCGCATCTGCTGCTGCACGCATCATCGACGCTCTGCGCCTCAAGCTTGAAGAAGAGGGCGGCGCACCTGCACCGGCCGCTGATGAAGCCCCGGCCGAAGAGGCTGCTGCTGAAGAGGTTGCGGCTCCGGCCGAAGCCGCTGAAGCTGCAACCGAAGAGAACTAAGTTCTCCCCCCAAACAAACTCTGGTGTATGGATCGGCATCGTCCGGACCTGCACCAACTAATGGAAGGACGCCACCATGGCGAAGCTCAGCAACGAAGAGCTCATTGAAGCTTTCAAGGAACTGACCATCATCGAGCTCTCCGAGTTCGTCAAGCTCTTCGAAGAGACCTTCGAAGTTACGGCTGCTGCTGTTGCAGTTGCTGGCCCCGCTGCCGGCGGTGCTGCTGAAGCTGCTGAAGAGAAGACTGACTTCGACGTCATCCTCGAAGCTGCTGGCGACAAGAAGATCGCAGTGATCAAGGAAGTTCGCGCCATCACCTCCCTCGGCCTCAAGGAAGCCAAGGACCTGGTTGACAGCGCACCGAAGGCTGTTCTCGAAGGCGCCAACAAGGAAGCCGCAGAGAAGGCAAAGGCTCAGCTCGAAGAAGCTGGCGCAACGGTTACCCTCAAGTAACTCGTTTTGCTTTGGAAGCCCCGTCCGGTTCGCCGGGCGGGGCTTCCTGCGTTAAACAGCAACGCGGGGTCACTTATGGCCCATCCCAAGGGGATTTACCGGCCAAAAGTGACCCCGCGTTGCTTTAAGAAGGTTCGCTGATGTCCGCTACGACGGCGCCCAGGGCTGAGGTCAGCGCGTCGGCGTCAACAAAAGCGCTGCGGCCGTGTGCCCCGGCTCCCATGGAGATGCGCCGCCCCGTAATCGTGGCGTCGGCGTACACGGGCCATGCCGTGGTGCTGCCCAGGGGAGTGATGGTTCCGCGTTCATAGCCGGTGGCGTCCAACGCCACCTCCGCGGGTGGGAGTGACAACTTGTTGACGCCCACCAGCGCGCGCAGCTTGGGCCAGGAGATCTGGCGGTCCCCGGGAATCAAAGCGAAGAGGAAGCTGCCGTCCCGGTGCTTGACCACCAGGGACTTCACAATGTCCGCCGGCCGGATCCCCAGGATGGTGGCGGCCTCTTCCAGGCTTCGCGCTGCGGGACGTTCGACGACGTCGACGTCCAGTCCGCGGGCGGCGGCGTCGGCAAGGAACCGCTCCGCACCCTCAGTCTCAATGCCACCCATCAGTCGCGGTACAGCAGTAGTGCTTCGCCCTGGCCGCCTCCGCCGCACAGGGAAACCGCGGCTTTGCCGGTTCCCCGGCGCTTGAGTTCATGGGCAGCATGCAGGGCAAGCCGAGCGCCGGACGCTCCGATCGGATGGCCCAAAGCGATGGCTCCTCCGTGGATGTTGCACTTCTCCAGGGGATAGCGCAGGTCCTTGAGGGACTGCACCGCCACCGACCCGAATGCCTCGTTGATTTCAATGAAGTCGAGGTCTTCGGCCGCCCACCCGGCACGCTTCAACGCCTGGGCGATCGCATTCGACGGCTGGGAGTGCAGCGAGTTGTCAGGCCCGGCAACCTGCCCGGGCTTGCCGACGACGGCGAGGTATTCCAGCCCGTTGTCCCGGGCGAAGCGGCGACTGGTCAGCACGAGTGCGGAGGCGCCGTCGGACAGGGGAGAGGAGTTACCCGCCGTGATGGTGCCGTCCGTCGCAAAGGCGGCCCGCAGTGGGGCGAGGGTTTCCACCGTGGTGTTGGGGCGGACACCCTCGTCCGTGGTGAGGACCAGTGGATCGCCTTTTCGCTGTTTTACCTTCACGGGAGCAATTTCGACGTCGAAGATTCCGTCCGCGATCGCAGCCGCGGCACGCTGGTGCGAAGCCGCCGCGACCTCGTCCTGGGCCTTGCGGTCTATGCCCAGGGTGACGTTCTTGGTTTCCGTGGACAGACCCATGGATTGCCCGTCGAAAGCGTCGGTGAGGCCGTCGTGGGCGGCAACATCCAATGCCTGGATGGAGCCATACGTCCAGCCCTGGCGGGAACCGGGGAGGAGGTGCGGGGCCCTTGTCATGGACTCCTGGCCGCCCGCGACCACCACGGTGGCATCGCCGCTGCGGATCATGCGCGCGGCATCAATGACTGCTGTCAGACCCGAGAGGCACACCTTGTTGATGGTCACGGCCGGGATGTTCCAGCCCACGCCGGCCGCGATTGCGCTTTGGCGGGCCGGATTCTGTCCGGCACCGGCCTGGAGGACCTGGCCCATGATGACGGCGTCAACCTGTTCGGGCTTTACGCCGCTCGCCGCCAGTGCGGCGCCGATGGCGTGCGCGCCGAGTTCGACGGCGGTGAAGCCCGCCAATTGTCCGTTGAGTCGACCCTGCGGGGTGCGGGAAGCGGCGAGGATGACAACGTCATTGTCGTCAGCGGAGTTGCTCATGGTCTCTCTTCCGGTCCGGGAATGGTGTAGCAAGGCTATCGCGGTGTTTGTGACTAACCGTTAAACGATCCTGCCCGCCCGCGCATTCCGGGTGGCCGGAACTTCCTTCATTGGGTGCCTGCGGCAACGGTGCTTGCAATCACGGACGATCTGGGGTAGACAGGAAGGCTCCTTTGCCGTATTGTAGATATTTGCGTCTTCCCTGTTAACCTTCAGCCTTCATATAGCGGTGGGCTTTACCTCTCAGCTGCGTCATTGACGTGCCGTTCCGAAACGTGCACAACCATGCGCAGACTGGGTCCGGGTCATATAGCGGAACCGGATTAAGTATCCTGCGGAGCACTCTGCAGAATGCAAACGGGGGAGATCTGAAAACGCCTGAAGGTCTGTGGAAGGATCCCTCTTGGTCGCCTCGAGCACCTCTAATAACGAAACCGCTAACACGGCAAGCACCGATGGTGCCACCCGTCGCCTCTCATTCGCAAAGATTCACGAACCCCTTGATGTTCCGAATCTTCTCGCCCTGCAGACGGACAGCTTTGACTGGCTCGTCGGAAACGAACGCTGGCAGGCGCGGGTAGCGAAGGCTGTCGAGGAGGGCGACCTCAGCGTCGCCACCACCTCCGGACTTGCCGACATCTTCGAAGAGATCTCCCCTATCGAGGACTTCCAGGGCACCATGTCCCTGAGCTTCTCCGAGCCGGAGTTCGCTGACCCGAAGTACACCATGGCCGAATGCAAAGACCGTGACGCCACCTACTCGGCCCCGCTGTATGTCAAGGCCGAGTTCATGAACAACAACACGGGCGAAATCAAGCAGCAGACCGTGTTCATGGGCGACTTCCCCCTCATGACTGAGAAGGGAACGTTCGTCGTCAACGGCACCGAGCGTGTCGTTGTCTCCCAGTTGGTCCGTTCGCCGGGCGCCTACTTCGAGCGCACTGCAGACAAGACCAGTGACAAGGACATCTTCACTGCGAAGATCATCCCGTCCCGCGGTGCCTGGTTCGAACTCGAAATCGACAAGCGCGACCAGGTGGGCGTACGCCTTGACCGCAAGCGCAAGCAGTCGGTCACGGTTCTCCTGAAGGCCCTCGGCTGGACCGAAGGCCAGATCCTGGAAGAGTTCGGCCAGTACGACTCCATGCGCGCAACGCTGGAGAAGGACGCCACCGAGACCCGCGAAGACGCGCTTCTGGACATCTACCGCAAGCTGCGTCCGGGCGAGCCGCCCACAGTCGAGGCTGCCCAGTCCCTGCTGGACAACCTGTACTTCAACGCCAAGCGCTACGATCTTGCCAAGGTTGGCCGTTACAAGATCAACCGCAAGCTCGGCATCGACCGCTCCCTTGGTGACAAGGAAGCTTCGGTCCTGCACGTTGAAGACATCGTTGCCATGATCAAGTTCCTCGTTGCGCTCCACGCCGGCGAGAAGACCATCATGGGCAAGCGCGACGGCGAAGACCACGAGCTCCGCGTCGACATCGATGACATCGACCACTTCGGCAACCGTCGCATCCGCGCCGTCGGCGAACTGATCGAGAACCAGGTCCGCACCGGTCTTTCCCGTATGGAACGCGTCGTCCGCGAACGCATGACCACGCAGGACGTCGAGGCCATCACGCCGCAGACGCTGATCAACATCCGTCCCGTTGTGGCAGCCATCAAGGAGTTCTTCGGAACCTCCCAGCTGTCGCAGTTCATGGACCAGAACAACCCGCTCTCGGGTCTGACCCACAAGCGTCGTCTGTCGGCACTTGGCCCGGGTGGTCTGTCCCGTGACCGCGCAGGCATGGAAGTCCGTGACGTTCACCCGTCCCACTATGGACGTATGTGCCCCATCGAAACTCCTGAAGGCCCGAACATTGGTCTGATCGGTTCGTTGGCTTCCTACGGCCGCATCAACCCGTTCGGCTTCATCGAGACCCCTTACCGCTTGGTTTCCAACGGTGTTGTCTCGGACGAGGTCCAGTACCTCACGGCCGATGACGAAGCCGAGGTCCTGATCGCACAGGCCAACGCTCCGCTGGATGCCGACAAGAAGTTCTCCGAAGAGACCGTTCTTGTCCGTGCCCGTGGTGGTGGAGGCGAGCCCGTCCTGGTTCCCGCTGCAGACGTTCAGTTCATGGACGTTTCCCCGCGCCAGATGGTGTCCGTGGCAACGGCATTGATCCCGTTCCTCGAGCATGACGATGCCAACCGTGCACTCATGGGTGCCAACATGCAGCGCCAGGCTGTGCCGCTGGTCCGCTCCGAGGCTCCTTTCGTGGGCACCGGCATGGAACGTGCAGCAGCCGTCGACGCAGGTGACGTTGTCATCGCTAAGAAGGCCGGTGTGGTCACCGAGGTTTCCGCTGAACTCGTTGTCATGATCAACGACGACGGCACCGAGACCAACTACCGCATCAACAAGTTCGCCCGTTCCAACCAGGGCAACTGCTACAACCACCGTGTCCTGGTCAACGAAGGCCAGCGCCTGGAGGTTGGCGGCATCATCGCTGACGGTCCCGCAACGGACCAGGGTGAGCTTGCCCTCGGTAAGAACCTGCTCGTGGCATTCATGTCATGGGAAGGCCACAACTTCGAGGACGCCATCATCCTGTCCCAGCGCATTGTTGCTGAGGACGTCCTTTCCTCCATCCACATCGAGGAGCACGAAATCGATGCCCGCGACACCAAGCTTGGTGCCGAGGAAATCACCCGTGACATCCCGAACGTGTCCGAGGAAGTCCTGGCAGGCCTGGACGAGCGCGGCATCATCCACATCGGTGCCGAGGTTGAAGCAGGCGACATCCTGGTAGGCAAGGTCACCCCCAAGGGTGAAACCGAGCTGACCCCGGAAGAGCGGCTCCTCCGCGCCATCTTCGGTGAGAAGTCCCGCGAAGTCCGCGATACCTCGCTGAAGGTTCCCCACGGCGAGTCCGGTACGGTCATCGGCGTTCGCGTCTTCGACCGCGACAACGACGACGAGCTGCCCCCGGGCGTGAACCAGCTGGTCCGCGTCTACGTTGCAGCCAAGCGCAAGATCACCGACGGCGACAAGCTCGCCGGCCGTCACGGCAACAAGGGTGTTATCTCCAAGATCCTCCCGATCGAGGACATGCCCTTCCTTGCAGACGGTACCCCGGTGGACATCGTCCTGAACCCGCTTGGTGTTCCGGGTCGAATGAACGTTGGCCAGGTCCTGGAAACCCACCTCGGTTGGGTTGCCAAGACCGGTTGGAAGATCGAAGGCGAGCCGGAGTGGGTCAAGAACCTCCCGAACCTGCCCCGTGAAACCGGCCAGACCACCGTTGCCACCCCGGTGTTCGACGGCGCCCGCGAAGAAGAAATCACGGGCCTGCTTGACTCCACCAACGTGACCCGCGATGGCGACCGCCTGATCGACTCCTCCGGCAAGACCCGTCTGTTCGACGGCCGCTCCGGCGAGCCGTTCCCGGACCCGATCTCCGTCGGTTACATGTACATCCTGAAGCTCCACCACCTGGTGGACGACAAGATCCACGCGCGCTCTACCGGCCCGTACTCCATGATCACGCAGCAGCCGCTGGGTGGTAAGGCTCAGTTCGGTGGCCAGCGCTTCGGTGAAATGGAAGTGTGGGCGCTCGAAGCTTACGGTGCCGCCTACACGCTTCAGGAACTCCTCACGATCAAGTCGGATGACATCCATGGTCGTGTGAAGGTCTACGAAGCCATCGTCAAGGGCGAGAACATCCCTGAGCCTGGCGTTCCCGAGTCCTTCAAGGTCTTGATCAAGGAAATGCAGTCGTTGTGCCTGAACGTGGAAGTTCTTTCCACCGACGGAACCACGATCGAAATGCGTGACTCTGATGACGCAGTCTTCACGGCTGCGGAAGAACTGGGCATCGATCTGTCTCGCGCAGAGCCCAGTTCCGTAGAAGAGGTCTAGCAGCCGTTCCGGCGGGCACCACTTTGTGGCTGCCCGCCGGGACAGCTCCCTCTTCCCGTAACCAAGACTTCAGAATTTAGAGAACAAGAGAGAACAGGGACCATATGTCCAGCGAATCCTCCTTCGGCCTCATGCAGATCGGCCTCGCCACCGCGGAAGACATCCGTGGCTGGTCTTACGGTGAGGTCAAGAAGCCGGAAACCATCAACTACCGCACGCTCAAGCCTGAGAAGGACGGCCTCTTCTGCGAGAAGATCTTCGGCCCGTCCCGCGACTGGGAATGCTACTGCGGCAAGTACAAGCGCGTGCGCTTCAAGGGCATCATTTGCGAGCGTTGTGGCGTTGAAGTCACCCGCGCCAAGGTGCGTCGTGAGCGCATGGGCCACATCGAACTGGCCGCGCCTGTAACCCACATCTGGTACTTCAAGGGCGTTCCCTCGCGCTTGGGCTACCTCTTGGACCTGGCACCGAAGGACCTTGAGAAGGTCATCTACTTCGCTGCCTACATGATCACCAGCGTTGACACCGAAAGCCGTCACGCCGAACTGCCGAACCTCCAGGTTGAGCACGACCTCGAGAAGAAGCAGATGATCGACAACCGCGACAGCGACATCGCCACGATCGCCCGCGACCTTGAAGACGAGCTTGCCCGTCTCGAAGGCGAAGGCGCCAAGGCTGCCGACAAGAAGAAGGCCCGCGACTCTGCCGACCGCCAGATGGCGAACGTCCGTAAGCGTGCCGACGCCGACATCGAGCGCCTTGAGCAGGTCTGGGACCGCTTCAAGAACCTCAAGGTCGCCGACCTTGAAGGCGACGAGGGCCTGTACCGCGAACTGCGCGACCGTTACGGTCTGTACTTCGAGGGCTCCATGGGCGCCGAGGCAATCAAGAAGCGCCTCGAAACCTTTGACATGCAGGCTGAGGCCGAGTCCCTGCGCGACACCATCCAGAACGGCAAGGGCCAGCGCAAGACGCGTGCCCTGAAGCGCCTGAAGGTTGTCAACGCATTCCTGACCACCAACAACAGCCCCCTGGGCATGGTTCTGGACGCCGTCCCGGTGATCCCGCCGGAACTGCGCCCGATGGTCCAGCTGGATGGTGGCCGCTTCGCGACCTCCGACCTCAACGACCTCTACCGTCGTGTGATCAACCGCAACAACCGCCTCAAGCGACTGCTTGACCTGGGTGCTCCGGAGATCATCGTCAACAACGAGAAGCGCATGCTTCAGGAAGCTGTTGACAGCCTCTTCGACAACGGCCGTCGTGGCCGCCCCGTCACGGGTCCGGGCAACCGTCCCCTGAAGTCCCTGAGCGACATGCTCAAGGGCAAGCAGGGCCGCTTCCGCCAGAACCTGCTCGGCAAGCGCGTCGACTACTCCGGCCGTTCGGTCATCGTTGTCGGTCCGCAGCTGAAGCTGCACCAGTGTGGTCTGCCCAAGCAGATGGCCCTGGAGCTCTTCAAGCCGTTCGTGATGAAGCGCCTGGTTGACCTCAACCACGCCCAGAACATCAAGTCGGCGAAGCGCATGGTTGAGCGTTACCGTCCGCAGGTCTGGGACGTGCTGGAAGAGATCATCACCGAACACCCGGTGCTGCTCAACCGTGCACCTACCCTGCACCGCCTCGGCATCCAGGCCTTCGAACCGCAGCTTGTGGAAGGCAAGGCAATCCAGCTTCACCCGCTGGTTTGTGGCGCCTTCAACGCTGACTTCGACGGCGACCAGATGGCAGTCCACCTGCCGCTGAGCCCGGAAGCCCAGGCCGAAGCACGCATCCTGATGCTGTCCTCGAACAACATCCTGAAGCCGTCCGATGGCCGCCCGGTGACCCTGCCTTCGCAGGATATGATCATCGGTCTTTACCACCTGACCACCAAGCGTGTCGGTTCTGCCGGCGAAGGCCGTATCTTCTCCTCGGTTTCGGAAGCAATCATGGCGTACGACGCCCGTGAGCTGCACCTGAACTCCCAGGTCAAGATCCGCCTGGACGACTTCGTGCCGTACGCAGGTTGGGAAGCTCCGGAAGGTTGGGAGCCCGGTCAGCCGGCTCTCGTCGAAACCTCCCTCGGCCAGGTCATCTTCAACCAGACGCTGCCTGAGGATTACCCCTGGGTTGAGGCTGTTGCCGACAAGGGCGAACTGTCCCGGATCGTCAACGACCTTGCAGAGCGCTACCCGAAGGTTGTTACGGCGGCAACGCTGGATAACCTGAAGGATGCCGGTTTCTACTGGGCCACCCGTTCGGGTGTCACTGTGGCAATCTCCGACATCGAGGTGCCGACTTCCAAGCCCGCCATCCTGGCTGGTTACGAGAACATGGCTGCCAAGATCCAGGGCCAGTACGACAAGGGCCTGATCGACGACGACGAGCGTCGCCAGGAACTGATCGAGATCTGGAACAAGGCAACCAACGAGATCGCCCAGGCGATGCGCGACAGCCTGTCCCCGATGAACACCATCAACCGCATGGTGTCCTCCGGTGCACGTGGTAACTGGATGCAGGTCCGCCAGATCGCGGGTATCCGTGGTCTTGTGGCCAACCCGAAGGGTGAGATCATTCCTCGCCCGATCAAGTCCTCCTACCGCGAGGGCCTGTCGGTTCTGGAATACTTCATCGCCACGCACGGTGCCCGTAAGGGTCTGGCCGATACCGCTCTGCGTACCGCCAACTCGGGTTACCTGACCCGTCGTCTGGTGGACGTTTCGCAGGACGTCATCGTCCGTGAAGAGGACTGTGGCACTGAGCGCGGTCTGGTCACCCCGATCGCCGTGCCGGATTCCAACGGTGAGCTCGTCCTGGACGAGAACGTCGAGAACAGCGCCTACGCACGTACGCTGGCTGTCGACGTCGTCGATGCCCAGGGCAACGTCCTGGCTGCCGGCGGCACCGACTGCGGCGACGTCGTCATCGACCAGCTGCTGGCTGCAGGCATCACCGAGGTCAAGGTCCGCTCCGTACTCACCTGTGAGTCCAAGGTCGGCACCTGCGCGCTCTGCTACGGCCGTTCGTTGGCCACCGGCAAGACCGTTGACATCGGCGAGGCTGTTGGCATCATCGCCGCGCAGTCCATCGGTGAACCCGGTACCCAGCTGACCATGCGTACGTTCCACACCGGTGGTGCTGTTTCCGCCGGTGGTGGCGACGACATCACCCAGGGTCTGCCCCGTATCCAGGAGCTCTTCGAAGCCCGTACTCCGAAGGGTGTCGCACCGATTGCTGAAGCAGCCGGCCGCATCACCATCGAAGAGTCCGAGCGCCAGATGCGCCTGGTCATCACTCCGGACGATGGTTCCGAAGAGATCGCCTACCCGGTGCTGCGCCGTTCCCGCCTCCTCATCGAGGATGGCGAGCACGTCAGCGTCGGCCAGAAGCTGATCAACGGTCCGGTGGACCCGAAGCAGGTTCTGCGCATCATGGGCCCGCGTGCCGCACAGAAGTTCCTCGTGGACGAAGTGCAGGGCGTTTACCGCAGCCAGGGTATTGGTATCCACGACAAGCACGTCGAGGTTATCGTCCGCCAGATGCTGCGCCGCGTGACCGTCATCGAGTCCGGCGACTCCGACTTGCTCCCCGGTGAGCTTGCAGAGCGCGCCCGCTTCGAAGACGAGAACCGCCGCGTCGTGTCCGAGGGCAAGTCCCCGGCTTCGGGTCGTCCGGAACTCATGGGTATCACCAAGGCTTCCTTGGCTACCGAGTCCTGGCTGTCGGCAGCTTCCTTCCAGGAGACCACCCGCGTCCTGACGCAGGCGGCCATGGAAGGCAAGAGCGATCCTCTGCTCGGCCTGAAGGAAAACGTCATCATCGGTAAGCTCATCCCGGCTGGTACGGGTCTGCCCCGCTACACAGAGGTCACTGTGGAGCCGACGGAAGAAGCAAAGGCAAGCCTGTTCACGGGCCCCAGCGCTTTCACCGACTTCTCCTATGACGCCCTGGGTGGCGACGGCGCTCCCGAGTTCCACGCCATCCCGCTGGATGACTACGATCTCGGCAACGACTTCCGCTAGAGGCGGCAGTCGGCGTTATCACGGTCAGGCCCCGCACTTTCGAGTGCGGGGCCTGGCCCGTTAACGTCGCTTTTCCCCGGGTACCCGGGGGAGCGGGGCGACGACGGCGGCAGTCACCTGCCGCCGTCGTCCTCCATACACCCGATTAAGGCTCCAGATCAAGCCGTGCTAGACTTTCTGTAATTGTTCTGTGTGGCAGTGGATGAAGGCCGCCGCAGCATCATTTTGGTTTTGTTCTCATGGTGCTGGGTGGAGCCTGTTTCCGGGTTGCGGGCAACATGCGCAACGAATGCCGCACTTTTGCACGCCTACCGGAGTTTCGGCCGGCTGCACGAGCAACGCCAAAGTTCCCACGTTTACACCGGCTGGCGCCTGTGTGTGGGGGCAGAGATCAAACAACGGAGAACACGAAAGTGCCTACGATTAACCAGCTGGTCCGCAAGGGCCGCACGCCGAAGGTCTCCAAGACCAAGGCTCCCGCGCTGAAGGGCAGCCCGATGCGTCGCGGTGTTTGCACCCGCGTTTACACCACCACCCCCAAGAAGCCGAACTCGGCTCTCCGTAAGGTGGCACGTGTGCGCCTCAACGGTGGCGTGGAAGTTACCGCTTACATCCCCGGTGTTGGCCACAACCTCCAGGAGCACTCCATCGTGCTCGTCCGTGGTGGTCGTGTGAAGGACCTTCCGGGTGTCCGCTACAAGATCGTCCGCGGCGCACTCGACACCCAGGGTGTCAAGAACCGCAAGCAGGCCCGCAGCCGTTACGGCGCAAAGATGGAGAAGAAGTAATATGCCTCGCAAGGGTCCGGCCCCGAAGCGGCCGCTAGTTTCCGATCCCGTTTACGGCTCCCCGTTGGTCACTCAGCTGATCAACAAGGTTCTGGTTGACGGCAAGAAGTCCACCGCAGAGCGCATCGTTTACGGCGCACTCGAAGGTGCACGTGCCAAGTCCGGCGGCGACCCCGTTGCCGCTCTCAAGAAGGCCATGGACAACGTCAAGCCTTCCCTCGAGGTGCGTTCACGCCGCGTTGGTGGCGCCACCTACCAGGTTCCGGTTGAGGTCAAGCCGGGCCGCTCCACCGCCCTCGCTCTGCGTTGGCTCGTGGGCTACTCCAAGGCCCGCCGGGAGAAGACCATGACCGAGCGCCTCCAGAACGAAATCCTGGATGCCTCCAACGGTCTCGGTGCCGCTGTCAAGCGTCGCGAAGACACCCACAAGATGGCCGAGTCGAACAAGGCCTTCGCACACTACCGCTGGTAAAACTTCCCGAACGCCGCCGGCTCCACCGAGCCGGCGGCGGACGTGTAGTCCATCCGAAAGGGAGACCCCGTGGCACAGGACGTGCTTACCGACCTTAACAAGGTCCGCAATATCGGCATCATGGCCCACATCGATGCCGGCAAGACCACCACTACCGAGCGCATCCTGTTCTACACGGGTGTGAACCACAAGATCGGCGAGACGCACGACGGCGCCTCGACGACTGACTGGATGGAACAGGAAAAGGAACGCGGCATCACCATCACGTCTGCCGCCGTGACTTGCTTCTGGAACCAGAACCAGATCAACATCATCGATACCCCGGGCCACGTGGACTTCACGGTCGAGGTTGAGCGCTCCCTGCGTGTCCTCGACGGCGCAGTCGCAGTGTTCGACGGCAAGGAAGGCGTGGAGCCGCAGTCCGAGACTGTTTGGCGCCAGGCTGACAAGTACAACGTTCCGCGTATCTGCTTCGTCAACAAGATGGACAAGCTGGGTGCCGACTTCTACTTCACCGTAGACACCATCATTTCCCGCCTTGGTGCCAAGCCGCTCGTCATGCAGCTGCCGATCGGTGCCGAGAACGACTTCATCGGTGTGGTTGACCTCCTCGAAATGCGCGCCCTGGTTTGGCCTGGCGACGCAAAGGGTGACGTCACCATGGGCGCTTACTACGAAGTGCAGGAAATCCCGGCGGACCTCCAGGCCAAGGCCGAAGAGTACCGCGCACAGCTCGTTGAGACTGTGGCCGAGGCTTCCGAAGAACTCATGGAGAAGTACCTCGAAGGTGAAGAACTCACCCTTGAGGAACTCAAGGCCGGCATCCGCAAGATGACCATCAACTCCGAGCTCTACCCCGTGTTCTGTGGCTCTGCCTTCAAGAACCGCGGTGTACAGCCGATGCTTGACGCTGTTGTCGACTACCTGCCGAACCCGCTCGACGTCCCGCCGATGATCGGTCACGATCCCCGCGACGAAGAGAAGGAACTGACCCGCAAGCCGTCTGCAGACGAGCCGTTCTCGGCCCTCGCCTTCAAGATTGCTGCGCACCCGTTCTTCGGCCAGCTGACCTTCGTCCGCGTGTACTCCGGTCACGTTGAGGCCGGCGCCCAGGTGGTTAACTCCACCAAGGGCAAGAAGGAACGTATCGGCAAGCTGTTCCAGATGCACGCCAACAAGGAAATGCCTGTTGAAGGCGCTACCGCGGGCCACATCTACGCAGCCATCGGTCTGAAGGACACCACCACGGGTGACACCCTGTGTGATGCCAACAACCAGATCGTCCTCGAGTCCATGAGCTTCCCGGAGCCCGTGATCTCGGTTGCCATCGAGCCCAACACCAAGGGTGACCAGGAGAAGCTCTCCACGGCCATCCAGAAGCTCTCCGCCGAGGACCCGACCTTCCAGGTCTCCCTCAACGAAGACACGGGCCAGACCATCATCGCCGGCATGGGCGAGCTCCACCTGGACATCCTGGTGGACCGCATGCGCCGCGAATTCAAGGTCGAGGCAAACGTCGGCAAGCCGCAGGTTGCTTACCGCGAAACCATCAAGCGCGCAGTCGAGCGTCATGACTACACGCACAAGAAGCAGACCGGTGGTTCGGGTCAGTTCGCAAAGATCCAGATTGCGATCGAACCGATGGACACCTCTTCGGGCGAACTGTACGAGTTCGAGAACAAGGTCACTGGTGGCCGCGTTCCGCGCGAATACATCCCGTCTGTCGACGCCGGTATCCAGGATGCACTGAACGACGGCGTCCTGGCCGGTTACCCGGTTGTCGGCATCAAGGCCACGCTGATCGACGGCGCGTCCCACGATGTTGACTCCTCGGAAATGGCGTTCAAGATCGCCGGACGTATGGCTTTCAAGGAAGCCGCACGGAAGGCGAACCCTGTTCTGCTTGAACCGCTGATGGATGTTGAGGTCCGCACACCTGAGGAATACATGGGTGATGTTATTGGTGACCTGAACGCCCGCCGTGGCCAGATGCAGTCCATGGAGGACGCAGCAGGTGTGAAGGTTATCCGTGCACACGTTCCGCTGTCCGGCATGTTCGGCTACATCGGTGACCTGCGGTCCAAGACCCAGGGTCGCGCCGTGTACTCCATGACGTTCAACAGCTACGCGGAGGTCCCGAAGGCAGTAGCCGACGAGATCATCCAGAAAACCCGCGGCGAGTAATCTCCCGGTAACGGATGCAATTCCGGTATCGGGAAGGCATCTAAGCGCTTGAGGCGGGGCTGTGGCGAGAGCCGCAGCCCGGCCCCTGCGCAAACAGGCTCTAGGAACTATCATTGGTTCCTGAATCTGCAATTTCACCAAAACCAAGCCCCCAAGTAGACTTGCTAAAGTTTCTGCCGCGAAAAGCGCGGCCGAGGAGCACTTCACTTGAAATCGTTCTAGGAGGAACCTGTGGCAAAGGCAAAGTTCGAGCGGACTAAGCCGCACGTCAACATCGGCACCATTGGTCACGTTGACCACGGTAAGACGACGCTGACTGCCGCCATTTCCAAGGTGCTGTACGACCAGTACCCGGATCTCAACGAGCAGCGCGACTTCGCGTCGATCGACTCCGCTCCGGAAGAGCGCCAGCGCGGTATTACCATCAACATCTCCCACGTGGAGTACCAGACCGAGAAGCGCCACTACGCACACGTAGACGCCCCCGGTCACGCTGACTACATCAAGAACATGATCACCGGTGCTGCCCAGATGGACGGCGCAATCCTCGTGGTTGCTGCAACCGATGGTCCGATGGCTCAGACCCGTGAGCACGTTCTGCTCGCCCGCCAGGTTGGTGTTCCCTACCTGCTGGTCGCACTGAACAAGTCCGACATGGTTGATGACGAAGAACTCCTCGACCTCGTCGAAATGGAAGTTCGTGAGCTCCTGAGCTCGCAGGGCTTCGATGGCGATGAGGCTCCGGTTGTTCGCGTTTCCGGTCTCAAGGCTCTGGAAGGCGACCCGGTTTGGGTCAAGTCCGTCCAGGACCTGATGGCAGCTGTCGACGAGTCCGTTCCGGACCCCGTACGTGACCGCGACAAGCCGTTCCTGATGCCGATCGAAGACGTCTTCACGATCACCGGTCGTGGAACCGTTGTTACGGGCCGCGCCGAGCGTGGAACCCTCGCCATCAACTCCGAGGTCGAGATCGTTGGCATCCGCCCGATCCAGAAGACCACGGTTACCGGTATCGAGATGTTCCACAAGCAGCTCGACGAAGCATGGGCCGGCGAGAACTGTGGCCTCCTGCTCCGCGGTCTCAAGCGCGACGATGTCGAGCGTGGCCAGGTTGTCGTCAAGCCGGGTTCCATCACCCCGCACACCGACTTCGAGGCAAACGTCTACATCCTTTCCAAGGACGAAGGCGGACGTCACAACCCGTTCTACTCCAACTACCGCCCGCAGTTCTACTTCCGTACCACGGACGTAACCGGCGTTATCACCCTGCCGGAAGGCACGGAAATGGTTATGCCTGGCGACAACACCGAGATGACCGTTGCGCTCATCCAGCCGATCGCTATGGAAGAGGGCCTCGGCTTCGCTATCCGCGAAGGCGGCCGCACCGTTGGTTCGGGACGTGTCACCAAGATCATCAAGTAGTCACTGCTTGTAGATCGGTGATCTCCCGGCCCAGCCGGTAGTTTGCTCGGGAGAACCCCACCGCTTCTGTGGTGGGGTTCTTCTTTGCTATTATTTATCTATCGAATGGATAAAACACTGGTTGACGCCCTATGCCGGTGATACCGAGGAGTCGCAATGAACGCCCTGCTGATCGTGATGCTTCTTGCCATAGCCGGAGTGGTCGGCAATGCATTGGGCCGGAGCCAAGGGCGCCGGGCGGCGCTTCGCGATGGCGCCCGCCCCGGGATGCCGAGCGCCCAGTACCAGGCGGGCTACCTGGCCGGACATATGGCAGGTTGGCGTGACGCCGAGGCCAAGCGCCAAGGGAGCAGTGCACAGCCACCGGCACAGCCTGCGCCTGCCGCCGTCCTGCCCACGAGCCAGGGGACTGTTGCACCCCAGCGCGTCCCTGTGCCGTTCCCACCCGGGCGCCCTTCATATGCAGGGCCAGCGCCCGTACATCAGCGGCCGGCCCAGCCGGCAGGAGCCCCGGTGCAGGGGCCGCCACCGGTGCAGGGTCCGCCCCCGGTGCAGGGACCACCGCCGGTGCGGGAGTCGCCTGCAGAGGTGGCGGCGAGGAAAGCCCGCCGCGACCAACAGAACATCAACATCACCCTCTATGTCGCCAGCCTCCTGTTGGTGGCCGCGGGGGCCCTGTTTGTAGGAACCAGCCTTCCGGAACTGTTCCGTTTCGCGGGGATCTGGTTCATCACGGCGTTGTTCTACGTCTCGGGATTGGTTATCCATGCGAAGATCCCGCGACTGCGGCCGGCGGCCACGGCCTTCGTAGGGACCGGACTCGCCCTCATTCCCGTTACCGGCCTTGCCATGTACAACTTCGTTCTGCACAACGGCCCCGCTGCCTGGCTGGCCACCTCCTTGCTGGGGACCGCGGTCTATGCGTATACGGCCGTCAAGCTGGACAACAAGATCCTGGCCTACTTGTCGATCAGTTTCGTTGTCTCCACAGCATGGTCGGGAGTCTCCATCCTTGGCGGTGCGCTGGTGTGGTATTTCACTGCGCTCATCGGTGTTGCCATCGTCCTGACATTGGGTGCGTTGCTTCGTCCACGTTGGATTCCTCCGCTTTACGTGCGCCCCCTGATGGTGCTGCACCCCTATGTTGTTCCGCTGGTGGCCTTGGCAGTGACCTGCACGCCGCACCTTTTGTCCCACGGTGAGTATGCCCTGGTGATGCTGATGTGTGGTTGCTACTTCACAGTGATGGTCCTGGTGCCCCGCGCCCGGTACAGGCTTCAACACTTCTATGCGGCCAGGGCGGCGCTGACACTGTCCCTCCTGGGTCTGGTGTGGGATGCCACAGCCGACGTCAGCGCAGTGCTGCTGGCGGCGGTGCTCTGCCTCGGCGTCCAGTCACTGGGGGTTGCGTTCGGTGGCGCCATGCTGGCTCCCCGCCTGCGATGGAATGACGCGGTGTCGTGCTGGGGCCTGCAACTGGCGGCCGCTGCCGTACTGACGGCGGCTCTGGGCTTCGGCAACTTCGATCTCCCCGTCCAGATGCCCCTGTACGTGAGCATGCTGACCTCCATGGTGTTGGGTTGGAGGCTTGCCAGGGGTCCGGTGCCCGCCGCCGCTGTCCTTTTTGCGCCAGCTGCCGTCGCGGGGACCGGCCTCGTCTTCGCAGTCCTGTTGGGGGCACTGCCGGTTGCCGTGCTCTTGGCAGCGGCTGGTTCCTACTGGCTTCTGACCGCTTTGCTTCGACCAGCAGCCAACCGTCAGCACTTGGTCCTGGCTGGCCGGATAGCACTGACCGCGGCCGTCCCCAGCACTGTGGCAGCCATCTTTGAACACAGCCAGGAAAGGGCTGCCTACACCCTGCTGGCGCTCATTTCTGCGGCGGCCGTTCAGGAACTTGGCAGTGCAATAATGAGGCGGCGCGGTGTCCGGCTTGTGGCACCGCAGGCAACTGCAGCTGTGTTCGGGGGCGTAGCGATGGCCACGCTCCTGCTGCTGCCCTTCGTTGACCACGCCGCGGGGCGTCCGAGTGTTTCGGTGGCGGTTCTTTTGGTCCTGGCCGCGGGGCTGGCCTCCGGAATGCTGCTTTTGCCCTCGGGAGAGGGCGTCGGAACCGGCCGGGAGACGTGGACGCCAACCGTCGGGGAGGTGCTGGCCCCCGTCACTGCCATCGTTGCCGGTGCCGTAGCCGCCGCTGCTGTATCGCTCACATTGGCGAACTGGGTGCTCCTGGTAACAACCGCATACTTCGGCGTTACCGCGCTGCGGGTCAGATCGGCGAATCCTCGCCAAGGGTACTGGTGGCTTGCACGCGCTGCCGGAACCTTGCTGATGGCCTCTGCCTATGTGGACGCGCTGCGTGGTGGGTGGAACCTGCAGATCGCGGGGGAGACCCCTGGCGTTCCGCTTGTCTTAGCAGTTGCTGCAGCATTGCAGTTGGCTTTCCCCCTGACAGGCCGGTTCCAGCAAAGGTTCCCTCGGGCTTCCGTGGTGGACGCAGCGGTGACGGTCGCGGTCATGGCGGGAGCCACCACCGCATTGTCGTTTGCTGTGGCAGCGGGTAGGTGGTTGCCCAGGGACAGTTGGCAAGCAGGGGTGGCAGCCGTCGCCACCGCTTTCGCTGCGGCGGCGTGCACCGTGGCCCTGCGTGGTCGCGCTGGCGCCTGGATTTTTGCTCCGGCAGCGTTGGCACTGCTTTTGCCGCTTCGGCTCGGGCACGTCCGCGACGTCGAGATCCTCCTGGGCATCTTTGCCGGCTGCAGCGCCGTCATGATGGGCCTGGCCCGGGATTCCCGCATACGTGGCGCCTATCTGCTGGGGCTTCGGATTCTCGGGGCGTCCCTCATCACCGTAGTGGTGGCGGACGCTACGGACTCGTCGGCTGCTGTGACCATCGTGCTGGCCCTGCTTCTGCTGCTCCAGCACCTTGTGACCTTGTATCTGCGTCACTGCCACGTTGATGTTGCCTTCCAACAACCCACGACGTGGGCCGCCTTGGGTGCGCAACTGTTGCTTCCTTTGGCCTACTTGGCGTCCGGGAATTACGACGGCGGCGGCCGTTGGGTGGTCATGGCCTGCTTGGTCATCGTCCCGGCAGCGGTGGCTATCGCCTGGCGGTTCCTTGGGCTCCGTGGCGCCCAATACCTGGGTGCCGCTGCTGTCGGGGTCCTGGTACTGGTTTCGGGGCCGGCGATTCGATTCCCTTCTTATACGTGGCTGGCCCAGCCGCTCATGAATGGGTCGCAGGTGCCCGTGGCCTTGTTCGGACTGGCTGCTTGCCTGGTTGTCTTCCGGATTGCCTTCCCGCCGCGGATCCAAAAGTCTGGTTCGACGACCCTGATCGCGGCGGAGCGCTGGTTCTGGTTGGCGTCGTCGCTGGCCTTCGTTCTCGTCGGCGGTGTGCTGACCTTGCGCATTGACTACGCCCTGACCGGGTTGTCGGTGCTGACACTGGCCGGCGTCCTGTTCGCTGCCTCCCACGTGGAACGCCTGCCTCGTCTCTACGCTGCGGCCGCACCAGCGGCCCTGTTAGGCGCGGTACCCGCCGTCGAGGGCTTGCTCCGCAACCTGCCGTCGGACGTGTGGTCCCACTACGCCGTCTGGCTCCTGGGCGCCGGAGGTACGGCAGCCGGCTTGTACGCGGCGAAGGTCTTTGGCCCGCCTTCGATTCGCCGTCAGCTATGGCGCCAGAGATCCCTGGCCGGCACCGCGGTCGCCGGCCTGGCGACCGCGGCGGTGGCGGGTATGATCCACGACGAGACTGCCCTGATGGCCTTCGTAGTGGTGTTGGCTGCGGGCGCAGTGGTGGTGGCTGAAGTTCCCCGAGGGAAATGGCTGGCCGGAGAACTTGCCGGGGTGATAGCCGTGGCTGCCCTGCAGCGGGCCTTGCTGTTCGTTGGTGGTGCCAGCCCCGACTGGTTCTGGACTGCCCAGTGGTACGTCGTGGCAGCTGCTGTTTTGGCAGGACTGCGCTACATCAGGGGACAGCGCGGGGAAGGCCTGCTGCGCCTGTGCATCGGAGCCGGGATCCTGTCCCTGACATCCGCGGGCACCATCTTTGGTGGAAGCTCCGGGCAGCAACTTTATGTACTTGTGGCACACGTGGTGCTGCTCGCCGTGGGGCTTGTCGTAGCCGAGCGCCTGCTGGTGGCTTGGGGGGCCATCGGCGTGGTGCTGAGCATCATGTGGGCGCTTCGCACCTATGCCTTCGCAATGCTGGCCCTGGTAGCCGTGGGCCTCATTGTGCTTGCGGTGTGGCGCTTGAACCGTAAGCCGCCCGCTGGTCCCCAGGGCCCGGCCGCCGACAATGGTTCGGATGACACGGCGTCCTCGCGGGGCTATGGTGGCGTCCGATAGGGTTGGATTCTACGAAGAGGAGCACGGTGTGGAATTCCTGATTTTCCTGGCAGTGATAGCGGCCATCGGCGGTGGGGTGCTGTGGGGGCGCAAGAACTTCCGGCAAGAGATCGAGCGTGCCAAGCGCATCCGGCGCGCCAACAAGAACCAGTAGCTTCGGGCGGTGACGCCGGCTGCCTGTCCAGCGCCCGCGGTCAAACCCGGTCGCGATTTAACCCGATAGCGATTTAACCCGGCTGCGCTACTCGTTGCGGCTACGCGCGCGAGCCAGCGCCCTGAGCCAGTAGAACGATTCCTTCGGAGTCCGTTCCAGGGTTTCAAAGTCCACGTGGACCAGGCCGAACCTCTGCGAGTAGCCCGCTGCCCACTCGAAGTTGTCCAGGAGCGTCCACACGTAATAACCGCGCAGATCCACGCCTTCCGCAGCGCCGCCGGGACCCGTCGCGGTGACGGCGTGGCCCAGATGCTCAGCCAGATACGCGATGCGGTTGGTGTCCGGGACAGGTCCGTCGACATGGGCGGGCTCCGGGAAACTCGCGCCGCCCTCCGTGATGAAAATTGGTGGCAGGGCCTCCCCGTACCGCTGCTTCATCTCCTGGAGAACCGTGGCGAGTTGTTCCGGGGCCTCGGGCCAGCCGAAGCCGGTGGTCTCGTACTCTTGGTAGGCGGCAAGGTGGAAAGGGATATTGGCCATCTCTTCTGCCTGCCCGGTAGGGATCTCGGCAGGCCCCCGCCCGGAAGCCACCTTGATGGGGTAGTAGTAGTTCAAGCCGTAGAAATCCAAGGGCTGGTTTATTGTCTCGAGGTCACCGTCGAGCACGGGACCCAGTGAGCGGAACCAAGGCCACAGGGGAAGCGAAGGCTTGGGGTATTGGCCAAGAAGGACCGCGTCGGCGTAAATGCGGTTCAGTATCAGGTCCAGGGCCTCAGCCATCAGACGGTCCGAGAGTCGGTTGCTGGCCGGCCGCACGGGGGAGTGCATATTGGACAGGCCGATCTTGCCCTTAGCCCCCTCTGCCCTGAGTGCTTTGACTGCCAGGCCATGGCCCAGCAGCTGATGATGGGCTGCAGGCAGGCTGTCGAACAGGAGCTGGCGGCCCGGGGCGTGCGCACCCAATGCGTAACCCTGCAGGGTAACGGAAACGGGCTCGTTCACTGTGACCCAGTGGTCCACCCGGTCGCCGAACCGGCGTGCGGCCACAGCGGCATACTCGGCGAGCCTCTGGGCAGTGTCCCTGTTCATCCAGCCGCCCTCATGTTCAAGGGCCAACGGGGTGTCCCAGTGGTACAGGGTGACCATGGGTGAAATGCCGGCGGCCAGGAGCTTGTCCAACAAGCGGTCGTAGAAGTCCAGGCCGCGCTGGTTGACCGCGCCTCGACCGTCGGGTTGGATCCTCGGCCATGACAATGACAAACGGTAGGAATCGACGCCCAGCTCCTGCATCAGGGCTATGTCTTCATCCGCGCGGTTGTAATGGTCGCACGCCACGGTGGGGGAGCCGCCGTCGACGATTGCTCCTGGCTTTTCCGCGAAAGCGTCCCACCCGGACGGGCCGCGTCCATCAGCCGTGAGGGAACCCTCAATCTGGAAGGCGGCCGCCGCTACCCCTAATGTGAAACCAGGCCGCAGGCGTGCAGCGAGATCTTCCACTGAGCCTGAATCCTGGACGGACATGCCACCATCATCCCCAGTTGGCGGGGGCCGGGCAATGCCCAATGCGGGCCGATTGGCCTTTGCTCCGGATTTCCGCCATACTGGATGAGTTGTTCAAGCGCTTCTTCGTGTCCCGATCCGGATAATGCCGGGTGTCAGGGTCCAGGTTGAAGCCCAAACATAACCCTGAACCCCATGGAATGCGGTCGAGTCTGCGTGGAAATCGCGACACGCCCGACCGCGGGGGTCGGTGCGCCGGCAGGTTGAGGAACCCGGGAATATCCGGATTCAGCTTGTGCGGCGGGTGGTGGTAAAACCTCAAACGCCTCGGCGGCCACATCAACAGGTAAGTAAACAGAGCAGCCCTAACTAGAGCAGCACTAGCTGAAAGAGAGTCAGGCGACATGGCGGGACAAAAAATCCGCATCCGGCTGAAGTCATATGACCACGAGGTCATTGATGTTTCAGCGCGGAAGATCGTTGAGACGGTCACGCGCGCAGGCGCAACGGTAGTCGGCCCGGTGCCGCTGCCCACGGAGAAGAACGTTTACTGCGTTATTCGCTCTCCTCACAAGTACAAGGACAGCCGTGAGCACTTCGAAATGCGTACTCACAAGCGTCTGATCGACATCATCGACCCCACGCCGAAGGCCGTTGACTCGCTTATGCGTCTCGACCTGCCTGCAGACGTGAACATCGAAATCAAGCTCTAGGGAGGTGCTGAGAGACTATGACCGCAACCCGTAACGTAAAGGGCCTGCTGGGCACGAAGCTCGGCATGACCCAGGTCTGGGACGAGAACAACAAGCTCATCCCGGTAACTGTCGTCCAGGCTGACTCCAACGTCATCACGCAGCTGCGCAACGCAGATGTCGATGGCTATGTCGCCGTCCAGATCGGCTACGGCCAGATCGACCCCCGCAAGGTCACCAAGCCGCTGGCTGGTCACTTTGAAAAGGCTGGCGTTACCCCTCGCCGCCACGTCGTCGAACTGCGTACCGCAGACGCCGCATCCTACGAGCTGGGCCAGGAGCTCTCTGTTGAGATCTTCGAAGCCGGCCAGAAGATCGACGTCGTCGGCACCTCCAAGGGTAAGGGCTTCGCCGGTGTTATGAAGCGTCACGGCTTCCACGGCGTTGGCGCTTCCCACGGTGCCCACAAGAACCACCGTAAGCCTGGCTCCATCGGTGGCGCATCCACCCCGAGCCGCGTCTTCAAGGGCCTGAAAATGGCCGGCCGCATGGGCGCCGAGCGTCACACCACGCTGAACCTCACGGTTCACGCTGTTGACGTTGAGAAGTCGCTGCTCCTTATCAAGGGTGCCGTCCCCGGTGCCCGCGGCCAGGTCGTACTCGTACGCACCGCCGTGAAGGGAGCCTAGTTCAATGACTAGCACTGTCAAGGTAGACCTGCCTGCAGAGATCTTCGACGTCCAGACCAACGTGCCGCTGCTGCACCAGGTCGTCGTCGCACAGCTCGCTGCTGCTCGCCAGGGTACTCACAAGACGAAGACCCGCGCCGAGGTTTCCGGTGCAGGTCGCAAGCCGTTCAAGCAGAAGGGCACCGGCCGCGCCCGTCAGGGTTCCATCCGTGCTCCTCACATGACCGGCGGTGGCGTTGTCCACGGTCCGACACCTCGTGACTACAGCCAGCGCACCCCCAAGAAGATGAAGGCTGCTGCACTCCGCGGCGCCCTGTCTGACCGCGCCCGCAACGGACGCATCCACGTCATCGCTGAACTGGTAGCCGGCACCAAGCCGTCCGCCAAGGACGCACTGGCTTCGCTGCGCTCTGTCACTGAGCGCAAGAACCTGCTCGTCGTTATCGAGCGCGCCAATGATGTTGCTGCACTTTCCGTGCGCAACCTCCAGGATGTTCACGTTCTGTACGCAGACCAGCTGAACACCTACGACGTGCTCATCTCCGACGACGTGGTCTTCACAAAGGCTGCTTTCGAGGCGTTCGTCGCTGACAAGGCAAAGAACGAGGAGGCCTCCAAGTGAGCGTAACCACCATCAAGGATCCGCGCGACGTCGTGCTTGCACCCGTCGTTTCGGAAAAGAGCTACGGTCTGATCGACGAAGGCAAGTACACCTTCCTGGTGGACCCTCGCTCGAACAAGACCGAGATCAAGCTGGCCGTAGAGAAGATCTTCTCGGTCAAAGTTGACTCGATCAACACCATCAACCGTGCCGGTAAGCGCAAGCGCACCAAATTCGGCTGGGGACAGCGCAAGAGCACCAAGCGTGCGATTGTCACCCTCAAAGAAGGCACAATCGACATCTTCGGCGGTCCGCTCGCGTAGCGGAGACCACTTTAACGAGGAAATAAATTATGGGAATCCGTAAATACAAGCCGACTACCCCGGGCCGTCGCGGCTCGAGCGTAGCCGACTTTGCTGAAATCACGCGATCGACTCCGGAAAAGTCGTTGCTGCGTCCGCTGCACAAGACCGGCGGCCGTAACAACTCCGGTAAGATCACCACCCGTCACAAGGGTGGTGGGCACAAGCGCCAGTACCGTCTGATCGACTTCCGTCGTCACGACAAGGACGGCATCAACGCCCGCGTTGCCGAAATCGAGTACGACCCGAACCGCACGGCTCGCATCGCACTCCTGCACTACGTTGATGGCACCAAGCGTTACATCATCGCCCCCAACAAGCTGTCCCAGGGTGACTTCGTCGAGGCTGGCCCCGACGCTGACATCAAGCCGGGCAACAACCTGCCGCTGCGCAACATCCCGGTTGGTACCGTAATCCACGCAGTTGAACTGCGTCCGGGTGGCGGCGCCAAGATGGCACGTTCCGCAGGTGCTTCGGTACAGCTCGTTGCCAAGGAAGGCCGTTTCGCCCAGCTGCGTCTGCCCTCCGGTGAAATCCGCAACGTTGACGTGCGCTGCCGCGCAACCGTCGGCGAGGTCGGCAACGCCGAGCAGTCGAACATCAACTGGGGCAAGGCCGGCCGCATGCGCTGGAAGGGCGTTCGCCCGACCGTCCGTGGTGTAGCCATGAACCCGGTTGACCACCCGCACGGTGGTGGTGAAGGTAAGACTTCCGGTGGACGTCACCCGGTTAACCCGAACGGCAAGCCTGAGGGCCGTACCCGCCGTCCGAACAAAGAGAGCGACAAGCTTATTGTTCGTCGCCGCCGTACTGGCAAGAACAAGCGATAGGAGCCTGGACACATGCCACGCAGCCTGAAAAAAGGTCCTTTCGTTGACCAGCACCTCTTTGTGAAGGTCGCACGGGAAAACGATAAGGGCACCAAGAACGTCATCAAGACCTGGTCCCGTCGTTCGATGATCATCCCCGACATGCTCGGGCACACGATCGCCGTACACGACGGACGCAAGCACATCCCGGTGTTTGTCACAGAGTCGATGGTCGGGCACAAGCTCGGCGAATTCGCTCCCACGCGGACATTCCGCGGCCATGTTAAGGACGACCGTAAGGGCAAGCGCCGCTAAGGCGCCTGACTTTACGTCTTAGACGAGAGAAGGAAAGCAATGGAAGCCAAGGCTATTGCGCGTCACATCCGCGTAACGCCTATGAAGGCCCGGCGCGTCGTCAACCTTGTTCGTGGTAAGCAAGCGAATGAGGCTCTGGCAATTCTGAAGTTTGCCCCCCAGGCAGCTTCGGAGCCGGTATTCAAGGTACTTCAGTCGGCAATGGCCAACGCACGTGTCCTCGCGGACCGTGACGGCGTTGCATTCGACGACAGCGACCTGTTCATCAGCGAAGCATTCGTTGATGAAGGCCCGACCATGAAGCGGTTCCAGCCGCGTGCCCAAGGCCGCGCCTACCGCATCAGGAAGCGGACCAGCCACATCACGTTGGTCGTGGCAACCCCCGAGAAAGAGGAGGCTCGCTAAGTGGGACAGAAAGTAAACCCGCACGGGTTCCGACTCGGCATCACCACCGACCACGTTTCGCACTGGTTCGCTGACAGCACCAAGCCCGGACAGCGCTACAAGGACTTCGTCCGCGAGGACATCAAGATCCGTCAGCTCATGTCCACCGGCATGGAGCGCGCCGGCATCGCCAAGGTCGAGATCGAGCGCACCCGTGACCGTGTCCGCGTGGATATCCACACGGCACGCCCGGGCATCGTCATCGGTCGCCGCGGCGCCGAAGCAGACCGCATCCGCGGCGAGCTCGAAAAGCTCACGGGCAAGCAGGTCCAGCTGAACATCCTCGAGGTCAAGAACCCCGAGATGGAAGCACAGCTTGTTGCCCAGGGCATCGCTGAGCAGCTGACTTCCCGCGTGGCTTTCCGCCGTGCGATGAAGAAGGCAATGCAGTCCGCACAGCGTGCGGGTGCCAAGGGCATCCGTGTTGCTTGCTCGGGTCGTCTGGGTGGCGCAGAAATGTCCCGCTCGGAGTTCTACCGCGAAGGCCGTGTGCCCCTGCACACCCTCCGCGCGAACATCGACTACGGCTTCTACGAAGCCAAGACCACCTTCGGCCGCATCGGTGTGAAGGTTTGGATCTACAAGGGTGACGTAACCGCCAAGGAACTGGCTCAGCAGGCAGCTGCTGCTCCGTCCCGTGGCCGTGCAGGAGACCGTCCGGGCCGCCCGGGTGGCGACCGCCGTCGTCGTAACGACCGTCCGGCAGCTGAGGCAGCACCTGCTGCCGTTGAAGCACCGGCCGCTGAAGCTGCTGCCCCCGCAGCAGAAGGAGGACAGGCTTAAATGCTTATCCCACGTCGAGTCAAGCACCGTAAGCAGCACCACCCGGGTCGTTCCGGCGCTGCTACGGGCGGCACCAAGGTCAGCTTCGGTGAGTACGGTATCCAGGCCCTGAGCCCGGCATACGTAACCAACCGTCAGATCGAGTCCGCTCGTATCGCGATGACCCGCCACATCAAGCGTGGCGGCAAGGTCTGGATCAACATCTACCCGGACCGTCCGCTGACGAAGAAGCCTGCTGAAACCCGTATGGGTTCCGGTAAGGGTTCTCCGGAATGGTGGGTCGCAAACGTCAAGCCGGGCCGGGTTCTCTTCGAACTCTCCGGTGTCAATGAAGAGGTAGCTCGCGAGGCCCTGCGCCTGGCAATCCACAAGCTGCCGTTGAAGGCACGCATTGTGCGTCGCGAAGGTGGTGAATAGAAATGGCAGTAGGGTCGAAGGATCTCGCACCCGCACAGCTGGACGGTTTCGACAACGAGCGTCTCGTTGAAGAACTCCGCAAGTCCAAGGAAGAGCTGTTCAACCTGCGTTTCCAGTCCGCCACCGGACAGCTGGAGAACCACGGTCGCCTGCGCGCGGTAAAGAAGGACATCGCACGCATCTACACCGTTCTCCGTGAGCGCGAGCTGGGCATTCGTGCCGAGGTTGCCGCACCGGTTGTGGAAGCCAAGGAAGAAAAGAAGTCCAAGAAGGCTGCCAAGGCTGAAAAGGCCGAGGTTGAAGCTGGAGAGGACGCCAAGTGAGCGAGAAGGAAACTGTGACGGAAGCAGCAGCCAGCGCTGAACAGCGCGGTTACCGTAAGACGCGTCGCGGCTACGTTGTCTCTGACAAGATGGAAAAGACCATCGTTGTTCAGGTTGAAGACCGCGTAAAGCACGCTCTGTACGGCAAGGTTATTCGCCGCACCTCGAAGATCAAGGCTCACGACGAAGAGAACACCGCCGGCATCGGCGACCTCGTTCTCATCTCTGAGACCCGCCCGCTGTCCGCTACCAAGCGGTGGCGTCTGGTGGAGATCCTCGAAAAGGCCAAGTAAATCCGACGCCGGGCACGCCTGGCAGAGATTCACTGGAAAGGTCCGCATTCCCTATGGAATGCGGGCCTTTCCGCTTTCCCGGCCGGTTCGGTTACTGGCCCTGAACGTGCTAGGATATTGAGTTTGTATGGCGCCACTTGTGCGTCGTCCACTACCTCGTAAACAATCGTGCCGCTGCATACTGCCCCGCGCAGAGTTTTCTGCAAGGGAAGCTGATGCTTGTGGCACGGGCGTTTAGGCCTGTTCTGGCAAAATCCAGGCAGGTCAAGAGACACCCCGATCAACCGTTCCGCAAGGCTCATTCCGTATGCATGATTTCGGTCTGAGAACCGGCGCGACGCAAGGAGTAGAAATTGATTCAGCAGGAGTCGCGACTCAAGGTCGCCGACAACACGGGTGCTAAGGAAATCCTTACCATTCGCGTTCTCGGTGGATCCGGTCGTCGCTACGCAGGCATCGGCGACGTCATCGTCGCCACCGTCAAGGACGCTATCCCTGGCGGCAACGTAAAGAAGGGTGACGTCGTCAAGGCTGTCATCGTTCGTACCAAGAAGGAACGCCGCCGTGCGGATGGTTCCTACATCAAGTTTGACGAAAACGCAGCTGTGATCCTGAAGAACGACGGTGACCCCCGCGGTACCCGTATCTTCGGCCCGGTTGGTCGTGAACTTCGCGACAAGAAGTTCATGAAGATCGTTTCGCTGGCCCCGGAGGTGCTTTAGTCCATGGCTAAGATCAAGAAGGGTGACCTCGTTCAGGTCATCACCGGCGCCAAGCAGGAACGCGGCGGCGACCGCGGCAAGCAGGGCAAGGTCCTGCGCGTATTCCCGGCCACCAACCGCGTGCTGGTAGAGGGAATCAACCGCGTCACCAAGCACACCAAGGTCGGTCAGTCGCAGCGCGGCACCAAGACCGGTGGCATCGAGGTCGTTGAGGCCCCGATCCACGTTTCCAACGTTGCTCTGGTTGACCCGTCGACCAAGAAGCCGACCCGTGTTGGTTTCCGTCTCGACACCGTTGAGAAGGATGGCGCTACCAAGACCGTCCGTATCCGCGTGTCCAAGGCCACCGGGAAGGACATCTGATGAGTGAAACACTGTCTGAGACCACTGTCGCAAACAAGATCGTTCCGCGTCTGAAGACGAAGTACGCAGAGACCATCAAGAAGTCGCTGCAGGACGAATTCAACTACGCGAACGTGAACCAGGTTCCCCGCCTGGTGAAGGTTGTTGTGAACATGGGTGTTGGAGATGCCGCCAAGGACTCCAAGCTGATCGACGGCGCTGTCCGCGACCTCACCCTCATCACCGGCCAGAAGCCGCAGGTAACCAAGGCCCGCAAGTCGATCGCACAGTTCAAGCTGCGCGAAGGCATGCCGATCGGTGCACACGCAACTCTGCGTGGAGACCGCATGTGGGAATTCGTGGATCGTCTGGTTTCGCTGGCTCTGCCGCGTATCCGTGACTTCCGCGGCCTCAACGGCAAGCAGTTCGACGGTAACGGCAACTACACCTTCGGTCTGACCGAGCAGGTTATGTTCCACGAAATCGACCAGGACTCCATCGACCGCGTACGCGGCATGGACATCACGGTTGTCACCACCGCCAAGACCGACGACGAAGGCCGCGCGCTGCTCAAGGCGCTTGGTTTCCCGTTCAAGACCGAAAACTAACTACGTGACAGGTCCGACCGCGCAGGCTCGTAAGGGCAAGCGCAGCGGAAACCGGTACGAGGAAGGGCTATAGCCCAAATGACTATGACAGATCCTGTCGCAGACATGCTCACGCGTCTGCGCAATGCAAACTCGGCATACCACGACACCGTGTCCATGCCGTACAGCAAACTGAAGGCACGCGTTGCCGACATCCTGAAGGCTGAAGGCTACATTGCCGGCTGGAAGGAAGAGGACGCCGAGGTTGGCAAGAAGCTGACCATCGACCTGAAGTTCGGTCCGAACCGCGAGCGTTCCATCGCTGGCGTCCGCCGCATCTCCAAGCCGGGTCTCCGCGTTTACGCGAAGTCCACCAACCTGCCTCACGTGCTGGGTGGCCTGGGTATCGCAATCCTGTCCACCTCTTCCGGCCTCCTGACTGACAAGCAGGCCGGCAAGAAGGGCGTGGGCGGCGAAGTCCTCGCGTACGTCTGGTAACGGGAAAGGAAGAGAATAATGTCACGTATTGGACGTCTCCCCATCACCGTTCCTGCCGGAGTTGAGGTCAAGCTCGATGGCTCCGTCATCAGCGTCAAGGGTTCCAAAGGCGAGCTGAGCCACACTGTGGCCAGCCCGATCGAGGTCTCCCTGGAAGAGAACACTCTCACGGTCACCCGCCCGAACGACGAGCGCAACTCGCGTTCGCTGCACGGCCTGACCCGCACCCTGATCGCCAACATGATCCAGGGCGTTACCGAGGGCTACGAGAAGAAGCTTGAAATCGTTGGTACCGGTTACCGCGTTCAGGCAAAGGGTTCTGACCTGGAGTTCGCTCTGGGCTACAGCCACCCGGTTAACGTCTCTGCACCCGAAGGCATCACCTTCGTAGTAGAGGGTCCGACCAAGCTCTCTGTTGCGGGTATCAACAAGCAGCAGGTCGGCGAGGTTGCTGCCAACATTCGCAAGCTGCGCAAGCCCGACCCCTACAAGGGCAAGGGTGTCCGTTACGCCGGCGAAGTCATCCGCCGCAAGGTCGGAAAGGCTGGTAAGTAAACCATGGCCATCGCAATTAACAAGAAGCGTACGAACAAGAGCAAGTCGGCTGCACGCAACCGTCGCCAGCTTCGTATCCGCAAGCGCATCACCGGTACGGCTGCACGTCCTCGTCTGGTCGTCAACCGTTCGGCACGCCACATGTTCGTCCAGGTTGTCGATGACAGCAAGGGTGTAACCGTGGCTTACGCTTCCACTCTGGAAGCTGACCTTCGTGCACTTGACGGAGACAAGACTGCCAAGGCCAAGCGCGTCGGCGAGCTCGTTGCCAAGCGTGCAAAGGCTGCAGGCGTCGAAGCTGTTGTCTTCGACCGTGGCGGTAACAAGTACCACGGCCGCATCGCCGCCGTCGCTGACGGTGCTCGCGAAGGTGGGCTGGCACTGTGACCGTTGAAAATAACGAAAAGGACATTCAGGTGACTGAAGCTGTAGCTGCTGAAGCAACTGAGACCGCACCCGCTACCGATGACCGCCGCGGCGGACGTCGCGGCGAGCGTGGCGACCGTGGCCAGGGCCGCGGCGACCGTGGTGGCCGTGGTGGCCGCGACGGCGGTCGTGAAGCCGAGAAGAGCCAGTTCGTAGAGCGCGTTGTCACCATCAACCGCGTTGCCAAGGTCGTCAAGGGTGGTCGTCGCTTCAGCTTCACCGCACTCGTCGTCGTCGGTGACGGCAACGGCATGGTCGGCGTTGGCTACGGCAAGGCCAAGGAAGTTCCCGCTGCTATCGCAAAGGGCGTAGAAGAGGCCAAGAAGTCCTTCTTCCGCGTTCCCCGCGTTGGCAACACCATCCCGCACCGTGTGCAGGGTGAGGCTGCTGCAGGCGTTGTCCTGCTGCGTCCGGCTTCCGCCGGTACCGGTGTTATCGCCGGTGGTCCGGTCCGCGCGGTGTTGGAGTGCGTGGGTATCCACGACATCCTCTCCAAGTCGCTCGGTTCTTCCAACGCGATCAACATCGTTCACGCGACCGTTGCCGCTCTGAAGCAGCTCGAAGAGCCCGCTTCCGTGGCTGCCCGCCGTGGCCTGCCGCTGGACGAGGTTGCTCCTGCTGCTCTGGTGCGCGCGCTCCAGAACCAGAAGGCAGGTGTTTAGTCATGGCTAAGAACCTGACTCCCTCCGACGCCAAGTTGGAGATCACCCAGATCAAGGGCGTCATCGGCGCCAAGCAGAACCAGATCGCCACCCTTCGGTCCCTCGGCCTGAAGCGCATCGGACACACCGTTGTCCGTACCGCTGACGCCGTGACCGTTGGCATGCTGAACACGGTTCCGCACCTCGTGAATGTAGAGGAGGCGAAGTAATGGCAGAGAACAAGACCGCCGCAGAGGCTGCTGAGAAGCAGAACACTCTGAAGGTCCACCACCTGCGTCCCGCCCCGGGTGCCAAGACAGCCAAGACCCGTGTTGGTCGTGGTGAAGGCTCCAAGGGTAAGACCGCTGGTCGCGGTACCAAGGGTACGAAGGCCCGCTACCAGGTAAAGGCTGGCTTTGCCGGCGGCCAGCTGCCGCTGCACATGCGCCTGCCGAAGCTGCGCGGCTTCAAGAACCCGTTCCGGGTTGAATTCCAGGTTGTAAACCTGGAGAAGCTCAACGAGCTCTTCCCGGAAGGTGGCACCGTCACCGTTGAGTCCCTGATAGAGAAGGGTGCCGTTCGCAAGAACCAGCCCGTAAAGGTGCTCGGCACCGGCGACATCACCGTCAAGGTTGACGTCACCGTGCACGCATTCTCTTCCAGCGCTGCGGAAAAGATTGCCGCAGCAGGCGGATCCACCACCGCCCTCTAAGGGTTTGTGGGGCATCAGCCCGCTGTAACAAAGAATCCCGGTATGCGGGGCTTCGGCCCCGGATACCGGGATTTTTTTGGTGGTTGTGGACTCTCGATTATTCCGACGGCGTCACAAGCAGTTAGACTCGGTTGTTGGGTTTCATTGAGCCCGACCACATCCTTGTACTTTCTACTCAGGAGGACGCTTGCTAAGCGCATTCGGCCGGGCGTTTCGGACGCCTGATTTGCGACGCAAGTTGTTGTTCACGCTGGGAATCATCACAATCTTCCGCTTGGGAGCTTTCATCCCCTCGCCTGGTGTGAACTACCAGAATGTCCAGCAATGCTTGAACAACGGTGACACCTCGCAGGGCATCTACCAGCTGGTGAACTTGTTCAGCGGCGGCGCGTTGCTGCAGGTCTCGATCTTTGCCTTGGGCATCATGCCCTACATCACGGCGAGCATCATCGTGCAGTTGCTCCGGGTGGTTATTCCCCGGTTCCAGCAGCTGTACGAAGAGGGCTCATCGGGGCAGTCCAAGCTGACGCAGTACACCCGGTACCTCACCATCGCACTGGGCCTGCTGAACGCCACAACCCTGGTCTCCTTGGCCCGCTCGGGTCAGTTGCTGCCCGGCTGCAACCTGCCGATCATCCCCGATGAGAGCATCATCACCACCCTTCTGCTCATCATCACGCTGACAGCGGGCACGGGCCTGATCATGTGGATGGGCGAGCTCGTCACCGAGCGCGGCGTCGGCAACGGCATGTCGCTGCTGATCTTCACCTCCATCGCAGCCGGCTTCCCCCGCTCACTTGGCTCCATCTGGGAGACCAAGGGCCCGGGAACCTTCTTCATCGTTCTTGCCATCGGCCTGCTTACGGTGGCCCTGGTGGTCTTCGTGGAGCAGTCGCAGCGCCGTGTTCCGGTGCAGTATGCCAAGCGCATGATTGGTCGTCGCACCGTGGGCGGCACCAGCACCTACATTCCCATCAAGGTGAACATGGCCGGCGTCGTGCCCGTCATCTTCGCTTCCTCCATGCTGTACCTGCCCGGCTTGATTTCGCAGTTCAACCAGCCGAAGCCAGGGGAGCAGATGGCCCCGTGGGTTGAGTGGATCAACAACAACCTCACCCGTGGCGACCATCCCATCTACATGGCGCTTTACTTCGCCATGATCGTGTTCTTCACCTACTTCTACGTAGCCATCACCTTCAACCCTGAAGAAGTGTCGGACAACATGAAGAAGTACGGCGGGTTCATTCCGGGCATCCGGGCGGGTAAACCGACCGCGGACTACCTGCAGTACGTGCTTTCCAGGATTACTTTGCCTGGAGCCCTCTACCTGGGCTTCGTGGCGTTGATTCCGCTGGTTGCACTCGTCCTGATCAATGCCAACCAGAACTTCCCGTTCGGTGGCACGTCAATCCTGATCATGGTGGGTGTCGGCCTGGAAACCGTCAAGCAGATTGATGCGCAGCTACAACAACGTCACTACGAAGGGCTTTTGCGATGACGAGAATGCTGATCATTGGACCTCCCGGTTCGGGCAAGGGTACGCAGGCTGAGCGGATTTCGGAGCGCCTCGGCGTAGTCGCCATCTCCACCGGCGACATCTTCCGTGCCAACGTCAAGGGTGAAACGCCCTTGGGTATCGAAGCCAAGAAGTACATGGACGCCGGTGACTTCGTTCCGGACAGCGTCACGAACAACATGGTTCGCGATCGACTGAGCCAGAGCGATGTCGAGAACGGCTTCCTGCTCGACGGCTACCCGCGCACGACCGCGCAGGTTGACTACCTCGACCAGATCCTCGCTGAGGGTGAGCAGGAGCTCGACGTCGTGCTCCAGCTGACCGCGGATGACGAAGAACTGGTTGCACGCCTCCTGGGCCGTGCCAAGGAAACGGGACGTTCGGACGACAACGAGGCCGTGATCCGTCACCGTCTTGACCTCTACCACGAGCAGACCGAAGCCGTTGTGGCCAAGTACGCTGAGCGCGGCATCCTTACTCAGGTGGATGGCATCGGCGGTATCGATGAAGTTACCGACCGCGTGCTCACAGCCATCGAGTCGGCCAAGGCTGTCTAGCGTTTTTCCACATAGCCGGGGAACCGGAGCTGGAGTGAAGGGTGTGTCCCGTACCATGGGTGCGGGACACACCCTTTTTCGTTGAAGCGGCACATTCTTGGGGGAAGCGCATGCAGACAGCTCTGTCAGGACGTAGCCGGATTTCGGGGCTTGAGGTCTACCTGCCACCGACGCGGCTGGATACGGCCGCCGTCGAACGCCGCATTGCCGAATCCAGCCCTGGCTTCCGCGTGCCGACGGGTCTGATCGGCCGGGTCACGGGAATCCGCTCCAGGAGTGTCATGTCCCCGACGGAGCAGGCGTCGGATCTGGCCGCCAACGCCGCTGCCAAGGTCCTGGCGGAATGCGGATTGCAGGCACCTGACGTGGACCTGCTGGTCTTTGCCTCTGCCAGCCAGGACATGGTTGAACCCGCTACGGGACACATGGTGGCAGCGAAACTGGGACTTTCATGCCCTGTGATGGACGTCAAGAACGCCTGCAACAGTTTCCTCAACGGTATGGAGGTTGCCGACGCTCTGATCGCCGGAGGGCGCTATGGGAGGGTTCTGGTGGTCACGGGGGAGTCGCCTTCCCGGGCGGTGCGGTGGTCGGTGCCGGACTTCCCGACGTTCGCCTCCAGCTTCCCCGGGTACACCATGAGCGACGGCGGCGCAGCAGTGTTGCTGGAGGCCGCGGTTGATCCCGCCGCAGCTGCAGACGGGGCGGCCGGAATCCTGGCCATGGGCTTCACCGCGCGAAGCAGCCATTGGTCCGTGGGTACCTTGGCGGCGGGAGGGTCGGCCTTCCCCCGTGATCCAGAGGCCAGCTACTTCAACATGGACGGGGAAAAGCTCAAGGACGCCTTCCTGGGCCTCGGCTCCGACATCCTTGATGCGACTCTCGCGGAGATGCACCTCGCGTGGACGGACTTCGCTGTCGTCTGCGTACACCAGGTCAGCGCACCGTACCGGCAAATATTCGCCGAAGGTGCCGGTGTGCCTGCGGAACTGCTGGTTCATTCCGTTGAGGACTTCGGCAACCTCGCCTCCGTCAGCCTTCCATTGCAACTGAAGCTTGCCGTGGACAGTGGCAGGGCCGGACCCGGGGACCTGGTGGCATTGGTCGGTTTGGGCGGCGGCGTGAGCCTGGGAATGGCGGTGGTGCGGCTGTGAGCCCGCAAGAGGTTCGCAACAGGCTTGCGAGTGCGGCTTCCACAAAGTCCTTATGCGTGGCCATGCCGATGCTCAATGAAGAGAAGCTGGTACGGCAGGCACTGGACTCGCTGGCGGCGCAGACGTTTCAGGATTTCACGGTAGTGGTGGTGGACAACGGTTCCACGGATCTCAGCTGCGCCATCGTGACTGAGTTCGCGTCAGCGCACCCGAGGATGGATATCCGGTTGGTTCACGACAGCGAGAAGGGCACGGGCGCGGCAGCTGATACCGGCATGCGCTTCGGCGTGGAGCACGGTGCGCGCTGGCTGGCCCGCACCGATGCCGATTGCCTGGCCGCACCGGACTGGACAGAGCGGATCATGGCTGCATTCGATGACGGCCTGGAGCTGGTTGCTGGACAGCTGAATCCCAGGGAGGACGAGGGCATAACTGCCCGGGAGCGGATCATGATGTTGTTGGCCGTCGAGGTGGCGTCGTTCTTCGGCCGGATCCGCCCGGGAAACAAGGGCGAGGGATACTTGGGTCCGTACCAGATGCTTCCTGGTTGCAACATGGCCATCACCGCAGACATGTATCACCGTTCAGGGGGTTTCCCCAGGACCAGGATCGAAGATCTCCATGAGGACCGAGCCTTGTCCAACCGGGTGCGTAAATTGACGCGTAACTACGCCCTTCGACGCGATGTTGTGGTGTTCGGTTCCTCCCGCCGGGTCAAAGCGTGGGGGCTGAAGAACACTCTCGCCTGGTACGCGGACCACCGGTACCGCCCCGAACACGTGGATATCCGGTGATGCGGGGCCTTGCAGCGATCAACCCGCAGAGTACGGCGGAACGTTGGGAGCGCCGCGTCCATCTGGGAGCCCACCCCGTGTTGTATCCCGTGATCCGCGGCCTGGGTGCCATGCGTCCTGTGGTTCGTATCCCGGGGCTCGGTGTGCTGGTCAGTGAAGCGGGACTGGTTCGGGAGGTGCTGATGAGCCAGGACGCCTACGTCAAGAACGGCCCATCAGGCTCGGGTGCGCTGTGGACCCCCGTTGTGGGGCCCAAGGCCTTGGTGAACATGGATGGTGAGGAACACAGGCTGCTGCGGCGGCGCCTGGGTGACCTTTTCACTCCCCGCTCCGTGGAGGGCATCGTGGAACCGGCAGCGGCAGCTCTGAAGGCGCGCCTGCACGGTGATTTGGACGCGAACGGCCGCGTGGATCTGGTGGACTGCGTCAAAGAACTGGCCGGCGGGGTCATCTCGCGCCTGCTGGGGGTTCCCGACGATGCCCCGGGGAGGCTGGCGGACAGGGAGCTTTTCGACCTCGGCTCCTCCATCTCGTCGCTTGTCCGCCTGGGCCGGCCGACGCTGACGGCGGGCCAAGTGGCCAAGGGAAAATCCGCCGTCGCGGTTTTGGCTGGACCGGTCCGGACGGCGTACAGGGAAAGCGACCCGGGTACCTTCCCCGGCAGACTGCGTGAGCTCGGTATGGCAGAGGACGAAGCCATGGGCATCATCAGTGCGTTCGTGATGGTGGGCACCGAGACGCTGGTGTCGTTTGTGCCAAGGCTGGTGGCGTTGCTTGCTGACAGTGGACGGCTCAGTGAACTGGCCGCGGACAGGTCCGTTGTTCCGGCCGCCGTCAACGAGGCCCTGCGCTTCACGGTTCCTTCGCCCATGATGCTGCGGGACGCAGTGGTTGATGGATCCATAGGCGGTACGAAGGTCTTCGCCGGGGACAGGATGCTGCTCTCAACCATCCACGCAGCCAAGAGCCTGGGTGGATTTGATCCGGCACAGGCAACACCACAGCAGGCACGTCAACTGTGGTTCGGTGCCGGACCGCATTTCTGTATCGGCATGCCGCTTGCCATGGCGGAAATCAACACGACGCTTGAGATGCTCCTGGACATGTACGCCCAGCGGCCGTGGTTGATCGCTGCCCGCCAGGTCAGCAGGGGAGTGCTGATTCCCGGGTATCGGAAGTTGGAGTTGGCCCATGCCTGACGAGACACCCGGCCTACCCCTGATGGCAGAGGATCTGATCACCGCCGTCTATGCCGTGGCGGACCGTGTTCCGGACCGTCCCGCCATCACGGCACCAGGCAAAAGCCGGCTACCGTGGGCACGGCGGAGAAACGACGGCGTCCGGCCCGGTCGTACCATCACGTACCGCGAGTTGGTGGATGGCATTGAGGCCACGGCCCGGCGTTTGCAGGATGACGGACTCGGGACAGGGGAGCGGATGCTCTTCTCGGTCCGTCCCAGTCCCGAAGCGTTCATTCTGGCACTTGGAGCCGTCAGGGCGGGCGGCTCCGTAGTGTTCATCGATCCCGGCATAGGGCCTTCGCTCTTCCGGGACCGGGCAGAACTCGCTGCGCCGCGCTGGGCCGCGTCGGAGTCACTCCTGTATGCCGTCAGCGCCAGGAGCCCGCTCCGTCCCATCGCACGCGGCCGCGGCCTGCTGCTCCCGGACTACGGGGCCATGGATGTCCGCCACTACTACTCCGGGCCGTGGCTCCCCGGCGTCCCCCGCGGCGCTTCGCCGGTAAAAGGGCTTGCGGCAACACTCCCGCAGGGGCAAGAGTCCGCCAGACCCACAGAAACGGTGACCGAACAGGAAGCGGTGATCATCTTCACCTCCGGTACCACCGGCTCACCCAAAGGGGTCATCCACACGAGGGGTTCCCTGGCCGCAGGTTTCGGGCAATTATCGACGCGTTGCAGCTTCGGTGAGGGGGACCGGATCCACTCCGAGCAGCTCATGATGGGCCTTCCGGCCTTGATCGCCGGCGCCCACTGGACGATGCCCGGTTATGGTTTCTCGGCTCACATCGACCCGCTTCGCCTGGCCGGCGAGTTGGGTGCCGTGGCCGGCAAAGAAACGTCGTACGACGCCGCCACGCACCTTTTCCTGGTGCCCTCCCAACTGGCGCCCATCCTGGACGCCATCGAAGACGGTTCCATCACTCTGCCCGCGACACTGAGAACAGTGATGCTGGGGGCCGCCCCCATCCTTGCTCCCTTCCTTGAACGGGCAATGAAGCTCCTGCCCGGGGTCGGGTTCAAACTCATCTACGGCATGACCGAGGTGCTGCCCATCGCCATTGCCGATGGCCGGGAGAAACTGGCCTTCGCGTCCGGCGCCGAAGCCGGGTTCACTGCGCCCGATGGCAGCGGTGAGGGCGACTTCCTCGGGGAGCCGCTGCCCGCCGTCGGGATCCGCGTAGCAGCCGACCACGAACTGTTCGCCCGTGGGCCGAACATGTGCCGTGGCTACTTGGGCGAGGACCCCATGGTGGAGCACGCCACTGGCGACCTCGTCCGGCTGGACCACGGAGGAACCGGTGCGCCCAGGCTGGTCATGATCGGACGCAAGAAGGACATGATCATCCGGGGTAAGACAAACATCTACCCCGCGTTGTATGAGCCGGTCATCGCAGCTGTGCAAGGGGTCCGGGCTGCCGTCATGGTGGGGGTACCGGACACTATTGGAGACGAGGCGGTATGGCTGGCGGTGGTCCCTGAACCGGACCAATCCGCTGTTGAGCTGAAGTCCCGGCTGGCCAGGGAACTGCCCATGCTCATCGACGAGTCCGCCCTTCCGGACCATATCGAAGTCCTGGAATCCATCCCATCGTCCGGCAGGCACAGGAAGCCGGACCGGGTGGCCCTGCGCGGGATGTTTGCCGCACGCCGGGACCCCGGGGAGGCCACGTGAGGATTGCAGTGACAGGCGCGACGGGGTTCGTTGGAGGAGCCGTGGCGGATGCGGCGGAAGCCCGTGGCTGGGACGTCGTCCGCTATGCCCGCCGCCAGGGAGAGGGCTTGGAGTACTGGGACCTGGCGGGGCTGCCGCCTGCCCGGCTTCCGCACGTGGATGCGGTTGTCCACGCCGGTGCCCACGTGGCCGACTGGGGAGACGCTGCCGTTTTTCACCGGGCAAACGTCGAGGGGACAAGGGCGGTCGCCGAAGCGTTCGCCGGGACACGCCTGGTCCATATCTCAAGCTCCAGCGTCTATCCGTGGTGGGAACCATGCGTGGATCGCCCCGAAGATGAGGTTGCTGCGCGACACCTGAATGCCTATGGACGCAGCAAGGCGCTCGCCGACGTCGAAGCCAGGAAACACGGCGATGCCGTGGCACTGCGTCCCCACGCCGTGTACGGCCCGGGTGACCGGACGCTGTTGCCCCGCCTCGTCAGCAACATTCGTGCAGGGCGGCTGCTCAGCATCGGGCACCCCGGGGTGAAACATCAACTGACCCATGTCGACAACCTGACACGGGCCGTCCTGGCCGCCTGCCAGTCGACGGTGCGCGGTGCGGTGAACGTGGGGGATGCCCAGCCTGTGGAGCTGGGGGCTGTATTGCGGCAGGTACTCGATGTTTCAGGACGCAGCGATGTCCCCGTCACCTACCTTCCGGAGCCCGCGGCCATGGCGCTCGCGGCCGTTTCGGAAGCAGCTTCGCGGGCTACGGGCCGTGCTCCGAAGCTGACCCGCTACGCCGTCAGCCAGGTAGGAAAGCAGCGGACGTACCGTTTGGACCGGCTGCGGGACGAGCTGGGAATCGAGTCAATTTCGACCACGGTCTCGGATGCGGGAAAATGGTTGGAGCACGGGGCCTGATCGGTCCCAACAGCAAACCTTCCAGAGGAGAACATGGCGTTCGGTCAGCCCCGCATTGAATATAAGAACAACGAGCAGATGCGTACGATGCAGCAGGCCGGGCTTGTCCTGAGCCGGGCACTGGACGCTGCCGTTGCGGCTGCCAAGCCCGGCGTCACCACCAAGGACCTGGACGACGTCTTTGCAGCTGTCCTCAATGACGCAGGAGCCAAGTCCAACTTCCTCGGATACCACGGGTTCCCGGCGACCATCTGCGCCTCCGTCAACGAGGAAGTGGTCCACGGCATCCCCGGTGGACGTGTCCTCCAAGACGGTGACATCATCTCCATCGACGGCGGCTGCATCGTGGATGGCTGGCACTCCGACTCGGCGCGGACGGTCATCGTGGGCACCGCGGATCCCGAGGACCAGCGGCTGTCGGACGTCACCGAGGCCGCCATGTGGCGGGGTATCGCTGCCTTGGCCAAGGGCAAGTTCGTGGGAGACATCGGAAACGCCATCGATGACTACGTCTCCTCGGTCCCGGGCAAGCCGCTGGGCATCCTGGAGGACTACGTCGGCCATGGCATCGGTTCCGAAATGCACATGGCACCTGATGTCCTGAACTACCGGACCAGCCACCGTGGTCCGAAGATCCGCCCGGGCTTGTGCCTTGCGATTGAGCCAATGCTGGTTCGCGGCGACATCGAAACGGCCACCCTCGACGACGACTGGACCGTGGTTACCACTGACGGCAAGCGTTCCTGCCAGTGGGAGCACTCCGTAGCAGTGCATGAAAAGGGCATCTGGGTGCTGTCCGCCCCCGATGGAGGCGCAGAGCAATTGGCGCCCCTCGGCGTCGTGCCTGTCCCCATCCCGTAACTGCTCCAAAAGGAAGAGCGCGGCTACCGAAGTAGCCGCGCTCTTTTGTTCTTTCCAGAGGGGTCAGGACTTCAGCTTCGGCTTGACGTCCTTGGTGTAGATGCCCTCAAGCGTCTTCTTCAGCTCGGTCATGGTCGCCTGGACATCGCCCTGCTGCGTGAGGATTTTGGCTGCTGACTTGGCCATTTCCTGATCGGCGCCCGGCAGGAACACGCGGGCGTTGTCCTGGACCTTGGTAGCAGCGAGCTGGTCCATGGCTGTCTTGATCTGCGGAGTGGCCGCGAGAACAGAGGACATGTCTGCCGAGAGCCTGGTGGGCATGTAGCCGGTGGCGGCTGAAAACGCGGCAGTGTTCTCCGGCTCGGTCATGAATTTAAGGAAGGTTGCCGCGGCCAGCTGCTCCTCCTTGGTGATGCCGCTGGGAATGCCGAGACCCGCACCGCCGGTAGGGCAGACGCTGCTCGGGACCTCGGGACCGCCGGGAAGGAACCCGACACCCACGTTGAACTTGGCTGCTTTCAGGACCCCCAGGAGCGAACCCGTGGAAGAAATGGTGGACGAGGTGATTCCGGCGGCAAAGTCGTCAGCGGCCTCCTTGGATGAAACACCGGCCCATCCATCCTTGTAGATGGAGTCCTGGGCCCACTGAAGCGCGGCCACGGATTCCTTGGAGTCGCAGGTGATGTCCCAGCCCTTGGACCAGGCACCGCCCCAACCCCACAGGTTGTTCTGCAGCGTCCACCCGGCATAGCCCGCCAGGGCCGGGTAGATGTAGGCGTACTGCGCTCCGGAGGTGGCCTTGAGTTTGGGAGCCCACTCCGCGAACTCCTGCCACGTGGCCGGTGCGCGGTCCGGCAGGCCTGCTGCCTTGAAGTGGTCCTTGTTGTAGTAGAACAAGGGGGTGGAACGGCCGTACGGAAGGGCCCATTGCTTGTTGTCGTACTTGTAGTCGTCGACCAGCGATTTCTGGAAGTCGTCGATCTTGATGTCCAGCTGCTTCACCAGGCCATCGATGGGGATGATGCTGCCGTTGGAGAAGTAGCGGAACCACCAAACGTCGGAGAGCACAACCAGCCCGGGCAGACCGGTTTTGGCTGCCTGGGACGTCTGGAACTTCTGCGCGATCTCTTCATAGTTGGCGCCCGCGGTGACCAGGTTGACCTTGATATCGGGGAACTTGGCGTGGAACTTCTCGATGATCGCCTTTTCCACATCCTGCGACTTGCCGGGGTGGTTTGTCCAGAAGTCGATGGAGGCGGCCGGCTTGACGCCACTGAAGTCGATAGTGGCGGTGTCGACGGCGTCTGCCGTGCCCGCCGTCGACGGTCCGCCGCATGCGGCGAGGGCCGCTGCTCCGGCTCCGAGGCCTGCCAATCCCAGGAAATGGCGGCGGTCAAGGTTGGTGCGCATGATGCTTCCTCTCAATTACTGACTTTGATGCGAATGGTGTGGTGGAGAATCAACCGGTGACACTGCCTTGGGTCAGACCGGCAACGATGTAGCGCTGGAGTGCTGCGAACACCAGCAGGATGGGGACGATCACCAGTACCGCGCCGGCCATGAGGATTCCCCAGCCGGCTCCGTTGCCTTCGGAGTTCTGGAGGAGGGTGAGTCCTACCGGAAGCGTCATGGTTTCGGGCCGGTCCGTGATGATGAGCGGCCAGATGTAGTCGTTCCATTCGCTGACCACGGTCACCAGCGCCACTGTGGCGATCGACGGGACGGACACGGGAACGATGATCTGCCACAGCCTGCGCCAGTGTCCGGCGCCGTCAATCTCCGCCGCTTCAAGGATCGACGGCGGCAGCGTCAGGAAGTGCTGGCGCAGGAGGAACGTGCCGAACGCCGTGCCGAGCCCGGGAAGGATGATGCCCCACAGGGTGTTCTTTCCGCCCATGCCCGCGATCAGGATGTAGTTGGGCAGGATCGACACCTGCGCGGGGACCATAAGGGCCACAAGAATCAGCACGAAGATCACGTTTTTGAACGGGAAGCGCACGAATACCAAGGCATAGGCGGTGAGGATTGCCAGAACCACTTTGACCGACGAGCCCACGATGGTGACGATCAGGCTGTTGGCGAAGAACTGTGCGAACGGAACGGTGGTCATGGCCGTGACGTAGTTCTGCAGGTTCAGTGACTGGGGAAGGATCCGAAGGTCCATGGTGACGATTTCGCCGGGTTGCTTGAAGGAACTCAGGAGCATCCACAGCAGCGGCAGGAAGACCACCAGCGTTGCGACGATCAGGGGAACATAGCCAGTGGCCACGGTCTGGAGGAGATTGGACCTGGACAGGGGGTTGGGCCTGGCGGGCGGACCCTCCGGTGAAGCAGTCTGTTGGGGTTCTTCACGCACGACGACAGGTGCTGGGGCGCTCATGAATAGTGGACCTTTCGCTCAACGAACCGCAGTTGGAGGACGGTGATGACCAGCAGGATGGCGAAGAGGATCACCGAAATTGCGGCCGAATAGCCTGCCCGGTTGTATGCCCCGAAGGCCTGCAGGTACGCCTCGTAGATCAGCGTGCTGGTGCCGTTGCCCAGAGGGGTCATGATGCGGATGAGGTCGAAGGCCTGCAGGGAGCTGAGCATGGTGGTGATGAGCAGGAAGAACGTGGTGGGGGAGAGCAGCGGCAAAGAGATGTTGAAGAACCGCCGGAAACTGTTGGCACCATCCAGTGCCGCGGCCTCCATCACGTCGCGGGGAAGGGACTGCAACCCTGCCAGGAAGACCACGGCGCAGTAGCCCAGGTTCTTCCACACGTAGACGATGATGACCATCACCAGGGACAGCTGCGGATCGTTGATCCATTGCGGGCTCTGTTGCCCGAGTCCGCGCAGGATCCAGGCCAGCACTCCGTAACCGGGATCGAAGATGAACAGCCACACCAGGCCGACGCCCACTCCGGAGAGTACGTAGGGCGCGAACACCGCTGACCGGGCGAAGGTGGTTCCACGGACTTTCGAATTGAGCGCGAGGGCCACCAGTAGTCCAAGGATCATGGAGCCGCCTACGGTGAACACCGTGAAGATGGCCGTGGTTCCGAGGACCTTGGACGCATCCTCACTGGTGAAGAACGTGACGTAGTTCTGGAGCCCGACAACGGTGGCCGAGGCCGAGCCCAAGGTCCAGTCCAGTGTGGAGTAGTAGATGTTGTTGATAAGGGGCCAGTAAGTAAACGTGCCGATCAGGATCAGGTTGGGCAAGGCCATGGCAAGGAACACCACGAAGTCCTTGCGGCTGCGACCGGACCAGCGTCGTCTTGCGGGCACGGCGGTGCTGTTGTTCATCAAAGGGACAGTCATGTATTACTCACGGTTTCGGCGGAATGCGGGGCGCCTGCTCCCTGCCAGGGGCGGCGAAGACAGGCCTAGCTCACCACATTGACGCCGCGTGCCCGGGCCAAAACGGTCCTTCGTAGCGAGAGTTGTCTTACACTTCCGGACCCGTTTACCGGGCGTTACTCACGAGTTCGTATTTGAGGTTCGACTCCCGTTTCATTACCGGCCCGGGGGTGGAGAATGGACCCATGACGGCGATCACCGATGTCCCGGGTATCCGGGTTGGGCACATGCAGAAGAACGACGGCGGGTGGCTGAGCGGCGTAACAGTCGTCCTTCCGCCACCGGGAACCGTGGGTTCCATTGACGTCCGCGGCGGGGGCCCTGGCACACACGAGACCGACGCACTGGACCCAACCACCTTGGTGTCCACGGTCGATGCCGTGGTCTTGACCGGCGGCAGTGCTTTCGGTTTGGCTTCGGCCACGGGTGCCCAACTCTGGTGTGAGGAACAGGGCCGCGGCTTCGCCGTCCCTGGAACTGTCGTGCCGATCGTTCCCGCTGCTGCCATCTTCGACCTCGGGCGCGGTGGCGACGTGCGCGCCCGACCCGATGCCGACATGGGTTACCGGGCAGCTGCGGCAGCGTTCGCCTCAGGCGACCATGCCGCCGTCGAACGTGGAAACGTCGGCGCGGGGACCGGTGCCGTTGTTGCCCGCGGACAGTACAAAGGCGGTGTGGGCAGCTCCTCGATCACTCTCGACGGCGGCGTGATCGTAGGTGCGCTGGCGGTGGTTAACGCGCTGGGTTCGCCCCAGTTTGGTCCTGCGGACCTGCAGCCCTCTGCGCGCTCGGTCGTTGCTCCCATAGACGCGCGCGGCCGGGCTCCAGTCCCGCAGGCCGAGGATAAGCCAGCGCGGGTCGAACCCCAGGGACTCAACACCACGCTCGTGGTGATCGCTACTAATGCGGTGCTGGATGTGGCTGAGTGCAAGCGGACTGCCTCGTCCGGGCATGCCGGGCTGGCGCGGGCCCTGGATCCTTCCCACACCCTCGCGGACGGAGACACCATTTTCGCCCTGGCCACAGGCGCCGTCGCTCTTGACCGCAGCACCGAACAAGCGCGGCAGGTATCGTTGATCACCCTCCAAAGCGCGGCGGCCGAGGCGGTCCGGTTGGCCATTCTGGACGGCGTCCTGGCGGCCGAAAGCATCACGACGGCGGCCGGTCACTTCCCGGCTTATCGCCAAGCGGGGGAGTGACGGCGGGGGACACGTGCGCTACCATTGTCGGATTTAACTTTCCAGCCTGATTGGCGTAGAGTTATTTGTTGGTTGTCTGTGCAGCCGCGCCCTTTTTGGTGTCGTGGTTCCAAGGCGGTCAAGCAAACAAAAAAACGTCCGCTGGATCTTCGGTGCCTCATCGGAGGACGGTGGCAAACAACAGTTAGCGGAGGATATGGCCAAGAAGGACGGGGTCATTGAGATCGAGGGCGTTGTGACTGAGGCGCTGCCCAATGCGATGTTTCGCGTTGAGCTCACCAACAAGCACGTCGTTCTCGCACACATCTCTGGGAAGATGCGTCAGCACTACATCAGGATTCTCCCAGAGGACCGGGTAGTGGTGGAGCTGAGCCCATACGACCTCACACGTGGTCGTATCGTCTACCGCTACAAGTAAATTGCTGGGCGGCAGGGCAATAGTGCCCAAGCCGCTCCAGCAGATCAACTGCAAAACACGCAAAGGAACGCCATGAAGGTCAAGCCGAGCGTCAAGCAGATCTGCGACAAGTGCAAAGTGATCCGCCGTAACGGCCGGGTCATGGTGATCTGCGAGAACCCGCGCCACAAGCAGCGCCAGGGCTAATTCCCCTTCCGGGAATCAGCGCCCGCAAGGGCAAACCTGGGTTGCTAGCCCACGCAAGTAAATAAAGGCAGCACAAGCTGTGCCAGGACTGCATTACAGAGCCTGGTCAGCGAACCCCCGGTCGGAGGCTGGGGCCGCACGGAACGTGCGGGTGTACTGCCTACGACCTCCGGTTTATTCAAGGAGTACCGCCACTATGGCTCGTCTCGCTGGCGTAGACATTCCCCGCGAAAAGCGGTTGGAAATTGCGCTTACTTACATCTACGGCGTGGGCAAGACCCGTGCACACGAAACCCTGGCTGCCACCGGCATCAGCGCTGACGTTCGCGTCAAGGACCTGACTGACGCCGAACTGGTTCAGCTGCGTGACTACATTGAAGGCAACTACAAGGTTGAGGGTGACCTTCGCCGCGAGGTAGCCGCTGACATCCGCCGCAAGGTTGAGATCGGCAGCTACGAAGGCCTGCGCCACCGCAAGGGCCTGCCCGTACGCGGACAGCGTACGAAGACCAACGCTCGTACCCGCAAGGGCCCGAAGCGCACCGTCGCCGGCAAGAAGAAGGCCGGACGTTAATCCCTCGGGATTGACCTGGTTTTCCCCCGATAACTTTCTGTAGGAGAAACAATGCCCCCGAAGACTCGTGGAGCGGTTCGTAAGCCGCGTCGCAAGGATAAGAAGAATATTGCGCTTGGCCAGGCGCACATCAAGAGCACCTTTAACAACACCATCGTGTCCATCACGGACCCGAACGGTGCTGTTATCTCATGGGCTTCCGCCGGTGAGGTTGGCTTCAAGGGCTCCCGTAAGTCCACCCCGTTCGCTGCCCAGATGGCTGCCGAAGCTGCTGCAAAGCGCGCCCAGGAGCACGGTCTGCGCAAGGTTGACGTCTTCGTCAAGGGACCGGGATCCGGACGCGAAACCGCAATCCGTTCACTTCAGGCCGCTGGCCTCGAGGTTGGCTCCATCCAGGATGTCACCCCCAGCGCCCACAACGGTTGCCGCCCCCCGAAGCGCCGCCGCGTCTAATTAGGTCTTCCCTGCCTGACTGGCCGGGCCTGCTATGGAAGTTTTCCTTCCATCAGCATGGCCCGGCTGGTCAGGCTGGAAACCGAAGCCGATTTCCACCACCTGTGTTGCGTCATATAGCGGATGCTCGCCGAAAGGAAACCTAAGTGCTCATTGCACAGCGCCCCACCCTGTCTGAAGAAGTTGTATCCGAGAACCGCTCCCGTTTCATCATTGAACCGCTGGAGCCGGGCTTCGGTTACACCCTCGGAAACTCCCTCCGCCGTACCCTGCTCTCCTCCATCCCCGGTGCCGCTGTAACCAGCATCCGGATCGATGGCGTGCTGCACGAGTTCACCACGGTTCCCGGTGTCAAGGAAGATGTCACTGAGATCATCCTGAACATCAAGAACCTTTCGGTTTCCTCCGAGCACGATGAGCCGGTTGTTGCATACCTGCGCAAGCAGGGCCCCGGAGTCGTCACCGCCGCGGACATTGCTCCGCCGGCCGGCGTCGAATTCCACAACCCGGATCTGCACATTGCCACTCTGAACTCGAAGGGCAAGTTCGAACTCGAACTGACCATCGAGCGCGGCCGTGGCTACGTTTCGGCAGCTCAGAACAAGTCCGGCGACTCCGAGATCGGCCGTATTCCGGTTGACTCGATCTACTCGCCGGTCATGAAGGTAACTTTCCGCGTGGAAGCTACCCGTGTTGAGCAGCGCACCGACTTCGACAAGCTCATTGTCGACGTCGAGACCAAGCAGGCAATCGCTCCCCGCGATGCTGTTGCTTCCGCAGGCACCACCCTGGTGGAACTGTTCGGTCTGGCTCGTGAGCTGAACACCGCAGCTGAAGGTATCGAGATTGGCCCGTCGCCGACGGACGCTGCCCTGGCAGCCGACATGGCTCTGCCGATCGAGGATCTGGACCTCACCGTCCGTTCCTACAACTGCCTCAAGCGTGAGGGCATCCACACCGTGGGTGAACTCGTTGCCCGCTCCGAGGCTGACCTGATGGACATCCGTAACTTCGGTGCGAAGTCCATCGACGAGGTCAAGGCAAAGCTCGTCGAACTGGGTCTGTCCCTCAAGGACTCCCCTCCCGGTTTCGATCTCGCAGCCCGCGCCGCAGCCATCGAAGAGGACGACGCCGCGTTCAGCGACGACGAGCTCTAAACAGCAGATCTTGGCCGCCGGGTCCAGCAATGGACCTGACCGGCTTACACAACAGGAGAAATAACTATGCCTACCCCCACTAAGGGTCCGCGCCTCGGAGGCGGCCCGGCTCACGAGCGTCTGATGCTCGCGAACCTGGCAGCTGCTCTGTTTGAGCACAAGCGCATCACCACCACGGTCACCAAGGCCAAGCGCCTCAAGCCGTACGCAGAGCGTCTGGTCACCTTCGCCAAGCGTGGCGACCTCGCTTCCCGCCGCCGCGTTCTCGGCCTGATCAGCGACAAGGGCGTTGTCCACGAGCTGTTCACCGACATCGCCGGCGCCGTTGCCAACCGCGATGGTGGCTACACCCGCATCACCAAGATCGGCAACCGCAAGGGCGACAACGCTCCCATGGCTGTCATCGAGCTCGTTCTCGAGCCGGTTTCCCCGAAGCAGGCCGTTGTTGCTGAAGCAACCGCTGCTGCTGCCAAGGCTGCTCCGGCTGCCGAGGAAGAGGTCGTAGAGACCGAAGCCGTCGAAACCGAAGCTGCTGAGTCTGAAGAGGCTCCTGCCGCTGAAGTTGCTGAGACCGAAGAGGCTCCGGAAGCTGAAGCTGCTGAAACCGAAGAGGCTCCGGCCGCTGAGGACAAGAAGTAATTCACTGAATTCTTCACAGTAGACTTAAGTCTATGAACGAACGAAAACCCGCTGCCCCCGTTATGGGGGGCGGCGGGTTTTTGCGTGTCCGGCTGGATCTTTCCTACGACGGCGGCCCGTTCAGCGGCTGGGCATTGCAGCCGGGGCTGCGTACCGTGCAGGGTTCTTTGGAAGAAGCACTGGCGCTGTTGTTGCAACGACCCGTCCGCGTTACTGTTGCCGGCCGCACCGATGCCGGCGTCCACGCCCGCGGCCAGGTAGTACATCTCGATGTCACCGAAGCCGAGTGGCTCTCACTGCCGCGTGGCCACGAACTTGATCCCGCCGTCGCCCTTTTGCGTCGCCTCCGCGGAGCCTTGAGCCGTATCCTCGGCGACCTCACCGGTGCAGTGGAAGTGCACGACGCCGGTCTGGCGCCGGAGGGTTTCGATGCGCGCTTCTCGGCGTTGTGGCGCAGGTACAGTTACCGGATTGCCGACGGTCCGGGGAGATGGGACCCGGTGCTCCGTGGGATCACGCTGTGGCACAAGGCGCCCTTGGATGTTGCCTTGATGAACCAGGGTTCCCGGTCCTTGTTGGGGCTCCAGGATTTTCGTTCCTACTGCAAACCCCGGGAAGGTGCCACCACCATCCGTGAGCTGCAGAAGTTCTCGTTTGATCGCGGAAGCGACGGCGTCATCGTGGCTACCGTTCAGGCTGACGCTTTCTGCCACAACATGGTGCGTTCGTTGGTTGGTTCGGCTCTGCGGGTGGGGGAGGGGCTGGAAACTCCTGAATGGCTGCACTCGCGGCTGTTGGAGCGCCGACGCGATGCCAAGTCGGTGCTCGCCGCGCCTCATCCGTTGGTCCTCGAAGAAGTGGCCTACCCGTCGGACAGCGAGCTGCTCGCCAGGGCTGAATTGACGCGGGCCCGGCGGGAGTAGGCTTCCTGTCCTCGCCCGGCCCGGACGTTGGAGGACCCCCTCCCGGCTCTGGGTACCGGAAGGGGGCCGTTGTGGCACTCCGTGGTCTGGGATCCGCGAAGTGCCGGTCTATTTCCCGCAGGACATAATCAGCCAAATGCCTGGATGATCCTGATGGCCGCGGGACCCAGAAGGACTATGAACAGCACCGGGAAGATGCAGAAGAGCAAGGGGAAGAGCACCTTGACGGGTAGCTTCATCGCCCGCTCTTCGGCGCTCTGCCGTCGCCTGACGCGTGCCTTCTTGGCCTGTGCTCGAAGTACGTTGGCGATGCCGATCCCGTATTTGTCGGCTTGGATCACTGCAAGGACGAAGCTACGGATGTCCGGGACGGCGCATCGTTCGGCCAGGGCATCATAGGACTCCTGCCGTGGGCGTCCCACCTGGATGTCTTGCAGAGTGCGCATCAGCTCCTGGGCCAGGGGACCGGCCCCTTGTACGGACGCCCGTTCCATGGCCGATTCGAACCCGAGGCCGGCCTCGACCGAAATCAGCATTTGATCGAGGGTGTTCGGGAACTCAAGTTTGATGGCCTCCTGCCGTTTGATCCCTGTGTTGTAAATCAAGAGATCGGGGAGGAAGTACAGAAAGATGGTCAGGAAGAGGCCAAGACCGACCATTCCTGGACCGGGGCTGAGGAGGAACAGGAAGACGCCGCCGACTGCTCCGGCCAGTGCCAGGGCCGGCTTTAGAGACATGAGCTTAGGCAGGGGCATCGACATCGGGCGCCCAGCCAGGGCAAGCCAGTGATCCAGCTTGGCCTCGTAGCTTCCAGGAGTCAGCTTCCTGGCAACACCCAGAAGGAGCGGCGGGCGCCGAAGACTCGCACCGCCACTTTGAGTGAAGCCGGAACCGAGGTTGTCCTGAATGGCAACGATGCCCTTCCGGTCAATGCTGAGCAATGACCAGGCAAAATAGGCCAGTGGAAGAACGATAAGGGCGATAATCAGCCATGCAGAGGGAGTCATGAGCTTTCTCTCCTAGAACTTGATCTTCACGGTGCGGCTCATCCAGAAGCCTCCGACGGCGAACAGGATCACGCTGAGAACTATCAGGGCAATCCCAAGGGGGTGGCCGGTGAAGACTTTCAGGTACCCGGGGTTTAGTGCTGACATCAAGATCCCTACTGCCACAGGGAGGATCATCAGAACCACGGCTGACATCTTTCCTTCAGCGCTCAAAGCACGCACGTGCCCCTTGATCTCGCTGCGTTCACGGATGGTTCCTTCAACTTGCTCCAGAACCTCGGCAAGGTCACCGCCCACTTCACGGTTGATCTGGATGGCTTGGCCAATCCAACGGAAATCTTCGCTGTCCATCCGCGCAGCGCAGTCCTCTATCGCCTGGCGTGCGTCTTTGCCGACTCTTACTTCGTTGACGATCCGGCTTAGCTCCTCTGATGTCGGAGCCTGGGATTCCTGGCCCGCGGCCTGCATGGACCTCATGATGCCGTGCCCCACTCGCAGGCCCCCGATCAACATCTGGATGGTGTCGGTCAGTTGTCCCTCGAACTTGGCGCGACGTTTCTGCGTTTTGGTAACCAGCACGAATTTCGCCAGGAACGGTACCGATAGTGCCAGGAGGATACCCACGAAGACGTTGACGACAAGGCTGCCCAGGACTGCTGTCACTACTGCACAGGCAACAACCATGACCATGAAGTCTGCCGGAGCCTGTTTGACTCCGGCGAGGTAAAGAACCTCCCGATTGAACGGTCCGCCCGAGCGTCCCAAGGCAGTGTCCATGAAGCGTACGGCGGTCTCGGAGACAAGGCCTACGGCTGAACTGTCGTTTGGAGTTTCCAGGCGCCGCCGCTCGAGGGGAATACTGTCGCGGCGTGGTTTCAGGACAATCACGACCAGAATGAGGAGTGCAACTACACATAGCGTGACGGCGAGGATAAACAGTCCTGGTGATTCCACGGTTACCGCCTCCCTGTAGGCATTGGGGCGACGCCGAAGGCCGCGGGCGATACCTGGATCCCAAGTTCAGCGAACCGGTCCAGGAAACGAGGACGAATGCCCGTCGGGATGGCCTTGCCCAAGAACCGGCCTTGAGGGTCCAAACCGGCTGAGTAGTCGAAGAGGAAGACATCCTGCAAAGTCACGACGTCTCCTTCCATGCCCTGCACCTCAGTGACGTGGGTAATACGGCGACTTCCATCGCGCAGGCGTGTGACCTGAACAATGAGATCCACTGCCGATGAAGCTTGTTCGCGGATCGCCCGGAGCGGAAGATCCATTCCGGCCATGAGCACCAGCGTCTCCAGGCGGGCGATCGCGTCGCGGGGAGAGTTCGCATGCACGGTGGATAGCGATCCATCATGGCCGGTGTTCATGGCCTGCAGCATGTCCAAAGACTCACCGCCGCGAACCTCGCCCACGATGATCCGGTCCGGACGCATGCGAAGGGAGTTCCGAACCAGGTCCCGAATGGTTATGGCACCCTTGCCTTCGATGTTCGGTGGCCGGCTCTCCAACCGGACCACGTGTCGCTGCTGCAGCTGCAGTTCGACCGCGTCCTCGATCGTGACGATGCGGTCAGATTCGGGGATGAAGGATGACAGCACGTTGAGCAGTGTGGTCTTGCCGGTGCCTGTGCCACCAGAGACGATGACATTGAGCCGGGCCCGGACGCACGCACTCAGCAGCTCTGCCATCTCCGGGCTCATCGATCCCCAGTCGATCAGGTTGCGAACAGTCAACGGAACATGGCTGAATTTCCTGATGGTCAGGGAGGGTCCGTTGACCGCCAGTGGAGGGATGATCGCGTTGACACGGGATCCGTCTTCCAGCCTGGCGTCCACCAACGGCGAAGATTCATCGATGCGGCGTCCTACCTTGGAGACGATTCGTTCGATTACCTTCCGTAGATGATCATCCGAGCTGAACTGGAGTTCAGTGAGAGCCAGATGACCGTGACGCTCCACGTAGATCTGGTCGAACCTGTTCACCATGACTTCCGTCACGGAGGGGTCTTCCAACAGCCTCTGAAGAGGGCCGTAACCCATCACTTCGTCGGAGATCTCCCGGATGAGTCGACGCCGTTCCTCTGGCGTAAGGGGTACTTGCTCGTCGTCGATGACCGCTGAAAGTTCCTCCACAGCGAAGGAGCGGAGGTCTTCTTCCGAAGATGAAGTGTCGCCCAAGCGGCTTCCTATGCGTTCAAAAAGGGAAGCTGCGGCACGTTTCTTGAGTCCCGCCAATGCATCCACGGCCGGGGCCGTTGGGGCACCACCCAACATCGGAGTCGAGGTCGAAGGGCGGGCGGCCCAGTCGGCCCCGTCGACCACTGCCGGCGGCTGCGAATCACCCGGGGCAAGGGTGGAAAGCGGATTGTTTTTCGAAAGCCTCTCTGAGAGTTTCATGACACAACCACCCTCCGGTGCAGCTTGTTCTGGGGAGTGGATTCCAGGCGGGGGTCGAAGCGCTGGACCAGCTTCTTCAGCCCTTTTAGAGCCGAATCCCTCGCCGTTCCCTGCAGCACTGGAATACCGCGATTGGTTGAATAAGGGAGCGTCCTGGATCGCGGTATGACAGTATCCACAGGGACTCCGATGGTGGCTTCGACATCCTGGACAGAGAGTCCACTCTTTCGGTCCGCAAAGTTCAGCACGGTGTGCCGGCCCTGTGGCAGAAGCTGGAGTTCTTTCAGGACGCTGAAACACTTCCGCAGGCCCCTGATGCTCGGCACATCCATCCCGCAGACCCAGACGCCGTCGGTGGCCAACTCCAGGGTTGCCAGGCAGTGTTCGCCGAGGCCCGGTGCAGTATCCACAACGACATACTTGAACTCCGTGGCCAGCTGGTTGAGCAGGCGGGTGACGTGTTCGGCAGTGATGTAGTCCGAGTCGGAAGGCCTCTGGGGTGCGCAGAGGGCATAGATCCCGGCCGGGTGGACGGTCAAAAACGCTTTAAGGACCATGGAGTCCTGTGCCGCCGCTCCATGCACAGCTTCAGTGATGGAGTGCTCCGGTTCAAGCAGCAGACCTGAAGCGACGTCCCCGAACTGCAGGTCCAGATCCACGATCACCACGCTCATTGGTGCGATGTTTCCCAGCCCGATGGCCAGGTTGGTGGCAACAGTGGTCTTGCCAACTCCGCCCTTCGGTGACATCACCGCAATGATCCGTCCCCGCTCCTGCCCGGATTCGGCGGCGGGCTGCATTCCTCGCCGCCGGCTTGCTGCGGCCAAGCACGCGCGCTCCAGAAGTACCCGGAGCTCGTTCACGTCTGCCTCAGGTGCTACAACATCCCTGACACCTGCGTGCATTGCTTTGAGCACAACGTCGGCAGTCGGGTCGGCAACCATGAGAAGGCTGATTTCCGGGTACTGAAGGTCGAGCACAGTGGCCAGTTTGAAGGCGTCGTCGGGATTGACTCCTGGGCCGAGAATCATGACCTCGGGAGGTGCCCCTGTGAGTTGCTTGAAGATTTCGTCGGTGCCGGTTTGGAGGACTGCGGGTGACAATGTTTGAAGGTCACCGTGCAGGGCCCCAGTGATTGCCTGGCGCACACGGGTCTCGAAATCGCGTACTGCAGTGATGGCTACGAAGCGGCTCATTGGACCAGCCCTCCGAACGTGGTTGTTGGTGGATCGCTCTTGACGGTTTTCTCTGTCTGCTTGGAGAGCCAGAGGGTGCCAAATTCTGCGCCAAAGACCATCTTGGCTGCGTTGGCGTCGCTTAGTGCCACGGTGACGTATGCCGACCCATTGGGAAGCGCTACGGCCTTTTCACTTCCGGCCGACTTTTCGGCATCGGGGGCAGCCTGCTGGACCGCCGTGACCAGAACGTCGTGGTACAGGAGCTCAGTGAAATCCTTCCATCCGGTCAAACCGGCCGGCACGTTGGCTCCTGCCGGTACAGCATCGTCGAGTTTGAACGATGCGAAGACCGTCACAGTGTCGCCGGCCTCGACCCGCCCTCCGAGCATGCGCTCAGGGGCAAGGACAAAAGTGGCTTCCTGCAAACCCTCCGGTACCGGAACAGTTCCCGGGACCAGCTCTTTGGGGCTGACCAGCTTGACCCCCAGAAGCTGTTCACCCGGCTGAAGGTCAGCCGAGGTCACCTTTCCTTTTTGATCGGTGAGGGTGTTGATGGTTCCCGGTGCCACCGCGGACTGAGGCAAAGTTTCGGTTTTGAGCTTGGACTGGATGTCCTCTGCCTTGGTGCCGGCAGGAATGCGTTCCTTGACGACAAGTACACTGACGGGATCAAGCCCTTGCTGTGCCCGTTTGTCTGCTCCCTGTACGTAGGTGACCAGTAGAACGATGCCTGTGACTGCCAACAGCAATGCGGCAATGCCTCCCAGTAGGCGTGTTTTCACTTTGTAACTCCCTTCGAGTTCTCGTGAGATTGGTGGCGAGGCGCTCATCGAGTGCCTATTTGGTGAGCGTGACCACCGACGCTCCATAGTTGGGAATGCCACCGGAGACTTGTGAACCTTCTTCGAGTGACACGAAACGGGAGAAAAATCCCTGTAGGGCCCTGCAGTTGTTGTTACAGCTGGGCGCTGCGGGGTCCAGCTTCTGGCCCCCGTCGAACTTGTACCCGGTCACCTGGAACGCTGCGAAACCAATGAGGGTGTATTTGGTCTTGTTGCCGTTTTGCGCTGCCGTCTTGAAAAGCGGGATTAGTGCGGGTTCATCCATAATGTGCGCAAGCACGGTGTTACAGGTGGCGGCATTGGGAAAATGGTTGCCGGGCTGGCCCTGCACCACAGCGCCGATGTTGATGTCTGTTGAACATGCCGAAGTGGTCTCCAGCCAGCCAAAACCGCCAGGCTGGTAGCCATTTTGCGCTACGCACCCACCCACAGCGGGTGCGTTGGTGTCGTAGCGAAGGGTGACGTGGGTGGGAACAGGATCGCCTGAGAACGTGCCGGTTGAGTTCAGCGAGGCAAGTTGGGCGGGCGATAGGTACTTCTTGAACACGCACTCGCTGACGGTCCAGGGGAGGGTCGTCGCTGACGACGGAGCTCCCCACGAGGCTTCGGCGGAAGCGTCAACCGAAGCAGTGTCGAAGCCCATGGACTGTGCGAAGAACAGCGAGAGGCTGTTTTGCCCGGCAGTGTCCCTCGCGTTGGTCACGACCCGGACGGTGGTGGCAGCGGGAAAGGTGACGACAGCGCCGCTGGTGTTGTCGTTGGCATTGCTGTTGGCGAACTGATTTCCTGTGGAAGTGCTGCTTCCACAGCTGCCTCCAGCACAGTCGGTTGCGATGGCCAGTGCCGCAGCATCGGCACCGTTCTGCAGTTGCGCCTTCTCCGCATAGATCGCCCCGACGTCCACTGCCAAAGCAGCAAATCCCAGAAGAACCACCATGAGGACTGCGACGATGACCGAGGACGCGCCGCGTTCATCGCCTTCACGCCTGCCAGTCTGAAGGATGCGCTGCCCGGCGTTGCTCAGCCACCGCATCTCATCACCGCCACTCCCGACAGGTTGAGAGGAAAGAGGCCAATTCCATCCAGGAAACCGGTCATCGATGGCAGGGTAACGCTGGTGGTGACTTTTACGCTGGACCCCGGAGCGCAACTTGAAGCATCGTTGGTGACGGTCACTCCCAGGCCATCCAATGCCGGCGCCGCAGATAGTGCCGCTCCGGAAACGTTCAAACTGCCGTCCTGATAGTGCACCGCTGCATAACGGGCTCCTTCACGCGCGGCCTGCGTCAGCGAAACCTGGACATTGTAGGCACGTCCAAACTCGATGATGCCGAACAGGATCAGCAGCAATAGTGGAAGGATGATGGCCAATTCCACGGCTGCTGCGCCACGCTCATTCGTCTTGGATTTCACGTCCATCTCCCGGTCCCAGATCCCAACAGAGTGTGCTCTTAAAGCAACGGGTTGGTCGTGGTTGCCAGATGGCAGCCGCGACCAACCGCGCCACGGTGTCGAGCTAGAGGAGGCCACCGAAGAGAGTGGCGACCTCACCGCCGAGAATCACGGCGGCAGCACCGACCACGACTGCGATTGCCGCGACCATCAGGCCGTATTCAACCATCGTCGCGCCCTTCTCTTCCTTGGTGAAGCGGTCCTTGACGCCGGCGATGAAAGCAATGGTGTTGATCATGAAAGCAGACATTGGAAAATCCTTCCCAGAAATGAATATGTTTTGGAAAATTGATTGGATATTACTGAGGCGTACTGATTGCTCGAAATCCGAAGGGTCTGTGCTTATTATCCGTTCGAATTTGATGACACAAGAATTGCCCACTCGCACCAAAAGCCACAATGCGTAGCCGTACTCGATTTATTCGGGCTGCCAATACTTGCCGGATGGGGGCATGGGGGCGAAGTACTCAGTTCCGGCGCGCGGACAGCCGGAAACTACTTGGTTGCGGCAGGAGCCTTATGCCTTGGAGAACGTCCTGTAGGCGAGGTAAGGGCGTACTAACCCAGGATCAGTTCAGGGCGAGGATGATGCCCAGGGTAGCGATGACCATCGCGGGCCCGTGGGCTGTTTCTGCGGGCTTTTTCGCCGAACGCAGGCGCAGCATGAGCACTGTGAGCACGCCGCCCACGATGAATCCCAGAAGTCCGCCAAAGAGTACTTGCTGCCAACCCAAGTAGCCTAAGTACATTCCAAGGGGCGCTGCGAGCTTCACATCGCCCATTCCGAGGCTTCCCGGCGAAATAAGTCCCAGGATCAGGTAGCCAAGGAAGAGTATGAGCCCTCCAGCAAGGGCGCGAAGCAGCACGGGCCACCCTGCAGTGAGTGCGGCGGACGCCAAAAGAAGTGCCAAGCCCCCGCCCAACAAGAGCAGAACAAGCGGATTCGGCAGCAAACGGAGTGTGAAATCAATACGTGAAAGTTGCACCCCAATAAGGGCCAGGAAAAGAAAAGCCGGCAATTCGGCCACCAATCCAAACCGCCACGCAAGCAGAGCGAAGAGCAGCGCGGTGACCACCGCCGTCGTGATCCGTATCTTCAGGGAGGGGAGGCCGCCGAGTCGCGGCAGCGTCCGCGCGATCAGCAACTCGGCCGCCGGACTCAGAAGGAGGCCGGCGAGAGCCAGCAGAAGCGGCATGGCAAGTCCGTCAGTCACGTGCACTCCCTCATTAACACAGGTTCACCCCTGCGTGCTCACCCCATTTTGACCCGGGCGCCCCGTTGAAGGTATTGTTTAGAGTCGTTGTGCGTGTCCTATCTCGATGACACATGCCTACAGGGGGATCCAGTTGCAGGATCGCTAACTCCATGGGCATTTCGAGATCCTGGGATAACTGGTACATAGAGCCCTCACCTCTGCTCCGGTAGCGCATACATAGTAGGTACACGCCTCACTGCGTGTCGCCTAAAACATGAACGCCAGAACAAGAACGAGGCAAAACCGTGCGTACGTACACCCCGAAGCCCGGCGATATCAACCGCCAGTGGCACGTCATTGACGCCACCGACGTTGTCCTTGGTCGTCTTGCCAGCCAGACCGCAACACTGCTGCGCGGAAAGCACAAGCCGACCTTTGCGTCCCACATGGACATGGGCGACTTCGTCATCATCATCAACGCTGAAAAGGTTGCCCTCACCGGCGCCAAGCTGGAGCAGAAGCGCGCATACCGCCACTCCGGTTACCCGGGCGGCCTGACCTCCGTCAACTACGCCGAGCTGTTGGAATCCAACCCGGTTCGCGCTGTTGAGAAGGCCATCAAGGGCATGCTCCCCAAGAACTCCCTCGCAGCTCAGCAGCTGGGCAAGCTCAAGGTCTACGCAGGCCCCGAGCACCCCCACGCTGCACAGCAGCCGAAGACTTTCGAAATCACCCAGGTCGCCCAGTAGTCCTGGCCACCAACTAAACTTTTTATTACAAGGAGAACCGTGGCTCAGAACGAAGAACTGACCGCCGAAGCCGTCGAGGCTGAGGAAACCCTCACCAGCTACACCTCTGAAAGCAGCGCCGCTGCTGAAGATGCTCCCAAGAAGGAGCGCCCGGCACTGACCGTTGCCGGCGCAGCTGTTGGCCGCCGCAAGGAAGCCGTTGCACGCGTTCGCGTTGTTCCGGGTTCCGGCAAGTGGACCATCAACGGCCGCACGCTGGACAACTACTTCCCGAACAAGCTGCACCAGCAGGACGTCAACGAGCCCTTCAAGATCCTTGATCTCGAAGGCGCCTACGACGTCATCGCCCGTATCCACGGCGGTGGCATCTCCGGCCAGGCCGGTGCCCTGCGTCTCGGTGTTGCCCGCTCGCTGAACGAGATCGACGTCGACAACAACCGCGCCACCCTGAAGAAGGCCGGTTACTTGAGCCGTGACGCCCGCGTCATCGAGCGCAAGAAGGCTGGTCTCAAGAAGGCACGCAAGGCCCAGCAGTACTCCAAGCGTTAATTCGCCTCACCCCATTACAGGGGTATCGGAAGCCCGTTCCGCCGTTTCGGTGGGACGGGCTTCCGTCGTCTAACGCTGCCGTCACTGCGCACGCGCGTGGACCGGGTCAAGGCGCTCCGGTGGCCCGATGAACAGGTGGTGCCGTGGCGTCGTCTAAACTTGACCCGATGTCTAGATTATTTGGAACAGATGGCGTGCGCGGTCTCGCGAACGGATTACTCACCGCTGAACTGGCTATGCAGCTCGCGCAAGCGGCCGCCGTCGTACTCGGCCACGACCGCGCGACAGACGGAAAGCGGCCCCGCGCCGTGGTAGCCAGGGACCCCAGGGCCAGCGGTGAATTCCTCGCCGCCGCCGTGGAGGCCGGGCTTTCCAGCTCCGGTATCGACGTTTACGACGCTGGTGTCCTCCCCACCCCGGCCGCGGCCTACCTGGTGGCAGATCTCGACGCCGACTTCGGCGTCATGCTGTCCGCTTCCCACAACCCTGCGCCGGACAACGGAATCAAGTTCTTCGCCCGGGGCGGCCAAAAGCTTCCCGACGACGTCGAGGACGCCATCGAAGCGCAGCTTGGCAAAGAGCCGCAGCGGCCCGTAGGCGCCGACGTCGGACGCATCCAGCGCTTCTCGGACGCGGAAGACCGGTACATCGTGCACCTGCTCGGCACGCTCCCGAAGCGCCTGGACGGCCTGAAGGTGGTGCTTGACTGCGCCCACGGTGCCGCGAGCGGATGCTCACCCCAGGTATTCAAGGACGCCGGCGCGGACGTGGTGGTCATCGGAGCAGAGCCTGACGGGCTGAACATCAACGAAGGCGTAGGTTCAACCCACCTGGGTCCGTTGAAGGAAGCCGTGGTCAAGCACGGCGCAGACCTTGGCGTGGCGCACGACGGCGACGCGGACCGCTGCCTGGCCGTCGACCACGAAGGCAACGAAGTGGACGGTGACCAGATCATGGCGATCCTGGCGCTGGCACTCAAGAAGGCCGGCAAACTCAAGGATGACATCCTGGTTGCCACGGTCATGAGCAACCTCGGGCTGAAGATCGCCCTTCGTGATGCCGGCATCACCATCCGGGAGACCGGCGTCGGCGACCGCTACGTGCTTGAAGAAATGCGCGACGGCGGTTACAACCTTGGCGGCGAACAGTCCGGCCATGTGATCTTCTCCGATTACGCAACCACAGGCGACGGCGTCCTGACCGGACTGCAGCTGGCAGCCCAAGTGGCCCTCACCGGCCGCACGCTCCAGGACCTTGCCGGTGCGATGACCAAGCTTCCGCAGCTCATGATCAACGTCAAGGGTGTCGACAAGGCGCGTGCCGCCACTGACGAAGGCGTTGCCGCGGCAGTGGCTGCAGCCGAGCTCGAACTCGGTGAGACCGGCAGGGTGCTCCTCCGCCCTTCAGGCACCGAGGCCCTGGTCCGCGTCATGGTGGAAGCGGCGGACATGGAAACGGCCGAGCGCATCTGCACCGAGCTCGCTGCCGTGGTCAAGGAGCGCCTGGGCGCCTCCAGCGAACTGGCTGTCTAAGAACCGGGCTACAGGTAGTCCGGAGCAGCTTCAAGCCCGAAGTACTCTTCGAGAGTCGTGATGCCGCGTGTGGCCATGTCCACCGCGGCATCCACTCCGATGTACCGGAGGTGCCAGGATTCGTAGAAGTAGCCTGTGGTGTCGTGGAACATCCAGGGGTACCTGACGACGAATCCGAACTTGCGCGCATTGGCTTTGGCCCAGACCGCTGCAGGCTGCTCGGCGAAGCATGGCTGGAAGCTGCAGGCTCCGCCTCCGTCGCCGATATCGAATGACCAGCCTGTCTGGTGTTCGGAGTGTCCGGGCCGCGCGGAGGCGCGATCGGCTGCGGCCTGCCCTGTGCTGGCAACATATCCGTTGTAGGTGGACACCTGCGTTGTGTAGGAACGGTAGCCCGAAGCCAGCGTCATGATGACGCCCTCCGATGCCGCTGCCCCGAACATCCTCTCTGCGGCAGCCGCCGTCGTGCTGTTCAAAAGGGCCGCTTCGCCGCTGACGGCGAGCCGGATGGCCGGCTGCACCAAGTCGGCCGGCACGAAGTCCTGAGGATTCAGCGGCCTGTGCTTGTTGACGATCACCCAGGGGCTGGTCGGATCCGTCAGGGAGTGCTGGGTCTTGATGGTGCTGGAAGGGGCCGGGCCCGGGCTGGTGGCTGCGGTGGGCTCTGCTGTGGCGGACGGCGTCGGCGTTGCGGCAGCGGCGCTTGAAGCAGGTGCAGGAGCCGCCACGTCGGTCTGGGCCGGCATGCTGGCGGCAGCAGGGGAGGGAGCCCCGTCCTGTGGCGTGCACGCCGTCAGGGCGGCGAGGCCGGCACTGACTGTGAGCAGCCCGGCGAAAGCCCGGCGGCTGGGCATCGGTGTGATTTCGTTCGGCAACTAGACCTTCCTCAGCAGCATGCGCCTGATGGAGTGGTCTGCATCCTTGGTGAGCACCAACTGTGCCCGACCACGTGTCGGCAGCACGTTTTCCTTGAGGTTGGGCTCGTTGATGCGCTTCCAGATACCCCGGGCGGTGGACTCGGCGTCGTCGTCCGACAATGTGGCGTAACGGTGGAAGTATGACTCGGGCTGGGCGAAAGCCGTACTGCGCAGCTTCCGGAAGCGGTCCACGTACCATTCCTCGATGTACGAGGTCTTGGCGTCGACGTAAATGGAGAAATCGAAGAAGTCGCTGACGGCCAGGCCCTGTTTACCGTCCATGCGGGGCCGTGCCGGTGCCAGCACATTCAAACCCTCGACGATCAGGACATCGGGGCGGCGCACAACGACTTCCTTGCCCGGCACGATGTCGTAGGTAACGTGCGAGTACCAGGGCGCCCGGACTTCCTCTGCGCCGCCTTTGACCTCCGAAACGAAGCGAAGGAGCCCCCGCCGGTCGTAGGACTCCGGAAAGCCCTTGCGCTCGAGCAGGTGCCGGCGTTTGAGCTCGGCCAGGGGGTAGAGGAAGCCGTCCGTCGTGATGAGCTCCACGTTCGGCGTTCCTGGCCAGCGGCGCAGCATCTCGCGGAGAACGCGGGCGATGGTGGACTTGCCTACTGCCACGGAACCGGCCACGCCGATCACGAATGGCGTGCGCTGGGTTTGCTCACCAAGGAAGGTGGTGGTTGCGGCGTGAAGCTGGTGGGATGCCTGGACGTAGAGGTGAAGGAGCCTTGAGAGGGGGAGGTAGACCTCCCGGACTTCCTTCATGTCCAGGGGATCGCCGAGCCCGCGCAGACGGAAGATGTCCTCTTCGTTGAGGGGCTGCTCCATCTGTGCTGCAAGCCTGGACCAGGTCTGGCGGTCCAGCTCGACAAACGGGGAAGCGCCGTCGCCATTAGCTTCGGTGCGTTGCAAAGTCACGATCATGATTCTGCCCTCCGCGCGGCTGATCAGGAAATGCGCGATGGCTGGGGGATGAATTATGGGTGCCGTAAAGGTCGCCAGGGACCCCATGAAATGGGATGTCCCACATCAGTTGTTTGCGTTAGCCGTTAGGCTTGTACCCATGTGTGGAATCGTAGGCTATGTTGGCAATTCGTCTCGCGAGGCAGCTGGTTACAGCGCCCTTGACGTCGTGGTGGAAGGGCTGCGCCGTCTGGAGTACCGCGGCTATGACTCCGCCGGCGTCGCAGTAGTGGCTGATGGGGCCATCTCATCCCGTAAAAAGTCCGGCAAGCTGAGCAACTTGATCGAGGAACTGGAAGCGCATCCCGTTCCCAAGTCCCTGACAGGCATTGGCCACACCCGGTGGGCCACGCACGGCGGCCCCACCGACCGCAACGCCCACCCGCACCTTTCCGACGGTGGGAGGTTGGCTGTCATTCACAACGGAATCATCGAGAACTTCGCCGAGCTCCGTCAGGAACTGCTCGCCAAGGGCGTCACGTTCGAGTCCGAAACGGACACCGAGGTCGCTGCGGCACTTCTGGGAGACATCTTCCGGAACCAGCTCAACGGCGACGGCGGCAACCTCACCGAAGCGATGCGCCTCGCCTGCCAGCGGCTCGAGGGTGCTTTCACGCTCTTGGCAGTGCACGCTGACCAGCCGGACGTAGTTGTTGCTGCCCGCCGTAACTCTCCCCTGGTCGTGGGATTGGGCGATGGCGAGAACTTCCTCGGCTCCGACGTCTCCGGCTTCATTGACTACACGCGCCGCGCTGTGGAACTGGGCCAGGACCAGATCGTCACCATCACCGCGGACAGCGTTGAGATCACCGACTTCTTCGGTGCACCGGCTGAAGGCAAGGAATACCACGTTGACTGGGACCCGGCTTCGGCTGAAAAGGGTGGCTTCAGCTCCTTCATGGAGAAGGAAATCAACGACCAGCCCGACGCTGTGGCACAGACCCTCCTGGGACGCTCCGACCTCAACGGCAAGCTGACGCTGGACGAACTCCGTATCGATCCCGAGCTCCTCAAGCAGGTGGACAAGATCATCGTCCTCGCCTGCGGTACGGCAGCCTATGCGGGCCTGGTGGCCAAGTACGCCATCGAGAACTGGTGCCGCATCCCCACCGAGGTGGAGCTCGCCCACGAGTTCCGTTACCGTGACCCGATCGTGGACTCCAACACCCTGGTGGTTTCCATCAGCCAGTCCGGCGAAACCATGGACACCCTCATGGCCGTCCGTTACGCCCGGGAACAGGGTGCCAAGACGATCTCGATCTGCAACACCAACGGTTCCACCATTCCGCGCGAGTCCGACGCCGTGCTCTACACGCACGCCGGTCCGGAAATCGCTGTCGCCTCCACCAAGGCGTTCCTTGCGCAGATCACGGCTGCCTACCTCCTGGGCCTCTACCTGGCCCAGCTGCGCGGCAACATCTTCTCCGGCCAGATCAAGGATGTCCTCGCCGACCTGAACAAGATCCCGGCCAAGATCCAGACAATCCTGGACAACGCAGGACCGCTGCGCGAGCTGGCCCGCAGCATGAAGGACGAAAAGTCCGTGCTGTTCCTCGGCCGTCACGTTGGCTACCCGGTTGCCCTCGAAGGCGCCCTGAAGCTCAAGGAAATCGCCTACATCCACGCAGAAGGCTTCGCCGCCGGCGAGCTCAAGCACGGGCCGATCGCCCTGATCGACGACGGCCAGCCGGTCTTCGTCGTCGTGCCGTCCCCGCGTGGCCGTGACTCCCTGCACTCCAAGGTGGTCAGCAACATCCAGGAAGTCCGCGCACGTGGTGCACGCACCCTGGTCATCGCCGAAGAGGGCGACGAGTCGGTCAAGGACTACGCAGAGCATGTCTTCTACGTACCGGAGACGCCCACGCTGCTCATGCCGCTGCTCACCACGGTTCCGTTGCAGATCTTTGCTGCCGAACTGGCCGGAGCGAAGGGATACGACGTCGATCAGCCGCGTAACCTCGCCAAGAGCGTGACCGTAGAATAACGGCATGATTGTTGGCATTGGCGTAGACGTCGTAGACATTGAGCGGTTTGGCCGGCAGCTTGAACGGACTCCCGGGCTGAGGGATCGCCTGTTTGTGCCCGCCGAGCGTGAACTCAACACACGGTCCCTGGCTGCCCGTTTCGCAGCCAAGGAAGCAGTGGCCAAGGTCCTGGGCGCACCGGCAGGCATGAACTGGCAGGATTGCTGGATCGGCCTTGACCAGAATGGTCCAACCATCCAGGTCAAGGGAACTGTGCTTGCCGTCGCTGAGGCCAAGGGCGTCAAGCGTTGGCACCTGTCGATGAGCCACGACGGCGGCATCGCCACGGCAACCGTCCTCGCTGAGGGCTAGACGGACACTTAACAATGATCAGCGCCTTCACCGGACAACAGATCAGGGACGCGGAACAGCCGCTCCTGGACTCCGGTGAGGGCGCTGTTCTTATGCAACGGGCAGCGTACGGCCTCGCCCAGGCCGTGATCCGTGAGCTGAAGAAAAAACGCCGGTTGGCCGGTGCATGCGTCACGGTTCTCGCCGGCAAAGGCAATAACGGCGGCGATGGCCTCTATGCTGCCGCGTATCTCGCCCGACGCGGAATGCGTGCGACGGCGGTACTCGCTGGCGATTCCGTCCACGCGGAAGCATTGGCTGCTCTTCTCGCCGCAGGTGGGCGGGTTTTGCAGCTCGGTCCTTCAAATGCCGAAGAGCTCGCGGTTCTGTGTGCCGGTGAGGACGTGATCATCGATGCTCTGCTGGGTACCGGCGCCCGCGGGGGATTGCGCGAAGCCCCGGCCGAGCTGATTGCCGCGCTGCAGGAACTCGGACCACGGCTGGTTGTCGCCTGTGACGTCCCAAGCGGGCTGGATGCAGGCACCGGGGAGGTCCACTGGCCCGTGCTGGATGCCGATGTAACGGTCACGTTCGGTGGTGTCAAGGCAGGGCTCCTGACCGATCCGGGTGAGGGCTGCGCGGGGCGGGTCGAACTGGTGCAGATCGGCATCGAGGCCGCGCTTCAGGACCAGGCGCCGGAGTTGCGCCGCCTAACCGACCCGGACCTTGGCGCCTTGCTGCCCCGCCCCGGCCGGAGGTCACATAAATACTCCCGCGGTGTCCTGGGAATTGTTGCAGGCTCGTCCCGTTTTGCCGGCGCCGCTGTCCTGGGTGTGCACGCCGCAGCCCTCGCCGGGGTGGGCATGGTGCGCTACGTCGGCCCCGGTTCCGCGGCGCGAATGGTTCTCTCCCGGACCCCGGAGGCCTTGTGGGAGGACAAGGATCCGGGCCGGGTCCAGGCATGGGTAGTGGGTCCGGGCGTCGACGGAGAAGAGCAATTGGGCCGTGCAGGGGCTGCCGTGGAGGCGGCCCTGGGCCATGACCTTCCGGTAGTGGTCGATGCCGGGGCGCTGAGCCTCCTCCCGGACCGTTGCCCGCCCCAATGGATCCTTACCCCGCACGCCGGCGAACTCGCGTCCTTGCTGGATTCGCTGCCGTCCACGGGCGAAGTTGCGGTGACCCGGGCCGACGTCGAATCCCGGCCCCTGCACTTCGTACGCCAGGCGGCCCAACAAACCGGAGCCACAGTGCTCCTGAAGGGTGCCACGACACTTGTGGCGTCGCCGTCGGGAATTGTTTTCAGCCAGTCGGAGGGCATCCCCTGGATGGCGACCGCCGGCAGCGGCGATGTCCTGGCCGGAGTGCTGGGAGCGTTGCTGGCTCAGGCCGCTGAAGAGATAGGCGGCGACGACGGCGCGTATGCCGGCCTGGGCCTGGACGCTGCGGACCGCTGGGCTGCTGTGGCGGCCGTAGCGGCGGGCATCCACGGCAGGGCAGGGGCCCTGGCGTCGGCGGATTGCGACGGTGGCCCCCTTACAGCCTCGGCAATTGCTGCGGCTGTGCCGCGCGTTATCGGTTCGCTCAGCGCGGAATACGACCGAACAATACCGTAAGGTTACTGTCGTTGTCAGGGTACTGAGTAGGCTTGCAACAGTTGTTCGCATCATCAAGAGGAGAACGCATGGAAGTCTGGCCTGGATCGGCTTATCCGCTGGGTGCCACCTTTGACGGCACCGGCACCAACTTCGCGCTATTCAGCGAGAAGGCCGAAAAAGTGGAGTTGTGTCTCTTTGACGACGACGGCGGCGAGGTCCGCGTAGACGTTACCGAGGTAGATGGTTACGTATGGCACTGCTACCTGCCGCAGGTGCAGCCGGGACAGAAGTACGGCTACCGGGTTCACGGGCCCTACGATCCCGATGCCGGTCAGCGTTTCAACCCCAACAAACTGCTGCTGGATCCGTACGCAAAGGCCATCCACCGGCAGATCGACTGGGATCCGTCCCTTTTCTCCTACAACCTGGGAGACCCCGATTCGCGGAACGATGAGGACTCAGCGCCGCACATGATGCTGGGCGTCGTCATCAACCCGTTCTTCGATTGGGACGGCGACAAGCTCCTGAGGATTCCCTACCACAAGTCGGTCATCTATGAGGCCCACGTCAAAGGCTTGACCCAGCTGCACCCGGAAGTCCCCGAAGAGCAGCGCGGCACCTACGCCGGCGTGGCACACCCTGCGGTCATCTCGCACCTGCAGAAGCTCGGGATCACCGCAATCGAACTGATGCCGGTGCACCAGTTCGTCAACGACGGCATCCTGCAGGATAAGGGCCTGAACAACTACTGGGGCTACAACACCATTGGTTTCTTCGCGCCCCACAACAGCTACAGCTCCAAGGGCGACACCGGCCAGCAGGTCCAGGACTTCAAAGCCATGGTCCGTGCGCTGCACACCGCGGGAATCGAAGTCATCCTGGACGTTGTGTACAACCACACCGCCGAAGGCAACCACCTGGGGCCCACGTTGTCGTTCAAGGGCATCGACAACTCCGCGTATTACCGCTTGGTGGAAGATGACCAGAAGTACTACATGGACTACACGGGTACGGGCAACTCGCTGAACGTCCGCAGCCCGCACTCCCTGCAGCTGCTGATGGACTCCCTCCGCTACTGGGTCACGGAAATGCACGTCGACGGCTTCCGCTTCGACCTCGCCTCCACCCTGGCACGCGAGTTCTACGACGTTGACAAACTCTCCACCTTCTTCGAACTCATCCAGCAGGATCCCGTGGTTTCGCAGGTAAAGCTCATTGCCGAACCGTGGGACGTTGGTCCCGGTGGTTACCAGGTTGGCAACTTCCCGCCGCAGTGGACGGAATGGAACGGCCAGTACCGCGATACCGTCCGTGACTTCTGGCGCGGGGAACCCTCGACTCTGGGCGAATTCGCTTCCCGGCTGACCGGGTCGGCTGACCTGTACGAACACTCAGGTCGGCGGCCGGTGGCATCGATCAACTTCGTTACCGCCCACGACGGCTTCACGCTGGCGGACCTCGTCTCCTACAACGAGAAACACAACGAGGCCAACGGCGAAGACAACAACGACGGCGAGTCCCACAACCGTTCATGGAACTGCGGCGAGGAGGGGCCGACAGACAACCCCATCGTCCTCGGCTTGCGGGCGCGTCAGCAGCGGAACTTCATTGCCTCCCTGTTCCTGTCGCAAGGCGTTCCCATGCTGCTGCACGGTGATGAACTTGGCAGGACGCAGAACGGCAACAACAACGGCTACTGCCAGGATTCCGAACTTACGTGGATCAACTGGGACAACGTGGACCAGCCCCTGATCGAATTCACCGCGGCCGTGAGCGCACTGCGTGCCAAGCACCCCAGTTTGCGGCGCAGCCGGTTCTTCGACGGACGCCCTGTCCTGCGTGGGGAGGGCGAGCGGCTCCCGGACATCGTATGGCTGGATGCTGACGCCAGCACCATGAGTCCCTCGGATTGGGATGAAGCCCTGGGCCGCTCCGTTGGCGTGTTCCTGAACGGTGACGGCATCCATGGCCGCGACAACCAGGGCCGCCGCATTACAGACGTCAACTTCCTGCTGTACTTCAACGCCGACCAGGAAGACGTCGACTTCCGGATTCCCTCGGATGAATACGCGCCAGCCTGGGATGTCATGATCGATACTGCCGGAGAGGGAGCCGAAGCGGGTGTCATCAAGCCCGACCAGATCCTTTCCGTTGGCGGTAAGTCGCTGGTGGTCCTCCGTGCGCACAGCACTCCCGAGATCGAGCCGGACCACTCCGTCGCTGCCTCGCTTGCAGCATTGACGCAGACGAGCACCCCTGAAACGGCCTCGATTACGGCTCCCGCCGTCACGTCGCTGCCGTATGACTACAAGGGCCCCGATGAAGGGGACGACGCCGGCGAAGCTGCGGAAGCGGGCGAGGTTACGGAAGCGGGCGAGGCGAAGGAGACCGAATCATGAGGACGCCGGTCTCCACCTACCGTCTCCAGATCCGTCCCGGCTTCACCTTGCAGGATGCCGCCGGACTCACGGGTTACCTGCACTCCCTGGGCGTCGATTGGGTGTACGTCTCGCCCATCCTGACCGCGGAGCAGGGCTCGGACCACGGCTATGACGTGACCGATCCCTCCACGGTGGACCCCTCCCGGGGTGGCCCCGAGGGTTTGGCTGCCCTGTCCAGGGCCGCCAAGGACAACGGCATGGGAATTCTTGCCGACATCGTGCCCAACCACATGGGTGTTGCCACTCCCAAGCAGAACGCCTGGTGGTGGAACCTCCTGAAAGACGGGCGGGATTCCAAATACGCCGAGGCCTTCGACGTGGACTGGGAATTCGGCGGCGGCAAGATCCGGATCCCGGTCCTGGGCAGCGACGACGACCTCGACCAGCTCAAGCTGGTGGACGGCGAACTGCACTACTACGACCACCGCTTCCCCTTGGCCGAAGGAACGTTCGCCTCAGGAGACAGCCCCAAGGATGTCCACTCGCGCCAGCATTACGAATTGATCGGATGGCGGCGGGCAGATGCGGATCTGAACTACCGCCGATTCTTCGCCGTGAATACCCTGGCCGGCATCCGGGTCGAAATTCCCTGGGTGTTCGACGAGTCGCACGCCGAGGTTGTCCGCTGGTTCCACGAAGGCCTGGTGGACGGACTCAGGATCGACCATCCGGATGGGCTTGCCGATCCGGAAGGCTACCTTGCCAGGCTTCGCGAGGCGACCGGGGGCGCTTACCTGCTTGTGGAGAAAATCCTCGAACCCGGCGAGCAACTTCCGGAGACGTTCAGCTGCGAAGGAACAACCGGTTATGACGCCCTCGCGGACGTAGACCGCCTGTTCGTGGATCCGACCGCCGAGGAATACCTCAATTCCTTGGACGCGCGGTTGCGGAACTCGGAGAAAGCGGCCGATTACGCCGAGATGATCCATGGGACCAAGCGGCGGATCGCTGACGGCATCCTGCGTTCAGAGATCCTGCGGCTTGCCCGCTTGGTACCGGTCTCCCTGGAACTGCCGTTCGCCAAGGTGGCCGACTCCCTTGCCGAGGTCATCTGCTGGTTCCCCATTTACCGGACATATTTGCCCTACGGCGGGAAAACCCTCGTGGAAGCAATCGAGCGGGCCGGCCGACACCGCCCCGAACTCGAACCCGTCCTTGGGAAGCTGCAGCCGCTCCTGCTGGATCCCGAAAGTGCTTTGGCGCGGCGGTTCCAGCAGACATCGGGAATGGTCATGGCCAAGGGCGTGGAGGACACGGCATTCTTCCGCTACACCCGATTGGGCTCTCTCACCGAAGTCGGCGCAGACCCCACGGAGTTCTCGTTGCCCAGCGGGGTCTTCCACGAACGGATGGCCCGGCGCCAGCAGCTCCTGCCGCTCTCCATGACCACCCTGAGCACGCACGACACAAAGCGGAGCGAGGACGCCAGGGCGCGGATATCGGTTATTTCCGAGGCCGTGCCGGAGTGGGAACTTTTCCTTGGAACAGTTCAGCAGCTCGCGCCGATTCCGGACGGACCGTTGGCGGCGCTGGTCTGGCAGTCGATCGTGGGTGCCTGGCCGGCAGACCGCGGGCGGCTTCAGTCATACGCGTTGAAGGCGGCGCGCGAGGCCGGCAACTCCACCAACTGGACCGACCCGAACCCGGAGTTCGAAAGGCAGCTTGCAGCCGCCGTCGACGCCGCGTTCGACGTTCCCGAGGTCGCGGCCGCCTTGAAGAACTTCGTGGCTGAGCTGGAACCATACGGGACCTCCAACTCGCTGTCCGCCAAGTTGATCCAGCTCACCATGCCCGGCGTCCCTGACGTTTACCAAGGCACGGAGTTCCGGGACGGATCACTGACCGATCCGGACAACCGACGGCCGGTGGACTTCAAGGCACGCAAAGAAGCTTTGGCAGCATTGGACCAGGGAGCGACACCGTCGTTCACGGAGGAATCGGCCAAGTTGCTGGTGCTCTCCCGGGCGTTGAGGTTGCGTAGGGACCGGCCCGAGCTGTTCGAAGGTTACTTGCCCGTCGCGGCGCAGGGAGCGGCAGCACCACATGTGGTGGCCTTCGACCGCGGGTCTGGTCGTCGTGGCGCGCTGACTGTCGCCACGCGCCTTCCCCGTCGTCTTGCACGGGAAGGCGGCTGGCGGGACACCGTCATCGAACTCACGGTGAACTGCAGGGACGAGCTCACAGGGGCGAGCTATGCCCCGGGTGCTGTCCAGTTGAGCACCCTGCTGGAGCGGTACCCTGTGGCGCTGCTGGTACCCACTGACTGACGCCACCACGAATCACGGCAACGCACGCTTAAGGAACGTACAGGGGAACATCATGCTGAAGCACGCTGCTGGAAAGAATCTCTTTGATGTCTGGGCGCCGAACGCAAAAACTGTTCGGCTGGTGGCCGGAGGCCACGAATACGGCATGGAGCAATACGACGACGCCGCTGCCCACGGCTGGTGGCACGCGCCGGCTGAGGCGGTGGCAGGGGGAGTCGACGGCGTGCCGTACGGCTATCTTGTGGATGGAGAAGGACCGTTCCCTGATCCGCGTTCGCGGCGGCAGCCGGACGGCGTCCATGGCCTGTCTTCAACGTTCGACCCGTCCATCCACGAATGGAAGGATTCCGGCTGGAAGGGACGGAACCTCAAGGGTTCCGTCATCTACGAACTGCACCTGGGCACGTTCACGCCGGAGGGCACACTGGATGCCGCCGCTGGAAAATTGGACTACTTGGTGGACCTCGGCGTCGATTTCATTGAACTCCTGCCGGTCAACGGGTTCAACGGTGTCCACAACTGGGGTTACGACGGCGTCCTTTGGTACGCCGTGCATGAACCCTATGGTGGTCCCGCCGCCTATCAGCGCTTTGTTGACGCGGCGCACGCTGCGGGGCTTGGCGTCATCCAGGACGTCGTCTACAACCACCTCGGTCCGAGCGGAAACTACCTGCCAAAGTACGGTCCTTACCTGAAATCGGGGGAGGGCAACACCTGGGGTGACTCCGTCAACCTTGACGGCCCGGGCTCCGATGACGTGCGCCGCTACATTCTGGAGAATGCGGCGATGTGGCTCCGCGACTACCACGTTGACGGACTTCGGCTCGATGCCGTCCATGCACTCCGGGACGAACGGGCCGTGCACATCCTGGAGGACTTTGGTGCGCTGGCTGACCAGATCGAGTCTGAAACGGGGATACCGAAAACCCTCATCGCAGAATCGGACCTGAACAACCCGCGCCTCATCTATCCCCGCAAGGACAACGGCTACGGGCTGGAGGGGCAGTGGAGCGACGACTTCCACCACGCCGTCCACGTCAACCTCAGCGGAGAAACCACCGGCTACTACTCGGACTTTGAATCGCTGTCCGTGCTTGCCAAGGTCCTGGAACACGGCTTCTTCCACGATGGCAGCTACTCGAGCTTCCGGGGTCGCCATCATGGCCGGTCAATCCGGCATGACCTCGCGCACCCATCGGCCCTGGTGGTCTGCCTGCAAAACCATGACCAAATCGGAAACCGGGCCATAGGTGACCGACTCACCGCGACGTTGTCCTATGGCAAGTTGGCCATAGGTGCCGTGCTGACCATGACCTCTCCCTTCACCCCCATGCTGTTCATGGGAGAGGAGTTCGGTGCTTCAACGCCGTGGCAGTTCTTCACCTCCCACCCGGAGCCCGATCTGGGCAAGGCCACAGCCGAGGGACGGATCAAGGAGTTCGAGCGGATGGGGTGGGATCCGGCCGTTGTCCCCGATCCACAGGATCCCCAGACGTTCGAACGCTCCAAGCTCAAGTGGGAGGAGGCCGGCGAGGGAGACCACGCCCGCCTGCTCCAGTTGTACAGGGATTTGGCACAGCTGCGCCGAAACACGCCTGAACTAGTCGACGGCGGCTTCGGGGACACCTCCGTCGAGTTCGACGACGAGGAACAGTGGCTGCAGATGTCCCGGGGGAAAATCCGTGTTGTGTGCAACTTCGGTGACGACGCACTCGTGACGGCCCTCGAGGGGTCCTTGTTGCTGTCTACCGATTCCGAAGCTGCCCTGGACGAGGACACGCTGACGCTCCCGGGCGCCAGCGCCGCCGTCGTACGCGTCAACTGACACCAGCAGTGAACCGGGGTGACGGCGCCCACATGGCGGACACCGCCGTCGCCCCGGTTTCCACAGTGGCAGGATGGTACGTATGACTTATTCGGCCGCGGAAAACCGCTACGAAACCATGCCCTACCGCCGTGTCGGACGCAGCGGACTCAAGCTGCCCGCCATCTCGTTGGGCCTTTGGCACAACTTCGGCGACGACAAGCGATTCGACGAGCAACGCGCCATCCTGCGCAGGGCTTTCGACCTCGGCGTCAATCACTTCGACCTCGCCAACAACTACGGTCCGCCGGACGGATCGGCCGAAACGAACTTCGGACGCCACTTGAAGGACGACTTCAAGCCCTACCGCGACGAACTCGTCATCTCCACGAAGGCCGGCTACTACATGTGGCCTGGTCCGTACGGCGAATGGGGATCCCGCAAGTACCTGATTTCCAGCCTCGACCAGTCCCTCGAACGCATGGGCCTGGAGTACGTGGACATCTTCTACAGCCACCGCCCGGACCCCGAAACACCCTTGGAAGAAACCATGGGCGCCCTGGACTACGCGGTCCGTTCAGGCAAGGCGCTCTACGCGGGCATCTCGTCCTACACCCCTGAGCAGACCCTCGAAGCGGCCCGGATCCTCAAGGAACTCGGCACCCCGCTGCTGATCCACCAGCCGAGCTACTCCATGCTGAACCGGTGGACCGAGAATGGCTCACCCAACCTCTACGAGGCATTGGACCAGGTGGGCGCAGGCTCCATCGCTTTCTCGCCCTTGGCCCAGGGGATGCTGACCGACCGGTACCTCAACGGTGTGCCGGCCGACTCCCGCGCAGCAAAGGAACGTTTCCTGTCCGAGTCGCAGCTGACCGAGGACAAGCTTGACCGGGTGCGCGGGCTCAACGCAATCGCCCAGGGCCGGGGACAGACGCTCGCCCAAATGGCTGTGGCCTGGATCCTCCGGGATCAGCCTAAGGGCTCGCCGGTGACGTCGGCACTGGTGGGAGCTTCCAGTGTGAAGCAGCTGGAAGACACGCTCAGCGCCATCCAAAACCTGGAGTTCACCACGGAAGAACTGACGGCGATCGACGAGTTTGCTGTTGAATCGGACATCAACCTGTGGGCGCAAAAGTAGCCGTTCACGATTGACATAAACGGGAGGGGCCGGTCGGGAACAAAGGCGGCCCCTCCTGTGTTGGCTACAATGCAAGTGTGCGCCGAATGGCGCCGTGCCAATCAGTCGTGCCCTGGACTCAGCCAGCGGTGCGCCTGGCACCTGAGGTTTAGTTCTCAAAGGAGTTCCGTGTCTTCACATCCGATTCGTGTTGCCATTGTCGGCGTAGGTAACTGCGCCGCATCGCTGGTCCAAGGTGTTCAGTACTACCGCGACGCTGACCCCAAGGCCACGATCCCGGGTCTGATGCACGTCGAGTTCGGCCAGTATCACGTCAACGACGTCCACTTCGTTGCTGCTTTCGATGTCGACAGCAAGAAGGTTGGACTGGACCTGGCGGACGCCATCGGCGCCAGCGAAAACAACACCATCAAGATTGCCGACGTCCCCGCTACGGGCGTCACCGTCCAGCGCGGCCACACACTGGACGGACTGGGCAAGTACTACCGCGAAACCATCGTTGAGGCTCCGGAAGAGGCCGTGGACATCGTCGCTGCATTGCGCGAAGCCAAAGCGGACGTCATGGTCTGCTACCTGCCTGTTGGTTCGGACCAGGCCGCCAAGTTCTACGCCCAGTGCGCCATCGACGCCGGCGTCGCTTTCGTCAACGCACTGCCCGTGTTCATCGCCGGCACCAAGGAATGGGCCGACAAGTTCACTGCTGCCGGTATCCCGATCGTGGGCGACGACATCAAGAGCCAGATCGGTGCCACCATCACCCACCGTGTCATGGCCAAGCTGTTCGAAGACCGCGGCGTCACCCTGGACCGTACGTACCAGCTGAACGTCGGCGGCAACATGGACTTCAAGAACATGCTGGAGCGCGACCGCCTGGAATCCAAGAAGATCTCCAAGACCCAGGCCGTTACTTCAAACGTCGAGGCCGAGCTGCACGCCGACGACGTCCACATCGGGCCTTCCGACTACGTCGCCTGGCTTGATGACCGCAAGTGGGCCTTCGTCCGCCTCGAAGGCCGCAACTTCGGCGACGCCCCTGTATCCCTGGAGTACAAGCTCGAGGTATGGGATTCCCCGAACTCTGCCGGCGTGATCATCGATGCCATCCGCGCCGCCAAGATCGGCCTGGACCGCGGCATCGGCGGCCCGCTGCTCTCCGCTTCCAGCTACTTCATGAAGTCGCCGCCGGAGCAGTTCAACGACGACATCGCCCGCGAAAAGGTCGAAGCCTTCATCCGCGGCGACATCGAACGCTAAACACCGCAGGACCCCTTTGTCACCTGACGCCCCCGCACTGTGTGCGGGGGCGTCAGTCGTCTCCGGGACCCTCGCTCACATCCCCATGGTTTCCCACGGTCGCTTGCTCACATCCCCATGGTTTGGTGGCGACGCTCGCTCACATCCCTGGGGTTTGACGGCGACGCTCGCTCACATCCCTATGGTTTGACGCCGACGCTAACTCACATCCCTGCGGTTTGACGCCGACGCTTACTCACCCCTTCAAACGCGTGCGGGAGGGTTTGGTTGAAGGGCGTGGGTTGTGCGGGAGGGTTTGGTTGAAGGGCGTGGGGTGTGCGGGAGGGTTTGGCTGAAGGGCGTGGGGTGTGCGGGAGGGTTTGGCTGAAGGGCGTGGGGTGTGAGGGAGGGTTAGAAAAGGCCCATGGGGTTGCCGTCGGCGTCGACGTCCATGCGCATGGCTGCCGGTTCCTTCGGGAGCCCGGGCATGGTCATGACGGCCCCGGTCAGTGCCACGATGAAACCGGCACCGGTTTTCGGGATGAGGTCGCGAACGTGCACCCGGAAACCCTTGGGTGCCCCGAGCCTGGAGGCGTCGTCAGTGAAGGAGTACTGGGTTTTCGCCATGCAGACGGGAAGGCCGGACCAGCCGTTCTTCTCAATCTCCGCAAGGCGTTTGAGGGCCGGCACGGAGAACTCCACGCCATCGGCCCCGTATATCTCCTGCACGATCGTCCGGATCTTGTCCTCCACAGGCAGCTCCAGCGGGTAGAGGTGATGGAAACTGGACGGCGCATCGAAGGCAGCTGCCACCTTGGCGGCCAGTTCGTCCCCGCCGTCGCCGCCTCCACCGCGGCCCCAGACATCTGCGACGGCGGCCTCCACCCCTTCCGCTGCACACCATGCAAGGAGCCAGTCGAGTTCTTCCGCAGTGTCGGTGGCGAACTTGTTGATGGAGACAACCGGGGTGATACCAAATTTGACCACGTTCCGGACATGCCTCTTGAGGTTCTCCACTCCGGCAGCCATGGCATCCATGTTGGGCTCGCCGAGGTGTTCCTTGGGAACCCCGCCTTGCATCTTGAGGGCCCGGATGGTGGCAACAACCACGACGGCGGATGGCGCCACTGCTGCGATCCGCGCCTTGATGTCCATGTACTTTTCGGCGCCAAGGTCCGCCCCGAAGCCGGCCTCGGTGACCACCACGTCAGCCAGCTGCATGGCCGTCCTGGTGGCGATCAGCGAATTGCATCCATGGGCGATGTTCGCAAACGGACCCCCATGTACCAGCGCCGGAGTTCCTGCGATGGTCTGGACAAGGTTTGGCTTGATGGCGTCCTTCAGGAGCATCGTAAGTGCGCCTTCAACACCGAGATCCGCCACGGTGACCGGTGCCCGCTCATAGGTGTACCCGAAAGTGATCCTGCCCAGGCGGCATCGGAGATCGTCCAGGTCCGTGGCCAAGCAGAAGACGGCCATGATCTCGGACGCCACGGTAATGTCGAATCCATCCTGCCGTGGCACGCCCTGCGCGGGGCCACCAAGGCCGATCACCACTTCCCGCAGGGCACGGTCGTTCATGTCAAGGACGCGTTTGAACGTCATGCGGCGGGGGTCGATTCCCAGCTGGTTTCCTTGGAAGATGTGGTTGTCCACCAAGGCCATGAGGGCGTTGTTTGCTGAGGTGATCGCGTGGAAATCCCCGGTGAAGTGCAAGTTGATGTCGTCCATCGGCAGGACCTGGGAGTAGCCACCTCCCGTAGCCCCGCCCTTCATCCCCAGGATCGGCCCCAAGGAAGGTTCCCTAAGCGCGATCATGACTTTGTGTCCGGCGCGGGCCAGGGAATCGGCGAGTCCTACTGTGGTGGTTGATTTGCCTTCTCCGGCGGGAGTGGGGGACATGGCTGAAACAAGCACTACTTTCCCCGGCACCTTGTCGGCAGGGAACGCCAGCTTTCCAGGGTTGATCTTGGCTTTGTAACGCCCGTACAGCTCAAGGGCATCCACGTTGATGCCCGCTCTTTGGGCGATCTCCTCAATGGGGAGCATGGCGGCATTGCGGGCAATCTCAAGATCACTCATGGCCTTGTTTTCAGACATCGTTGTCCTTCGGCTGGATGTTCCCGTGTCGCGGCTGACGCTTATGGCGCGCTAACGCTGTGCGCGACAATCTACCAGCCGCGAGGCTCGACGCTGAGGAACCTCAGGTCCTCGGAAGCAACAGGCCCCCGACGGCTTCACGGTAGCTGTCCAAGGTGATCGCAGCTGTGCGCTGCCAGCCGAACGATTCGGCATGGGTGGCCGCGAGCCGGCCCATGTCCTCGCGGGTCTGGACGTCGTCGTAGAGGTCCTCGAGGGCATCGGCCCAGTCCGTGGGGTTGTGTCCGTCCACCAGGATTCCGGTGCGGCCGTCCGAGATTGCCCGGGACAGACCACCGACGTTGGTGGCGACTACGGGTGTACCGCACGCCTGTGCTTCCAAAGCCACCAGGCCAAAGGACTCGCTGAACGATGGCATCACGACGACGTCGGCCGAGCGGAACCACCCGGCGAGTTCGGGCGCCACCACCGGCGGACGGTGGGTGACGACGTCGTCGAGTCCTGCTTCGTGGATGATCTGTTGGAGGTTGAAGTCTTTGGCGCCGCTCAGCGAGCCCAGGATGGTCATTTCCAGGTCGATGTCCGGCCTGCGCTTGCGGAGGATTCCGGCGGCCTTGACGAAAATCTGGGGACCTTTGAGCCGCTGGATCCGGCCGGCAAACAGAATGTGGAAGCTCTCCGGCCGCACCTCCAGCCGGGCGCGTGACTTCTTTCGGAACGACGGCGTAAAGACGTTGAGGTCTACGCCGGGCGGAGCGATGTCGATCCGGTCGCGGTCCGCCCCGTAGTGCGACACGAGTTCATCGGCTTCAGCTGGGGTATTGGCTATCAGGCGGGCCGCGCCATCGACGATCCGCTGCTCGCCGTTCTCGCGGCGCCGCGGCTCCGGGTGTTCGCCGGGTTGCAGCACGAGGTTCTTTACCTTCGCCATGGTGTGCATGGTGTGCACCAGAGGAACTCCCCACAGTGAGGCCAACTCAAGCCCCGCAACGCCGGAGACCCAATAGTGCGAGTGGATGGCGTCGTAGCGGCCATGCAGTTGCCGGTTCCGGATATTGTCGATCTCCACCACCATGTGGTGCAGGAGTTCGGGCAGTTCTTCCTTGGGTATCTTGCGGCGTGGTCCGGCCTTGACGTTGTGGACGCATACGCCGGGACCGGGATGCTCGACGGCGGGCTGGCTGGCTTTGGTAGCGCGCGTAAAGATCTCCACTTCAACACCCGACTCGGCAAGTGCCATGGCCAAAGCCCGGACGTAGACGTTCATCCCACCGGCGTCACCGGCCCCGGGCTGCTCCATGGGGGAGGTGTGCAGTGACAAGAACGCCACTCGACGGACCATCGGCATCGCACCCCTCCTGACTTTCACCGCACGTGGCTTTTGCCCTGCAGAAAACACTACTCCTGCCAAACCGTGCCTCAATAAAGCGGCCCCGCTATGTGGACAAGGCTGCTAGCGTGTGGGCTGTGAGCCAAGAACAAAGCTTTGACATCCGCATCGCAACACCGGGCGACTGGGCCGGCATCTGGTCCATCCTGGAACCCGTGATCCGGGAAGGCGAGACCTTCACCTGGGACCGCGGCACACCGGAGGACGAAGCGAAGGCGAAGTGGACCAAGGAAGAGCCCGGCCAGACGTTTGTGGCCGTCGACAGGGAATCCGGCAAGATTCTCGGGACCGGCGAATTCCACCCCAACCAGGGCGGTGGTGGCAGCCATGTCGCCAACGCCGGTTACATGGTGGCGGCCAACCACTCGGGCCAGGGCATTGCGCGGGCGCTCTGCGCGTACTCGCTCCAGGAAGCCAAAGCTGCGGGGTTCTACGCCATGCAGTACAACGCGGTGGTGGAGAGCAACGTCAGGGCCGTGTGGCTGTGGCAGTCCATGGGATTCCGGATCCTTGCCACGGTGCCGGAGGCCTTCAACCATCCGGAGATCGGCTACGTGGGCCTGCACGTGATGTACCGCAAACTCTAGCCTTGTCCCGCCCTTACCCCCAGAGCCCGGCCATCCCGGGGAATGCCTCCTCATAGCCTGCCAGCAGCTGCGTGCCCAGCAGCTCCGATCCCACCAACGGGTGCGACGCAAACGCCTGGACGGCTGCTTCCCGGTCGTGGTCACGGACGGCGCGGATCGTCAGCCGCTCCACCTCCTTGACGCGCTGCATCAAGGTGAGGAACGGGCCCGGCGGCCTTTCCTGCGCGACTGCCACGGCGCCGTCGGGCGTCACCTGGGAGGGGACTTCGACGACGGCGTCCGGCGGCAGCCCGGGCACGGCCACCTCCGCCGGGTGAAGACTCCCGGTGGGCAGCACGGGAGCGTTCGGCACGTTGAGGATGAGCTGGGCGGTCCCGCCGCCCGAGAGGGCCCGCATTACGGACAGAGCCACCCTCTCGTAGCCGCCACCAGCGAGATCGGACTCGTCGCGCTGTTCCCCGTGGGTGCGGGCTTCGGCGAGGTACCCCTCTTCGCGGGATCGCCGGGCCGCATCCCATAGCGCATAGGCGTCCTCCGCCCGCAGCAGATCGGGGTAGAGCGAATGCTGCTGTTGGTGGATGGACGCCCCACGCGTTTGCCGTTGTCCACGGATAGCCTGGGTGGCCTGCGACGTCTGGTAGTAGTAATAGAGGTACTCGTTGGGCAGGCAACCGAGCTTTTCCAGGGTGTGCTGCCCGAACAGGCGCCCTTCTTCAATCGACTCAAGGGCGGCAGGATCCGCCAGCAGCCCGGGCAGGAGGTCCGCGCCACCTGGTGCCAGCCGGTAGAGCCAGCCGAGGTGGTTCAGCCCGTAGTAGCCCACGCCGTCGAGGTTTCCTTCCTCCAGCGGGACACCGGCTGCCCGGGCCGCCCGCTGGGCCAGGCCCCCAGCGGAATCACAGATCCCAATCACCCGGTTCCCAAGCAGCGGCACCAATGCCTCGGTGACCATTCCGGCGGGGTTGGTGAAGTTGATAAGCCATGCACCGGGGCAGTGACGCCGCATGGCCTGGGCGAGTTCGAGCATCCGGGGGATGGATCGCAGGGCGTAGGAAATCCCGCCTGCTCCGGTGGTCTCCTGGCCCAGCAGCCCCAGATCAAGTGCAACACGCTCATCGGCGATCCGGCCGGCCGTTCCACCAGGCCGGATGGCCGCGAAAACCACGTCGGTTCCCGTGAGCGCCTGGCCAAGGTCGCTGCAGGCGACGACGGCGGGACCGGAACCGGGGCCTGTGGGCATATCGCGGAGTACGGCCTGGATTGCTTGGAGCCGTTGCCCATCGACGTCGAAAAGCACCAATTCGCTGACCAGGCCGGCGAAGGGGCCAGTACACAACGCCCGGTACACAAGGGGAACCCGGAATCCGCCACCGCCGGCGATCATAAGCCGCATGATCCGAGTCTATGCAGCTCCGCAAGCTGCAGCGTAGTCTGCCGTTCATGGACGCTATGCCGCAGCGACGATTCGACCCCCTTGCCTCCGTAAGGTCAGACGCTGACGCCGGGTGCGACCTTCTCCTGACCGGCACGGTTTTCCAGGACATCATTTTCACCGGCCTTCCCCAAGCGCCGGAACCGGGCACGGAAGTGTGGAGCGAGGGCATGGGAAGCTGCCCGGGAGGGGTGGCCAACCAGGCCATTGCGGCAGCGCGGCTCGGGTTGCGGACCAACCTTGCAGCGACCTTCGGAGACGACGGTTACGGCGACTACAACTGGCAGATCCTGGAGAAGCAGGAGCACGTGGACCTGTCGTTGTCGCAGCGGGTTCCCGGGTGGCACTCACCAGTGACTGTTTCCATGTGCGTGAACCAGGACCGCTCCATGGTCACCCACGGCCATCCCGCCCCGATCTCTGCTTCCCAGCTGATTGGCCAGCCTCCGCGGGCGCTCGCAGCCGTTGCGGACCTGGAGGAGGAGATGGAGCCGTGGATGCTGGCCGCAATGAAATCCGGTACCAAGCTTTTTGGGGTGGTGGGGTGGGACCCTACCGGGAAATGGTCGGAGCGCCGGCTGGACCAGCTGGAGAACTTTTATGCTTTCCTGCCCAACGCTCCCGAGGCCATGGCGTTCACCGGCAAATCCGACCCCTGGGCGGCGCTGTACTCGCTGGCTGACCGCGTGCCGGTAGCCGTGGTGACCTTGGGTCCCCAAGGGGCAGTGGCGGTGGACTCGGAGAGCGGCGAGGAAGAGTGGGTGCCTTCTTTGCCGGTCTCGGCTTCTGATCCAACGGGAGCAGGGGACTGCTTCGGTGCGGCCTTCATCGTGGGGTGCCTCGCAGGATGGCGGCTGGGTGACCGCCTGCGCTTTGCCAACCTGTGCGCTTCGCTTGCCGTCCAGGAGGTTGGCGGGTCCCTGGCCGCACCCGGCTGGGGAGACATCGCGGACTGGTGGCAGCGGGCGAACGCGCGGAAGGAGCGGCAAAGCAGCCAGTGGCTGAGGCGCTTCGCGTTCCTGGAACCGATCGTGAAGGACATCCCCGCTGAAGCCCAACGACGCGCCCGGGCCACCATCGCGCACTTGTCGGATGCCCAGTAGGGGTGAACGACCGTGCGCAGTTAACCCGAATTCACCGGCACCACTAGAATCTCTAGGGTGACTTATGAAGCAGCAGCAGATATCGGGATCGGCGAAAAGGCCTCAATAGCCAAGTCGGCGGTCCTGGAACGGTCCGCGGTGATCGATCTCGAAGCTGTACGCCACAACGTGCGGCAATTCGTCGCCATCGCCTCTCCTGCCGCGGTCATGGCCGTAGTGAAGGCCGACGCGTATGGTCACGGAGCCGTCCAGGTTGCGCGGGCAGCCCTCGACGCCGGTGCGGCATGGCTCGGGGTGGCGCACATTTCCGAGGCCCTTGCCTTGCGGGCCGCCGGTATCGACGCTCCGTTGCTTGCCTGGCTGCACACCCGCGAGAGCAACTTCCAGGCAGCCGTCGCCGCGGGCATCGACGTCGGAATCTCCGGCTGGGAGCTGGATGCCGTAGTTGCGGCAGCCCGCGAACAGGAACGGCCTGCACGGGTACACCTCAAGGTGGACACCGGCCTGGGCCGCAACGGCTGCACCATTGCCGACTGGGATCAACTGCTGGGCCAGGCCATGGACTACCAGGACCAGGGCCTGCTGCGCGTGGTGGGGATCTTCTCTCATCTCGCCGTGGCCGATGAACCGCACCGCCCCGAAACCGATGAGCAGCTCGCTGTCTTCCGTGAAGCCATCGCCATGGCTGAAGACGCCGGTGTGGACACGGAGGTCCGGCATATCGCCAACACTCCCGCTGCGTTGTCGCGCCCGGATTCGCACTTCGACCTGGTGCGCGTGGGCCTCGGCGTCTACGGATTGTCGCCCTTCGAAGGCGCGACGTCGGCCGAACTTGGCTTGCACCCCGCCATGACCGTCCGCACGCTCCTGTCCAATTGCAAGCAGGTCCCGGCAGGGCAGGGCGTCTCCTACGGCCTGAACTACCGCACCAGCGAAGAAAGCACCCTTGGCCTGGTCCCGTTGGGCTACGCCGACGGGGTTCCGCGGATCGCCACGGGCGGACCGGTCCGCGTCAATGGCGTCAACTACCCGGTAGTGGGCAGGATCGCCATGGACCAGATGGTCATCGACCTGGGCCCCCTGACTCCTGAGGCAGCCGCGGAGCTTCGGGGCGCCGAAGCCGTCATGTTCGGCAATGGCTCCGATCACGGCCCCACGGCCGACGATTGGGCCGCAGCTGCCGGAACCAACAACTACGAAATCGTCACGCGCATCAGCCAGCGGGTGCCTCGCAGCTACGTCAATGAAGTACCCTCCCAGCCGGCATCGCAGACCGACGTTGCCACCGACGCCAAAGCAGCAGCGCTGTGAGCGAACCCCTGTGGGAACGCACGTTGAAGGTCACGACGGCGGAGCAGACACACGCGCTCGCAGCAGCGCTCGGTGAGGTGCTTGAGACCGGCGACCTCCTAGTCCTGACCGGGGAACTGGGCGCTGGAAAGACCACGTTCACCCAGGGGCTGGGGGAGGGCCTGGGTGTAAGGGCCGGCATCATCTCGCCGACCTTTGTGCTGGTCAGGATCCATCCGAACCTTCCGGACGGTCCCAGGCCGGGTGGGCCTGACTTGGTCCATGTTGACGCGTACAGGCTGGACTCGGCCGCAGAGATCGACGACATCGACCTCGAAAACACCATGGACACCGCCGTCACGGTGGTGGAGTGGGGGCGGGACCGGGTGGAGCATCTCTCGGATAGCCGCCTGGAAGTGGAGCTGCACAGGGCCGTGGGCGGCGGCGCCTCGGCAGGAACGGTGACGGATGACGTCCTGGACTTTGACAGCGATGACGACGACGAGCCCCGCACCATCGTGTTCCGGGGATTCGGTCCACGGTGGGCGGATGAGCCACGGCTCCTGGCCACCGCAGGACAGCCGGACAGCGCAGCGCAACCGGACACCGCACACGAGGGAGATAACTGATGTTGATCCTGGCCATTGATACTTCCGCCGTTGCCAGCGCAGCCCTGATCTCCGACGACGCCATGGAAGGCGTGGTGGATTCCTTCGCTACGGAAGATACCCGTAGCCACGCCGAAGTTCTTGCCCCGGGTATTGAGAAGCTGTTGACCGGAGCAGGCGTTACCGGCGCGGACATCGATGCGATCGTCACCGGTGTTGGCCCGGGCCCGTTTACCGGGCTCCGCTCCGGTATCGCGACCGCCCGCACCTTGGCGTTCGTGTGGAACAAACCGTTGTACGGACTGATGAGCCTGGACGCCATTGCCCTTGAGGTGGCCGAATCCACAGCGGCAGTTCCCGGGTTCCTGGTGGCAACAGACGCCCGGCGCAAAGAGGTCTACTGGGCCCGCTACTCCCTGAAGGAGGGCCAGCTGCCGGATCTCGTGGATGGACCGCACGTGGGCTTCGCCTCCGAACTGCCCGACTTGCCGGTGTTCGGTGCCGGCGCCGGCCTGTACGCGGATGTACTCAGGGCCGATGAAGACTTTGCGTCCACGCAGCCCGACGCCGCTTCCCTTGGCCAGTTCGCCCTTGCCCGGCTCGCATCAGGCCGGCCCCTTCTGGATTCGACCCCTCTGTACCTGCGGGAATCCGACGCCCAAGTACCGGGACCCCGGAAGCGCGCACTGTGATGGGACGGGAACTGTGAAATTGTCACCCAAACTGGAGCTCGCCGGGGTTTCCCTGCGCGACATGACCGAAGCCGACATCCCGGCCGTAGAGGCTTTGGAGCGCCGGTTGTTCCCCGTGGACGCATGGCCGCTGCAGATGTTCTTCGACGAACTGGCCCAGCCCGAAACCCGCCGTTACGTGGTGGCCGAGGCCGCAGGGGAGATCATCGCTTATGCGGGATTGATGTGCATCGAGCCCATCGCGGACGTCCAGACGATCGCCGTCGTGCCTGAATTCGAAGGCCGGGGCATCGGCTCCGCGGTCCTCGCGGAGCTCATCGATGAGGCGCGGCGACGCCGCGCGGCAGACGTGTTGCTGGAAGTGCGGGCGGACAATCCCCGCGCGCAGCAACTCTATGTGCGTTTCGGGTTCGAGCAGATCCACGTCCGTCCCCGCTATTACCGCGACGGAACAGACGCCTTGATCATGAGGCTGACCTTGAACGAACAACACCCTTCCGAAGGAGCCCCAGCGTGAGCGGCCTTAATCGACAGCAGCCGCTGGTGCTCGGCATCGAGTCGTCCTGCGACGAGACCGGTGTGGGCATCGTCCGCGGGACAACGTTGCTGACCAACACTGTGTCTTCCTCCATGGACGAGCACGTGCGTTTTGGCGGCGTCATCCCGGAAATCGCTTCGCGGGCGCACCTGGACGCCTTCGTGCCCACGTTGCAGGAGTCGCTGCTTGAAGCCGGGGTCACCCTGGACGATATCGACGCCATTGCCGTGACGTCCGGCCCGGGCCTCGCCGGGGCGCTTATGGTGGGTGTTTGTGCTGCGAAGGCCCTGGCGGTTGCCACGGGGAAGCCGCTCTACGCGATCAACCATTTGGTGGCGCACGTTGGCGTTGGCCTGCTGGATCAAAGGCGAACCCCGGAAGGAAAGCCCGACGCCGGTGCTGCCGCCGGCCTGGGTTCGGGGCAGTTGCCGGAGAACCTCGGGGCGCTCCTGGTGTCCGGGGGCCACACTGAAATCCTGCGCATCCGGAGCATCACGGACGATGTCGAGCTGCTGGGTTCAACCATCGATGACGCCGCCGGGGAGGCCTACGACAAAGTGGCGCGCATCCTTGGTCTGGGCTATCCGGGCGGACCCGCAATCGACAAACTGGCACGCCAGGGCAACCCCAAATCCATCCGCTTCCCGCGTGGCCTGACGCAACCCAAGTACATGGGGACCGCCGAGGAGAAGGGGCCACACCGTTATGACTGGTCTTTCAGCGGTCTGAAAACTGCCGTGGCCCGCTGCGTGGAACAGTTCGAGGCCCGCGGCGAGGGAGTGCCGGTGGCGGATATCGCTGCCGCGTTCCAGGAAGCCGTAGTGGATGTCATCACCTCAAAGGCGGTTCTGGCCTGTAAAGAGAACGGCATCACGGACCTCCTGCTGGGCGGCGGCGTCGCTGCCAATTCCCGGCTCCGGGAACTGACCGGACAGCGCTGTACCTCGGCCGGGATCAGGCTTCACGTTCCGCCGTTGGATCTGTGCACGGACAACGGGGCCATGGTGGCGGCGCTGGGCGCCCAGCTGATCATGGCCGGCATCGACCCCAGCGGAGTGGAGTTCGCACCGGATTCCTCCATGCCTGTCACCACAGTGTCAGTACCTGCCCAGGCCGCCGGCCCGGGCAGGTAAACCGGGAACCGCTAGGCGTCGGGACCTTTTCGCATCTGCTGGACGAGGTCCATGACCACTGCCTGCAGGTCGCCGTTGTGTTCGGCGGCGACGCGGCGCTGCCGCTGGTAGCTGGCACCGCGTTCGACGATCTTCAGGACATCGGCCAGTTCTTCGGAGCAGCCAAGCTTGGCTGCCACAGGCTCAAGCCGCGCGACGGTTTCGGCCAGGTGCTCGGTAACGAGCTGCTCGTTGCCAGCGGCATCGAGGATGATGATGGCTTCCATGCCGTAGCGGGCAGCGCGCCACTTGTTTTCCTGCACGTGCCACGGAGGCATGGTGGGGATGCTGCCCCCGGCATCAAGAATGGAGGAGAATTCGTCCACCAGGCACTGGGTCAGGGCCGCGATGGCACCGACTTCCTCAAGGGTTGCCAGGCCGTCACAGATGCGCATTTCGATGGTGCCAAGGTTGGCAACCGGGCGGATGTCCCAGCGGATTTCGGAGGTTGAGTCGATCACTCCGGTGGTGAACATGTCCTGGACGTAGGACTCGTACGCCTCCCAGGTTTCGAACTGGAACGGCAGGCCGGCTGTCGGAAGCTGCTGGAACATTAGCGCGCGTTGTGATGCGTACCCTGTTTCCTCACCGGCCCAGTAGGGGCTGGAAGCTGACAATGCCTGGAAGTGCGGAAAGTAGTTGACGAGGCCATCCAGGACGGGGAGGACTTTTTCTTTCCTGTCGATGCCCACGTGGACGTGAACGCCGTAGATGACCATTTGGCGTCCCCACCATTGGGTCCGCTCGATCAGTTTGGCGTAGCGCTCTTTGTCGGTGACCGGCTGCAGCAGGGGAGGGCTGAAGGGGTGGCTGCCGGCGCAAAACACTTCGACACCCATGGGATCGGTGACTTCGCGCACTGCGGCGAGGGACCGGCTGAGGTCCTCTTTGGCTTCGTTGACGGTCTCGCAGATGCCCGTGACGAGTTCCACCGTGTTGAGGAGCAGTTCGCGCTTGATATGGGGGTGTTCGTCGTCCTCATTGAGGTCCGGGTGGTTTGCCGCAACGCCTTTCAGGACGTCGTTCGCGACGGATACCAGTTCCCCTGTGCGTGCATTGACGAGCGCCAACTCCCATTCCACACCCAGTGTCGATTGCCTGGATGGCGCAAAATCAATCTGCACGTAGTCCCCTCGGTTTGTACTGTCCGGCTATGTGTACTGTCCGGCAATGTGTTGTTTCGGCCGGACACGGTTCCCCGCTGCGGGGCCGCCAGCGGTCGGATCAAGTCTAATGCAGCCGGAACTCGCATGATTGCGGCGGGTGCGCGGGAGAAATGACCCGTCATTTGCTAATGCGAACCATTCGCATTAGAGTGTGTGCCATGCACCTCACGATCGTCAGTTCCCTGGACAGCCAATGCCGTGAGGCAGCCACCGAAAGGCTGGGGCGGACCCATGCCAATTCCGTGGTGGTCCTCCACGATCTCCTGGATGGCTCACTGGTCCTGCGGCGCGTTTACCGCAACGGCCGGTTGTTCGAACGCGGGACGACGGTCCTGGAGCACGGTTGCCTGAGCTGCACCGTCCGGCTTGACGTGGTCCCGACCGCCGAACGGCTCGCCGCATGCGGCTTCGACCACGTCGTCCTGGGCCTGCCGCCAGGCGTCGCAGCCGGAATGGCCGTGGCGGAGCTCCGCAGTGGGCTCAGCCGCCCGGCGGTCATCGACAACGCCGTGCTCGCCTTGGACCCCGCAGAGTTGGACGACCACATCTGGGACCGCCACACCCTGTTTGAGTCCGGCTTCACGTCCATGCCCCAGGACGAGCGGACCAGTGGCGAATTCCTGGTCGGCGAATTCGGGCACGTGGACACCGTGATGGCCTATCCGGGATTGGGTGCCGTGCTGACAGGGGATCCCCGCGAGGGTTCGCCGCAGTGGGTGTCGGGGGTGGAGTTACTTGGCGAATTGGCACCCCATGCAACCGTTGCCGCAGCGGCCGATGATTTCCGGCCGGGCTGCTTCGACCCCGCCGAAGCAGCTGCCCGCAACCGTCCCGGCGTCGTGCGTGTGCCCCTGGCTGAAAGGGAAGGTTCCTTCCGGACCGTGCTCCATCGGGCTGCCCGGCCACTTCATCCGGGCCGTTTCCGGGAGGCGCTTCCGCGCTTGGCTGTCGGCATGCACTGGATGCGGGGCCGACTGTGGATCGCCTCCGCTCCCACCAAGCGGATAGCTGTCCAAGGCATCGGTCCACGGATCTGGCTCGAAAGCACGGGCAACTGGATGGCCGATTCCACGGAAGCAGCCCCCATGGGAGAAGGCCTGCGCGGAGAAGTGGGTGCCGACGTCGACGCTTTCCTCGACTGGCACCCCAGCCACGGGGACCGCGGAACCGTCCTGGCCATCACTGGGCGGGCCGACGATGTTGACGCCGCGGAAATCCGTGAACTCCTGGAAGGCTGCCAGCTGACGGAGGCCGAAATGGCCATGGATGCCGACGCGTGGGATGACCCCCTGGAACTCAGCGACGCCCTCTAAGCCAAACACCAACAAAAAAGGAGAAACACCATGAAGGTCCGAAACTCGCTGCGTGCACTCAAGAAGATCCCCGGGGCGCAAATCGTCCGCAGGCGTGGCCGCACGTTCGTCATCAACAAGAACAACCCGCGCATGAAGGCCCGCCAGGGCTGACCGCACGGAAGCCTGGAGGGGCGTTGTTTAATGGGTGGATGCCCATCCTGAACAAAGACATGTCATTGTGCATTTCGCTCGCGGCCCGGCCCAGCAACATCGGGACGAGGTTCCATAACTATCTGTACGATCTGCTCGGCCTGAACTTTGTCTACAAGGCATTCGCCCCCGCGGACATCACCCTTGCGGTGGCGGGCATCCGCGGCCTCCCGATCCGGGGTGCCGCGGTGTCCATGCCCTACAAAGAGGCAGTCATTCCGCTGGTTGACGTCATGGATCCGTCGGCCAAGGCCATCGATTCGGTGAACACCATCGTGAACAACGACGGCGTCCTCACTGCCTACAACACCGATTACATCGCGATCGCCAGGCTTCTGAAGGACCATGAAGTCCCCAGCGGCCATACTGTCTTGCTCCGCGGCGCCGGGGGAATGGCCAAAGCTGTTGCGGCCGCCCTGAGGGACGCCGGGTTCACTGCCGTCACCATCGTGGCCCGCAACGAAACCACCGGCCGAGCGCTCGCCGACCTCTACGGCTTCGATTGGCAGGACGACGTCAACGGAGCCACCGCGGACCTCATCATCAACGTCACCCCGCTGGGCATGGCCGGCGCGGACGAAACCGCCCAGTCCTTTGACGACGCCACCATCGCAGCCGCGCAGGTGGTGTTCGATGTGGTGGCCCTTCCCTCCGAAACGCCGCTCATCACCGCCGCGCGCGCTGCGGGCAAGCCGGTCATCACAGGAGCCGAGGTCATCGCCATTCAGGCCGAGGAACAGTTCGTCCTGTACACCGGCGTTCGCCCGACGCCCGGCCAAGTACGGGAGGCCTCGGAATTCTCGCGTCGCTGACGCCGCAGGCCTGCTAAGCCTGGGCGGTCACCGGTTCCACCACGACAGCCACTCTTTCCTCGCCGATCCTGGTGAGGACAAGGGTGGCTGTTTTCGCATCTTTGCCCTTGGCGGGTTTGGCGGGGAGCAGCTGCTTCCGCAGTTCCTCGGGTGTCACTGCCGTGCCGCGCTTCTTGATATCCAGCACGGTGATGTTGTTTGACTTCACCCACGCTTTGAGGGCCTTGACGTTGTACGGCATCACGTCCAGCACCTTGTAGGCCCGGGCAAACGGAGTGTCGTGGAGTTCCGGGGCGCAGATATACGCGATGTGCTCGTCCACCAGGTGCCCGCCCAGCCGCTCGGCGACGTCGGCCACCAGGCCCGCGCGGATCACCGCACCGTCGGGTTCGTAGAGAAAGCCTTCAACAGGCCCGACGGCGGCTTCCGGGCCACCGCCGAAGTCCTCGCCGCTGGTGATTTCGGCGGCGCCCTGGCTGCCAAGGAGCAATGCGGCGCGGCGGACGCCCGGGCGGGCTACTGAGTTGAACCACAGGGTGGCCTCGGTGACATCGCCGCCCACGGAAACCCATTGGGCCTCGCAGCCCGAAGGCACCGAGTCGTGGGGGATGCCCGGGCCCATCTTCACCCCTACTGCACGCCCGGTGGCCGCCACGCTCTCCACGAAGGACAAGGGGGGCGAGAACGCCTCCGGGTCCCAGATTCTTTTGGTTCCCGACGTGGACGTGGTGCGTCGGGCAGGGTCCATCCACACGCCGTCGATGCCCTCGAGGTCCATTGATTCCGCGTCCGAGTGCACCACCGTTGCATGCGGGAAAGGCATGAGGTTGATCATGGCGCAGGCAGCGGTGGTTTCGTCCATCTCCACAGCGGTGACAGCAATGTCCATGGAAGCCATCGCCATGGAATCGGCGCCGAGGCCGCAGCCGAGATCGGCCACGTGGGTGATGCCGGCCTGGGCAAAACGTTCGGCGTGGCGGGCGGCGACGTTCAGCCGGGTTGCCTGCTCCAGGCCCGCCTGGGTGAACAGCATCTGCCGGGCGAATTCGCCGAACTTCGCCTCAGCCCGGGTCCGTAAACGGGACTGCGTGAGCACGGCGGCCACGAGTTCCGGGGAGTGGCCGGCCTTGCGGAGGCTGGCATTGACGCTGAAGGCATCAGCCTCACGGTAGGGTCCCAGCGAGGCAAGAAGCTCCCAACCTTCAGTGGTCAATAAAGGTGCGATCTGTTCCTGCGGTGCATGAGGCATGGGAACAAGCCTAACGTCGCGCGTCATGGCTGCGTGACTGGGGAATCAGCCGGATAGGGTTGTTTTCATGGAAGACAACGCAGCACCACAGCCCTCCCGCCTCACCACGTATGCCCGTCCCGCCCTGATCGCGGGCGCTGTCATCGCGGTGGTCTGCATAGGCTTGCTGATCGTTATTTTCGCGCTGGATTCCTTCAACGCAGCGGCCTACTCCGTCAGTGGCAAGAGCGTGAACGATGCGACGGATGAGGCACGCGACATCCGCGACCTCTACGCCGGTGCGCGCCTCGGCGGGATCATCGCGCTGGTGGTTTCCGGCGTCGTGGCGGTGGCTTCGGCGGTGGTGCTTTACCTGAACCGCGGCAGCGCTTCCTTGGATGAGGACGACGACGGCGAAGACTACGACCTTGATGACCTCCGGGACCAGTGACAACGTTCACCGATGACGAAATGCTGGCACTCACCTTGACCGAGTGCTAACGCCTTACATAGAGTCTAGTTAGCACTCTCCCCTTGAGGGTGCTAATCACGCCAGGCGTCCACCGGCACCGCGACGACGGTTGTACGCCACGGCACCCTAGTTCTTAGTCCATGAATCAGCTCATGAAAAGGAGAGTCCGAGTGTCGGTCTCGATTAAGCCTCTTGAGGATCGTATTGTTGTTCGCCCGCTCGAAGCAGAGCAGACCACGGCTTCCGGCCTGGTTATTCCGGACTCCGCGCAGGAGAAGCCGCAGGAAGGCGAAGTTGTTGCAATCGGCCCCGGCCGCTTCGATGACAACGGCAACCGCGTACCGGTTGACGTAGCTGTTGGCGACGTCGTCATCTACTCCAAGTACGGTGGAACCGAAGTCAAGACCGGCGGCAGCGAGTACCTCGTTCTGTCCGCCCGCGACGTCCTTGCGATCGTCGTAAAGTAACTTCCTGGAGCCCCGCACCGCCGTCGCGTTGGAATCATTCCGAGCGTCAGCGGTGCGGGTTTTCTGTCTCGAAAGGACACAACCATGGCAAAGCAGCTTGCTTTTAACGATGCTGCCCGCCGGTCTCTTGAGGCCGGTATCGACAAGCTCGCCAACACTGTCAAGGTGACGCTGGGCCCGCGCGGCCGCAACGTCGTCCTGGACAAGAAGTGGGGCGCCCCCACGATCACCAACGATGGTGTCACCATCGCCCGTGAAGTTGAGCTTGACGACCCCTACGAGAACCTTGGCGCCCAGCTTGCCAAGGAAGTAGCCACCAAGACCAATGACGTTGCCGGTGACGGCACCACTACGGCAACCGTGCTGGCCCAGGCCCTGGTCAAGGAAGGCCTGCGCAACGTTGCTGCCGGCGCAGCTCCCGGCGAGATCAAGCGCGGCATCGAAGTTGCAGTGGAAGCCGTCGCTGCACGCCTCCTGGAGAATGCCCGCGAAGTCGAAGGCACCCAGGTAGCCAACGTCGCAGCCATCTCCGCGCAGAGCGATGAAGTCGGCGAGCTCCTCGCCGAGGCCTTCGGCAAGGTAGGCAAGGATGGTGTCATCACCATCGAAGAGTCCTCCACCACGCAGACCGAGCTGGTCCTGACCGAGGGCATGCAGTTCGATAAGGGCTACCTCTCCCCGTACTTCGTCACCGACGCAGAACGCCAGGAAGCTGTCCTCGAAGACGCCCTCATCCTGATCAACCAGGGCAAGATCTCCTCGCTGCAGGACTTCCTGCCGCTGCTCGAGAAGGCCCTGCAGGCCAACAAGCCCCTCTTCATCATCGCTGAGGACATCGAAGGCGAAGCCCTTTCCACCCTGATCGTCAACCGTATCCGCGGCACGCTCAACGTCGTTGCCGTCAAGGCTCCGGGCTTCGGCGATCGCCGCAAGGCCATGCTCCAGGACATCGCTACGTTGACCGGTGCGCAGGTAGTTTCCCCGGACCTGGGCCTGACGCTGGACTCCGTTGGCCTCGAGGTACTCGGTACCGCCCGCCGCATCACGGTCACCAAGGACAACACCACCATCGTTGACGGTGCCGGTTCGGCCCAGGACGTTGCCGACCGCGTTGCACAGCTCCGCGCTGAGCTGACCCGGACGGATTCCGACTGGGACAAGGAAAAGCTGCAGGAACGCCTGGCCAAGCTCGCTGGCGGCATCGGCGTCATCAAGGTTGGCGCAGCCACCGAGGTTGAGCTGAAGGAAAAGAAGCACCGCATTGAGGACGCCGTTTCCTCGACGCGTGCAGCCCTCGAAGAAGGCATCGTTTCCGGTGGCGGTTCCGCCCTGATCCACGCCCTGAAGGCCCTGGACGAGTCCCAGGCAGTCAAGGACCTCGAAGGTGACGCTGCGGCCGCTGTAGGCATCGTTCGCCGCGCACTGGTCCAGCCGCTGCGCTGGATCGCGCAGAACGCCGGCTTCGACGGTTTCGTGGTCACCGCCAAGGTTTCCGAACTCGAAGCCAACCACGGCTTCAACGCCAAGTCCGGCGAGTACGAGGACCTGATCGCCGCCGGCGTGATCGACCCCGTCAAGGTCACCCGCTCTGCACTCCGCAACGCCGCTTCCATCGCTGCCCTGGTTCTCACCACCGAGACCCTGGTTGCCGAGAAGCCCGATGAGGAAGAAGACGCACACGCAGGCCACCAGCACTAAGCGCCTGTCCCACGGAAACCCCGGTCGCACCTAGTTGTGACCGGGGTTTCTGCTGTTAAGATCCTGTGCGATGCATCACAACTTCCGGGCCGGCGTATCGCTGTGGCCGCAGGGACCCGAATGACGCATCGGCACAGGTCACACACAGGAAGAGCTGCAAGAATGGATGGCTGAACCGGGCCCGGGGGAGGTGCGGAAGGCGGTCAGCAGCATCCTCGAAGTGGGGGCGGGTGGGCTGAACCGCGTATTATGGATGCTTTGTGCCAGCCGCTTTAAGGAACTGCCTAACGTGACTACCCCAGCGATTACAGCCCCTGCCCACCGCGGTAGGCGGGCTTCCGGTCCCGTTGGAAAGTCCAAGTTCCGCCCTGAAATCCAAGGTCTCAGGTCACTGGCCGTCCTCATGGTGGTGAGTTATCACATCTGGATCGGCCGGGTTTCCGGAGGGGTGGATGTCTTCCTCCTCATCTCCGCGTTCCTCATGACCCTGCAGTTCACGGGCCGTTATAAACAGGGCCGCCCCATGGACCTCCTGCGGCACTGGCTGCACCTATTCAGGCGGCTGCTGCCCGCCGTCGTGGTTGTCCTTCTGGGAACGCTGACAGCCACCTTCGTCCTCCTGCCACCTACACGGTGGGCTGAAATTGTCCAGCAGGCCTGGGCGTCCTTGTTCTACTACGAGAACTGGCTGCTCCAACAGCTTGCGGTGGACTACTACGCCACGGACCACAGCATGGCCAGCCCGGTGCAACACTTCTGGTCACTGTCCATCCAGGGCCAGGTGTTCATCATCTGGCCGGTGATCTTCGCAGCGGTCGCGCTTCTGTGCCGCCGCTTTGCCCTCAGGTACCGGGCGACCCTCGTGTATGTCTTCGCCATAATTTTCCTGGTCTCGTTCGTCTACTCCATCATCTTCACGGCCACCAACCAGGCTGTGGCGTACTTCGATACCTTCGCCCGTCTGTGGGAATTTGCCTTGGGCACCTTGCTGGCCCTGGTGCTGCCGGGCTTGAACTTCTCCAAACCCGTCCGCGTACTGATGGGCTGGATCGGCGTCATTGCCATGCTCACCTGCGGCATCGTGCTGCAGGTCCAGACGGCTTTCCCGGGTTTCGTGGCATTGTGGCCCACCCTGGCAGCCGTCGCCGTCATCGCGGCAGGCCAGACCGGCAGCCGCTTCGGTGTCGACCGGATCCTGAGCTCCAAGTTCCTGGTCCGCCTGGGCGACAATTCCTACGCCCTGTACCTCTGGCACTGGCCCATCCTGGTCATCGCGCTGGGCTGGAGCGGCAAAGAGCACGCTGGATGGCTTTCCGGCACTGCCATCATCGCCCTCTCGCTGACGCTGGCGTTCCTCACCACCAAGTACATTGAGAAGCCTTTCCGCCAGTGGAAGTGGCCCGAGATGAAGCGCCGCCGTTCGTTCATCGCGATCGTTGCCTGCCTTGCCGTGGTCACTGCGCCCCTGATGGGCTTTCAATACAGGCAGGACCTTGAACAGCAGGCTGCTGAAGCCCGGATGGTCTTCGACAATCCCGGCGCCAAGGCACTGCTGCCCACGTATGTGAACGAGGTTGCCCCCAACGCCCTCACCCAGCCCACCGCGGAACGGATCGGGCGCGACTGGGCCAAGCTTCCGGACGGTTGCTCCGGCGATACCAAACCGGAGTCGCAGCTGCTGCGCGACAACTGCCAGCAGAACAACGTGGGCTCTGATGCCACCAAGACTGTCCTCGTCCTGGGCAACTCGCATTCCCAGCAATGGCTGGCCGCGCTGGGCCAGATGGCTGAAGAACACCACTGGCGCTTGTATGCCTTGCTGTACGGGGCCTGCCCGTTTGCGACCGACGATTCCGATGTCGAGCCCGAGTGCAATGAGTTCAACAGGGAAGTGCGCAAACACATTGAGGAGCACGCCCCCGACGCCATCTTCACGGTGGGCACCAAGGCCGAACCCTCGGAGCCGGACGAGAAGCTGACGCATGGATTCGAGGAACTCGTCTCGGAAGTCACGGCCCGCGGCACTGAGGTCATCGCAGTACGGGACAATCCCAGGTTCACCTACAGCCTGACGGACTGCACCCTTTCGAAGGGAGTGGACAGCCCGGACTGCCGGCCGCTGAAAGCGGACGTACTGGCAGAGCCGAGCCCCTTTGAGGAAGTCATGGGCAAGTACAAGGACCTGTTCCTGATCGACATGACAGACCTGATCTGCATCGGCCTCTATTGTCCGCCCATCATCGGCAATACCTTCGTCTACCTGGACGACAACCACTTGACCAAGACCTATGTGAAGAGCATGACGGACATGCTTGATGAGAGGTGGTTTGCCGCGACGGGGTGGCAACGATGATGAGCACCCGCACCAGCACTCGCAGCGTGGATAAAATCACGACGCCGGAACGCGGCTTCCGTCCGGAAGTCCAGGGCCTCCGCGCCCTGGCTGTGCTCATGGTCGCTGCCTACCACATCTGGCTTGGCCGGGTCTCGGGCGGGGTGGACGTGTTCCTCCTCATCTCGGCTTTCCTTCTGACGTTGTCGTTCACGCGGAAGCTCGAAGCCGGTTCGCCGCTGAAACTGCTGCGGCACTGGCTCCACGTGTTCAAGCGACTCCTGCCCGCCGTCGTCGTGGTTTTGCTGGGTGTTCTGCTGGCGACCTGGGCATTCATTCCGCAGAGCCGTTGGCCGGATGTCCTGGCCGAAGCCTGGGCGTCCCTGTTCTACCGGCAGAACTGGCAGCTCGCGGACAATGCCGTGGATTACTACGCGCAGGACCACTCCGGTGCCAGCCCGCTCCAGCACTTCTGGTCCCTGTCTGTCCAGGGCCAGGTGTTTGTCCTGTGGCCCCTGGTCTTCGCTGCCGTGGCGCTGCTGCAGCCAAGTTTGGCCCGGCTTCTCCCGAAGGGGCGGACGCTGAGTCACCGGAGCCTGCTCTTCTTCGCGTTCGGCGCGGTCTTTCTGGCCTCCTTGGTGTTTTCCATCGACCAGACCGCCAACAACCAGGAGTACGCGTACTTCGATACCCGTGCCCGGCTCTGGGAGTTCGCGCTGGGTTCCCTGCTCGCCCTGGCACTCCCGTACCTGAAGCCCGGGCGCAGGCTCCGGGTGTTCCTCGGTTGGGCTGGAATCTCCGCCATGCTCGCCTGTGGCCTGGTCCTGACAGTTGACCGGTCCTTCCCGGGATTCATCGCGTTGTGGCCCACGCTTGCCGCCGCCGCTGTCATCGTCGCCGGGCAGAGCGGCAGCCGTTTCGGCGTCGATCGCCTCCTGAGCTCACGGCCGTTGGTCCTGGTGGGTAACAACTCCTACGCCCTTTACCTGTGGCACTGGCCGGTCCTGGTGTTCTTCCTGCTGGTCAGCGGCACCACGGCTCCGAGCCTCTTGCAGGGCCTGGGCATCATGTCGGCGTCCATGCTCCTTGCGATCGGCACCACCAGGTTCGTGGAGGAGCCCATGCGCCGCTGGCAGTGGCCGGACGTGCGCTCCTGGCGCGCCGCCGTCGTGATAGCCGCCTGCGGTGCGTTGCTCGCCATGCCGGTGACCGTTTGGCAGGGTGCCATCGCCGCTGAAGATGCAGCGATTGCCGGCCAGCCCAAGGAACTGACGCCAGGGGCTGCAGCCTTGTCGCCGGAATTCGTCGGGCAGCCGGCCCAGGAGGCCATGATCATTCCGGCCCCTGCGGCCATGAAGGACGAGTGGGCTGACATCGACGGCTTGTGCACCGGAGACAACGTGCCCAGCGACCCCTTGCTGCAGGGCTGCCTCCAGAACGACGAACCCGACGTCGTCACCAAGGAAATAGTGGTCCTCGGTGATTCGCACGCCCAGCAGTACATGGCGGCGCTCGGCCCCATCGCCAAGCAGCACGGCTGGGAAGTGGTGACGTTGCTCAAAGGCAGTTGCCGCTTCGGCGCCGAATCCGTCGAACGTACCGACGAGTGCAATGAATTCAACAAGGCCAGCGCCAACTACGTGATGGAACACAAGCCTGACGCCGTGTTCACGGTGGCGTCGCTGACGCACGCCGATGCCCCGTTCGAGACGGAGGTGCCCGGCTACCTCGAAGGCATCAAACCGTTCACGGACGCGGGGATCGATGTTGTGGGAATCCGCGACAATCCCAGGTTCAGCATCAACATGCCCGAATGCGTGCAGAAAAAGGGCCCAGACTCGCCCGATTGCAAGGCGCCGCTGGAAGAGTCCCTTGCGGAATCTTCACCGTTGGATGATTACGTCGGAAAAGTCGACCGGCTGTACTTGATGGACATGAGCGACTTCATCTGCGAGCAGGGCACGTGCCCGGCAGTCGTGGGAAATGTCTATGTCTACAAGGACGACAACCACCTCACCAAGACCTACGTGCAAAGCATGATCCCGATGTTCGAGGAGCGGCTCCTGGCGGCCACCGGCTGGTCACGCAGCTGATTTTCGTTCCCCGGGGACTTGAAAACCGGCGACGGCGGCCTGCCGCCAGTGCTGTTGCTCACACTCCGGCGTTACGGAATATGGCGATTGCCGCGGAGGTTCTACTATTTATTCAACACTTATGCACAGGCCAGTCCCGTAATGACGGGCTGGTCATCAGTTGCAACCCCTACCAGTTAAGCCCCCGGAACCAAGGTAAGAGGCGCACTCATGACCCAGCCCGAACACAATCCCTTCGGCCTTATCGGCCTGACCTACGACGACGTCCTGCTGCTTCCCGGACACACGGATGTCATCCCGTCCGAAGCGGACACGTCTTCCCGGATCTCCAAGCGCATCACCGTGCAGACGCCGCTGCTGTCCGCCGCCATGGACACCGTGACCGAATCCCGCATGGCCATCGCCATGGCGCGGCAGGGTGGCTTGGGCGTGGTTCACCGCAACCTCGCCATCGACGACCAGGCGGAGCACGTTGACCGCGTCAAGCGCAGCGAGTCCGGCATGATCACCAATCCGTTGACCATCGGTCCGGAAGCCACCTTGCAGGAACTGGACGAGCTCTGCTCCCGGTACCGCGTGTCCGGCCTGCCGGTTGTTGACACCGACGGCCGCCTCCTGGGCATCGTGACCAACAGGGACACCCGCTTCATCCCGGAATCGGACTTCCCGTTCCGTAGTGTCAGCGACACCATGACCAAGATGCCGCTCATCACCGGGCACGTGGGCATCAGCCGCGACGAAGCCTCGCACAAGTTGGCCACCAACAAGATCGAGAAGCTCCCGCTGGTGGACGAACAGGGCCGGTTGAAGGGCCTCATCACCACCAAGGACTTCACGAAAGCCGAGCAGTACCCGCTCGCCACCAAGGACGATGAAGGCCGCCTGCGGGTCGGCGCTGCCATCGGCTTCTTCGGTGACGGCTGGGAGCGCGCCATGAAGCTCATCGACGCCGGCGTTGACGCACTTTTCGTTGACACGGCCAACGGCCACTCCCAGGGCGTCCTGGACATGATCCGCCGCCTGAAGTCCGATCCCGTTGCAGCACACGTTGACGTGATCGGTGGCCAGGCCGCCACCCGTGAAGGTGCGCAGGCTCTGATCGACGCCGGTGCCGATGGCATCAAGGTTGGCGTCGGACCCGGATCCATCTGCACCACCCGCGTTGTTGCAGGCGTGGGCGTTCCGCAGATCACCGCAATCCATGAATCCGCCAAGGCTGCCATCCCGGCAGGCGTCCCGCTGATCGCCGACGGCGGCCTGCAGTACTCGGGCGACATCGGCAAGGCGCTGGTCGCCGGCGCCGACACCGTCATGCTCGGATCCCTCCTGGCAGGTTGTGAGGAGTCCCCGGGCGACCTCATTTTCGTCAACGGCAAGCAGTTCAAGAGCTACCGCGGAATGGGCTCGCTGGGTGCCATGCAGTCCCGTGGCAAGAACACGTCCTACTCCAAGGACCGCTACTTCCAGGCTGATGTTTCCGGCGATGACAAGCTCATTCCGGAAGGCATCGAGGGCCGCGTTGCCTTCCGTGGCCCGCTGGCATCGGTCGCCTACCAGCTGGTTGGCGGTCTCCGCCAGACCATGTTCTACACGGGTGCGCCCACCATCCCCGAACTCAAGGCCCGGGGCAAGTTCGTCCGCATCACCCCGGCAGGCTTGAAGGAATCCCACCCGCACGACATTCAAATGACCGTGGAAGCCCCCAACTACGGCTCCCGCTAAGCACCTCCTGTTCCCCGCGGATTTCCGCGGGGAACAGTTGTTTAACCACCCGACTGTGTAACCGCCCGGTATCCGCCCGACGGTAATGTCGGCCCTCGGGAATAGGCTGGGCACATGTCAGAGAAGTCCGCGCAACCGCGGCACCCGGAGTCGATCCCGCTGAATCCGGGCCAACCGGGGAAAGCGCCGCCCCGCAAGCTGGCCCTGCGGCCGTACGCACGCGCCGTCGGGCAGGTCCTGAAGGTGAGCTTCAAGGCCTCACCGGTGGCGGTCATCATGAAAGTCCTTGGCTCGGTGATCTCAGCGACCCTGCCGCTTGTCACCACGTACTTTGCAGCGTTGACCACCACGGCCCTGGCTGCCGGCTACGCAGGGGACCCCGACGCGGGCCCCCGCGCAGTGCTTTACGTCGTCATCACTGCCGCCCTGGGCCTGTTCTGGGGTGCGTTCAGCAGTGTGGACCGCTACATCCAACAGCTGATGAGCTTCAAGGTGGGCGCCATCGTGGGCGACCTGATGTACCAACGGTTCCTGGCACTGGAATTCTGGCGCTACGACGACAAAGAGACCGTGGATCTCTACGACCGCGCAAAGCGTTTCTCCGACTCCTATGCGCGGGTCCTGGACAGGATTGCGGCCATCTTCACCCAGCTCGTCTCGGTGATTCTAGCCGTCGGCGCGTTGCTGTTGGTGAGTTGGTGGATTGCCGTGATCGTGCTGGTGGCGATCGTGCCCAGCGTCTACCTTCAGTTCAAGCTGTCGCGTGAACAGATCGCCCACTGGAACACCCAGGTGGATTCGCGCAGGCAGCGCCGGATGATCGAGCAGAACCTGCTGCGGCCACAGCACATCGCTGAAATGCGGCTGTACGGCATTGTCGGCTATCTCATGGAACTTCGCTCCAGGTTGAGGGATGCCGACGAACGCAGGCGCCTGGACTTCCAGAAACGGTACATCCCCAAGCAGCTGGCTGCCGACGCCCTGCAATACGGCGCTGAAGTGGTATCGCTGGTGTGGGTGGTGGGGCAGATCATTGCCAGGGCCCAGCCGGTGGGTCAGTTCCTCTACGTCCAGCAGATCGTGAGCCGTGCATTGTCAACGGCGAACAACCTGGTGTCCTCGCTCAGTTCCATTGACGAGGACCTGGCCAACCTGAAGGACTACGAGCTTTTCATGGCGTTGCCGGTGCCCAGCGGAAACGAACAACCCTTGGAAGTGTCGCCCACCACCGTGGAACTGCGTGATATCCGCTTCAGCTATACGGGAAGTGACATCGAGGTCATCAAGGGTATTTCCATGACCATCAAGGCGGGGCAGCACATCGCCATCGTGGGGGAGAACGGCGCCGGGAAATCCACGCTGATCCGGATCCTGGCCGGGCTCTACCGGCCCGACTCCGGCCAGGTCTTGTTGGACGGGAAGGATCTCGCCGGAATTGACGTGACCAGCTGGCACCGGCACCTGGCAGTCCTGAGCCAGGAATTCCTGAAGTACGAGTTCGCCACGGCCGCAGAGAACATCTACCTCGGCGACGTCGACTTGCCCCGGGACGATCTGCGCATCCGGAAGGCGGCATCCGACGCGGAGGCCATGGAGTTCATCGACAAGCTGCCTAACGGGCTGGAAAACCATGTCAGCAACTGGATGGAAGATCCACGCGGGCGGAAGGGAAGCGGGCTCTCCGGCGGCCAGTGGCAGCGGCTGGCAATGGCCCGCAACTTCTACCGTGACGCCTCATTCATGGTGATGGACGAGCCCACCTCAGCCATTGATGCCCTGGCCGAGCACCGGATTTTCACGAGGCTCTTCGCCGATCGCAACAGCACCATCATCGCCATCAGCCACCGCCTTGCCACCATTGAGAAGGCGGACATCGTCTACATGCTGGAGGACGGTCGAATCGCCGAACAAGGTACGCACAGGGAACTGGTGGCCCTCCGCGGACGGTACTTCAGGATGTTCGAGTCCCAGCTTTCGGTGGATGAGGCCAGCCGGGAGAGTCCCGAGGCTTAGAGCGGCCCGTAGCCGGCATTGCCCACGGGATCGCGCCAGGTGGCAAGATCCTGTTCCAAAAGCGCCCGGAAGCGTGGATCACTAGCAGCTTTCCGACGCAGGGATTCCCGTGAACGGCCCATGATGGTGGCCGGGACGAGGATCGCGGCCACCAAAAGGAAGATCATGAACGCAAGAACCGTTGCCAGTGTCAGCAGCGTCCCGGGGTCCTGCCACGTTGAGGGTTTGGCCGTGAAAGCGAACAGTCCCGCGAAGACGACCAGGACAAACGCTACGAAGGAGAGCGCCCCCCGCAGGCTCCCGGGCCCACGATTGACCAGCGCACGGCTTGTCCGCGGCAACCGGTCCCGCACCCGGACGTAGAAGACGCCGCAGAGCACTGCGACTGCCGCGCCGGGAAGGCTGAGGGCGGCAATAGTCGCGAAGGTGCCAAGCCGGACCGCGAGGACGACGCCCAAAAGGACGAGGACTGCTCCGATTCCGGTCCCGGCAGCCCAGGCACCCATGTAGGCGCCGCGCGCGCCGGCGATTTCGCGCAGGCGGGAGCGCGCATTCGCCGGAGTGATGGCGGAGAGCTCAGGGGAAAGCCAATAGTCCAAGGGGCGGTCGGAATGGAAAAGTGGAGCGGGGCCGGACTGGTAGCTCACGCGTTCTGCTGCTCCAGTCCTGCGCGGATCCGGGAATCGAGCTGCTCACTCGCGAGGGCCGACGAGTCGAGGTTTTCGCCCTCGCCTTCAGCGATGGAAAGGGAACCGTCGGCCTCCGCTTTGACGTGGACTGCGCGGGAGGTTCCGTCCTTAAAGTGCCGGCGCGTTGTGGCGGCCGCGGGGTATCCGTCCGGTGCTTGCTTCAGGTAGTAGTCGGCCATCTGGATGGCCGTGGTGACCATGCCTTCGGAGCCCGTAATGGGGTGCAGCTCGTGAACGCCGTACTTGCTCAGGTTGAGCAGCAGGGCGCCCTGCTCTGCGCCAAACATGAAGGAGACATGTTCAGACGACGGGGTCACGAGGGCCGTTTCCAGCCACGACGTGGAATCTGCAAGCACCGCTGTCACCGTGGCAGCCGGGCCGACGGGCTGGAGTGCGTCGTTTTCGATCTTCATCAACCCACGCTCCAACAGCGTGGATACCCCTGCCTGTTCCAGGGGAGCCCCGGCTGCGTGGTCGAGGCGGAAGAGGGTCTGGCACCTCAGCGCGCCGTCGGTGCCAGCCAGTGCAATAAGTGCGATGAGCTCATGTTCGGTAATGAGCAATGCCTGGGTTTCTTCGGTCTGCGTGGTCATTTCTGCCTTCTCTTGAGCGGTTCTGTGTCCAGTCTAGGAAGTCGCGGGGTCATGTGAGCCATCCCCAGACCTTCTTCGCGCCGTCGGCTATCGCTCCGGCGGCGTCCTGCGCTCCCTCCCAGACATGTTTCGCGCCATCAGCGATCATGGAAGACGCGGAATCGTAGCCCATGTTGGTGGCCAATAGACCCAGGCCGCCCCACGCGATGCCGGCGATGGCGCAGGCAGGGCCGATAACCGGGACGAAACTGCCCACGGCCAGGGCAGCGGAGATGCCGCCGTCCACGGCCATTCCGGGGTGTCCCGTCTGGATGCCTTGATAGACCTGCAACCCGCCGGTCACGACGCCCAATGCTCCCGAGACACGGCCGAGCATCGAACTGCCGTTGAGCAGTTGGGTGCCCCTGACATACCCGGCGCCGGCAGCCTGTCCGTACTGGGCACTCAGCCACGGCCACCTCGTCAGTTCAGTCACCAATCCGCCCCTGGCCATCTGGGCCAGGATGGAGTCCGCCACCACGCCGTTGGCAGTCACGAGGGCGTTTCCGGCCCACCATCCCTGGCTGCCGCTGACGCCGAGCACGCCTTCCAAGCCAGTGGTGGGGGCGACTTGACTTCCATTGCTACCGGGGACCTGGGGGACGTTCGGTCCGCCAGACCCGCCGGGACCGCCAGATCCGCCCGGTCCGAAGCCGGCAACGCCGCCATCAGCACTGGCCTTCTGCTGTTCGTCGGCCTGGGTGCGGAGCATCTTGGACGCGTCATCCAGGGAACGGGAGGCTTTGTGCAGCATGGGGCGCAGGGTGCTGCTCCACTCGCGTCGGAAGCGCTCGCCGTCGTTTCCTTTCCACGCCACGCTGGTGATCAGGCTGTTGACCTGGAGTTCCTGGTTCTGGAGCCGGCTCCCGGCTTGTCCCATCTGCATGGACAACGAGCGGAGCTGTTCGATGTCGGCTCCGTAGAATCCGGGCGCCATGGTTCCCCCTTGCATGGTGTGGTGTGTTTCCGCAGGCTATCGGATTTGTCCGGGATCCTGCCATGGGCACCTCTGCCCATGTGGAAACTGCCAGGCGGGCACCCTTGGTAGCCGGTGGCCCCGCAGCCGGCCGGGAAGGGCGCGGCTTCTTTCAGCGCTTTGTGAAGCGCCCACGCCATTTGCCGAATCGGGGTTCGGCAAGGGGTCCAGTAAAGTAAGAGCCGTGACTTATGAGATTGAGATTGGCCGTGGCAAGCGTGGGCGTCGTGCCTACTCCCTGGACGACATTGCGATCGTCCCCAACCGCCGGACCCGCGATCCCAAGGACGTCTCCGTCTCCTGGCAGATCGACGCCTACAAGTTCGACATTCCGGTGATCGCAGCGCCGATGGACTCGGCCATGTCGCCGGAAACCGCCATCGCCCTGGGCCGTTTGGGCGGCCTCGGCGTCCTGGACCTCGAGGGCCTGTGGACCCGCTACGAAGATCCCCAGTCCGTGCTGGATGAGATCTCAGCGCTCGCCGGCGAAACCGCGAGCCCTGCCGTTACCCGGCGCATGCAGGATCTCTACAAGGCACCCATCCAGCCTGAACTCATTACCAGCCGCCTTGCCGAGATCCGCGCCTCCGGCGTCACGGTGGCAGGTTCCCTGACGCCGCAGCGCACCCAGGAGCACTACAAGACCGTCCTCGCCGCCGGTGTGGACATCTTTGTCATCCGTGGCACCACGGTCTCCGCCGAGCACGTCTCCAAGAACCACGAGCCACTGAACCTGAAGCAGTTCATCTACGAACTCGACGTTCCCGTGATCGTCGGCGGTGCCGCCGGATACACCCCGGCGCTGCACCTCATGCGCACCGGCGCTGCCGGCGTCCTGGTCGGTTTCGGCGGCGGTGCCACCACAACTACGCGCCGCGCCTTGGGCATCCACTCGCCGATGGCGTCGGCCATCAGCGACGTCGCCGCCGCCCGCCGTGATTACCTCGATGAGTCCGGCGGCCGTTACGTGCATGTCATTGCCGACGGCGGCATGGGCGCCTCGGGCGACATCGTCAAGGCAGTTGCCATGGGCGCCGACGCCGTCATGCTGGGCAGCGCACTGGCACGGGCCGAGGAAGCCCCCGGCAAGGGCTGGCACTGGGGCCAGGAAGCCCACCACCTTGAACTCCCGCGCGGCGACAGGGTTAACGTTGGAACTGTTGGCCCCCTGGAAGAAGTTCTCTTCGGTCCCGGGCACCACACCAACGGCACCTCCAACCTCATTGGTGCCCTGCGTCGCTCCATGGCGACCACCGGCTATTCGGACCTGAAAGAGTTCCAGCGGGTCGACGTCGTCGTTTCGCCGTACCTCGGCTAGGCCTAAAACAGAAGGAGGGCCCCGGGAACAGACCACACGCTGCTCCCGGGGTCCTTTTTTGCCGGATTCTGTCCGGATGCACCTCATCGGCAGCCCTGCCCAAGGCGACGAGCAACAAGTAGGGTAGGGGATTACCAGCTGTTGCGTTTGAGGAGGGGTCCGATGAGCAATGTCGCAGGCGGTCCGCAGGTGAATTCTCCGGGGGCACTGAGCCCGGAATCCCGTGCCGCATCCATTGATGTCCTGAAAGCCACTGCCGAGCCAGGCAAGGAGTTGGACATCCTGATTGTCGGTGGCGGCGTGGTGGGCGCTGGTGCTGCCCTGGACGCGGTCACGCGCGGGCTCACAGTTGGCATCGTCGAAGCCAGGGATTGGGCGTCCGGCACGTCATCCCGCTCCTCAAAGCTCATTCATGGTGGCCTCCGCTATTTGGAGATGCTGGACTTCGGGCTGGTCCAGGAAGCCCTGCAGGAACGCGGATTGCTGATCCAGCAGATCGCACCCCACCTGGTCCGGCCCGTTCCGTTCCTCTACCCGCTGACCCACCGTTTCTGGGAACGCCCCTACGTGGGCGCAGGCATCATGCTGTACGACACCTTGGGTCTGACGTCCGGCCACAGCCGTGGTGTCCCCATGCACAAGCACCTCTTCCGACGCGGCACCCTGCGTGCGGCTCCCAGCCTCAAAGACGATGCCTTCGTGGGATCGATCCGTTACTACGACGCCCAGGTCGATGATGCCCGGCTTGTGGTCAACCTTGTCAGGACAGCGGCGCATTACGGGGCACACGCGGCCAACAGGGTCCGCGTGGTCGACTTCCTCAGGGAGGGCGAACGCGTGGTGGGTGCCAAGGTGGAAAACCAGGAGGACGGCAGCGTCTTCGAGATCCGGGCCAAGCAGGTGGTGAACGCCACCGGCGTGTGGACAGACGAAACGCAGGCCATGGTCACAGACCGTGGCCAGCTCAAGGTCCGTGCCTCCAAGGGAATCCACCTGGTGGTGCCACGGGACCGCTTCCAGTCCACTGTGGGTCTGATCCTTCGTACTGAAAAGTCGGTGCTCTTCGTGATTCCCTGGGGCCGGCACTGGATTATCGGTACTACCGACACGGACTGGACGTTGGATAAGGCCCATCCGGCTGCCTCCAGCAAGGACATTGACTACGTGCTGGAGCACGTCAACAAGGTACTCAAGCGTCCCCTGACCCGTGAAGATGTTGAAGGTGTCTATGCGGGACTCCGTCCGCTTCTGGCAGGTGACAATGACTCCACCGCCAAGCTGTCCCGCGAGCACGTAGTGGCCCACCCCGTCCCCGGTCTGGTGGTGGTGGCCGGTGGGAAGTACACGACCTACCGTGTCATGGCCAAGGATGCCGTGGACGAAGCAACGAGGGCCATGGACGAGCGTGTCCCTTCCAGCTGCACCGACACCATTCCTTTGCTGGGAGCGGAGGGATTCAAAGCGGCCTGGAACCGGCGGGGGAGGTCCGCCGAGCAAGCAGGTGTGCACGTGGCACGCGTGGAGCACCTGCTCAACCGCTTTGGGTCCATGGCATCGGAAGTCCTCGCCACGATCTCCGACAGGCCCGAACTGGGCGAGCCGCTTCCGGGCGCCGACGACTACCTGGCAGCCGAAGTCGTCTACGCAACAACCCATGAAGGCGCTCGGCACGTCGACGATGTTTTGACCCGCCGTACCCGGATCTCCATTGAAGCGTGGGACCGGGGTGTGTCTGCGGCGCCCGTAGTGGCTAAGCTGATGGGAGAAATCCTGGGCTGGAGCGATGCTCAGCGTGAAAGCGAGATCAAGCACTACCTTGCACGTGTGGAGGCTGAACGACTCAGCCAGCAGCAACCCGATGACGAATCGGCGGATGCCGCACGCATGGGAGTGGATGACATCGTTCCCCTCCGCTGACAGGCGCAGGGAGTTGAGGCCGGGAGGCCACATGGAGGGAACACGACTTGGCTGAACCACTGGACCGATATGATGCGGAACTGACCACCCCGGACACGGTCATTCTTGAACTTGTTGCCGAGGACAAGATCGACGCCGCAGCACAGTTGGCTCAAAAGCTCCATCAGGCCGGACGGATCTCGGACCTTGATGGTTTCCTGGAGCAGGTACATTCGCGAGAACACCAGCTGGCCACCGGGCTTCCCGGCGGAATCGGTCTTCCGCATGCCCGCAGCGAATTCGTGGACCGGATCTCCATCGCCGTAGGCGTCACCAAGTTTGGCCATGCGCTGGACTTCGGTGCTGCAGACGGCCCTGCCACACTGATCCTCCTCATCGCCACACCGGCCAGCTCCTTCTCGGACCATCTTGAAGTTCTGGCCACGCTTGCGCGTTCCCTCTCCAAGGAATCATTCAGGGAGTCCCTGCGCCGTGCGCACGATCCCGAAGTGATTTCCGAGCTCATCAACTCCAGCCTGGTCTTCTTCGACCACTAAGGATTGGTGCCCCTCCAGGCGGCCCCAGCCCTCGTTTCGTTGTTCTACAGCCGGACGAAGTACGGTTAAGGGGTGTTGAAAACCGCTCTGAAACCCCGCTGGATCGCAGGACTGGTCTTTGCGCTTCTGTTGTCCGGGGTGTTCGTGCTGCTTAGCCAGTGGCAGCTCGGCCGGTCCACCCAGCACGAGAGCCCTGCTGCTTCCACCACTGAAGAAGTCAAACCCCTGGTCGACGTCCTGAAGCCGGGCCAGTTCTTTCCCGGCTCTGTTTCCGACCAGATGGTCACCGCCACCGGCTCCTACGATCCAGGCAAGCAGGTCCTGGTCGAGGGCAGGCTTTACAACAACCAAAAAGGTTTCTGGATCGTCACGGCCTTCGAGGTCAACGGCGCTCCTACGCTGAAGGGTGTCGCCGCCTCGCCGCAGACCTGGATTCCCGTAGCACGCGGCTGGGTGGCTGATGCCGCCCAAGCGGGCCCGCCGCCGTCGGGCACTCTTACGCTGACCGGTCGCCTGATACCGTCCGAAGCGCCCGTACCAAATGTCGACGCCGGCCCGGGCCGCGCGTCGGCGGTCTCCACCGCGGAACTCATCAACAGCTGGGATGTTTCAAGCTACCCCGGTTTCATAGCGGCCACATCCGAGGTGGCTGGCGGTGTGAGCGTCCCACTGGGCGACAACGTCAAAGCCCTCAATATTCCACCCCAGCCACCGGCAGAGCAGATCAACTGGCTGAACCTCTTCTACGCCGTGGAATGGGTGGTGTTCGCCGGATTCTCCGTCTTTATCTGGTGGCGGCTGGTGCGTGATGACTACCGCCGGGACCTCGAGGACGACGAGGACGACGACTACTACGATGAGGTCCCTGAAGACCCCCATGCCTTGCCCGCAACTACCGAACCTTCAAGTCCCGACCCAGAACATAAGGTGCAGCAATGATTGAGCCCAAACCTGCCATCCAGCCTGAGCAGTCAGGACCGAAGCCCAAAAAGCGGCGGTTCGGCGGGACGGAAGCGCAGATCCGTTCGGCCTTGAAGTTCTACAAAGTCATGGCCTACCTGACTGGTGCCATGCTGCTCCTGCTGTGCGCTGAACTGATCGCTCGGTACGTTTTCGGTGTTTCACTCTTCGCCGGCGGAACCAACGCCGTGACGGGCCAGCCCTTTGGCTTTGGCTTTGCCGAATCCGAGCCCAAGGGCGTCATTGGTGGATTCAACATCTCCACCACGGTGCTGATCGTGCACGGCTGGATGTACGTGGTTTACCTCGTCTCCAACTTCCGCTTGTGGTCGTTGATGCGGTGGCCGTTCTCCAAGATGGTCCTGCTGGCATTGGGCGGCGTGATTCCGCTGTTGTCCTTCATTGTGGAGAAGAAGTTCCACGCACAGGTGGAAGCAGAACTGGCAGCCAATCCCCAGGCTTCCAAGCGCTACTAGGCGCCACTGGCCGTTCCCGATGTGAGATGCCTAACGGGAGTGCCCGTTTTGGCCTCCGGCCGCCCTTGTCAACGTGCGCGGGGGCGGTCCGGCAAAGTAGTCTTGGTTGGTGACTACTCCCACCGCACCCCAGACTTCCCAGAAGCCGGTGCTGGTTGTTGACTACGGTGCCCAGTACGCGCAGCTGATTGCCCGCCGCGTCCGTGAAGCAAATGTGTATTCGGAAATTGTTCCGCACACCTTCACCACCGAGCAGCTTCTGGCCAAAGACCCGGCAGCCATCATCCTTTCCGGCGGACCCTCCAGCGTCTACGCTGAGGGCGCACCGTTCGTAGGCGCCGACCTCTTCGAGGCCGGGGTTCCCGTTTTCGGTATCTGCTACGGATTCCAGGCCATGGCAAACGCCTTGGGTGGCAAAGTGGCCCAGACCGGGCTGCGTGAGTACGGCGCAACCGAGGCGCTCCTGGTGGGCGATGCACGTTCCATTCTCGACGGTGTCCCGGCGTCCCAGAACACCTGGATGAGCCACGGCGACTCCGTCCACGAGGCACCCGAGGGCTTCGAAGTACTGGCAACGACGGCCGGCGCCCCCGTGGCTGCCTTCGCCAACGATGAGAAGCGCCTCTACGGTGTGCAGTGGCACCCGGAAGTCAAGCACTCCGTTCTGGGCCAGCATGTCCTGGAGAACTTCCTGTTCAAGGGCGCCGGTCTGAGCCCCAACTGGACCACCGGCAACATCCTTGAAGAGCAGGTGGAGCGCATCCGCCAGCAGATTGGCGACTCCAAGGTCATTTGCGGCCTTTCCGGTGGCGTCGACTCCGCAGTTGCCGCTGCACTTGTCCAGCGTGCTGTCGGCGACCAGCTCACCTGTGTCTTCGTAGACCACGGCTTGCTCCGTGAAGGCGAAGCGGAACAGGTCGAACGTGACTTCGTGGCCGCCACGGGCGTCAACCTCTATGTTGCCAACGAGCAGGAACGCTTCCTGTCGGCTCTTGCCGGCGTCAGCGATCCCGAAACCAAGCGCAAGATCATCGGCCGCGAATTCATCCGCGCCTTCGAGGAAGCAGAGCGGGCCATCATTGCCCAGGCTGCTGCCGAAGGCGAGAAGATCAAGTTCCTGGTCCAGGGGACGCTGTACCCGGACGTCGTCGAGTCCGGTGGTGGCGAGGGTGCTGCAAACATCAAGAGCCACCACAACGTCGGTGGGCTCCCCGACGACCTGCAGTTTGAGCTGGTTGAGCCGCTTCGCGCCCTGTTCAAGGACGAGGTTCGTGCCGTAGGCGCGCAGCTGGGTCTGCCGCAGGAAATCGTAGGCCGCCAGCCGTTCCCCGGCCCCGGCCTGGGTATCCGCATCGTGGGCGAAGTGACCAAGGAACGGCTCGATCTGTTGCGCAAGGCCGATGCCATCGCTCGCGCCGAACTGACGGCCGCTGGCCTCGACAACGACGTCTGGCAGATGCCGGTTGTCCTCCTGGCCGATGTTCGCAGCGTTGGCGTGCAGGGCGACGGACGTACGTACGGCCACCCGATCGTGCTGCGTCCGGTGTCTTCCGAAGACGCCATGACGGCGGACTGGTCGCGTTTGCCCTACGACCTCCTGGCGCGCATCTCCAACCGCATCACCAACGAGGTCGATGGGGTCAACCGCGTGGTGCTGGACGTCACCAGCAAGCCACCGGGAACCATCGAGTGGGAATAGCATTCTAAGTGGCCGGCTTCCATCGGGAAGCCGGCCACTGTGCTTTTCCGGCAGTTCCCTGCCGGTGAGCGATTGACATGTTGCAGTGAAAACCGGGCAATTTCGCGTCGGAACAGCGTTGCGGAGCGGGCTCGCCGTGGATTCCCGCTACCCTCGAAAGTATGCCGGTATGGTCCAAGGCGTCTAAAGCTAGTACAGAAAAGAAGGCAGAAGTTGTGTCAGTAGGTCAAGGCCAGGAAGAGGGCTCCGAAGAGCTCCGCAAATGGCTGTCTGGTCTCAAACCCGTCACCGGGGCAGACACTATGCTGCGTTTCGTCAAGACGCCCGAAGGCGCCATTGACCTCAGCAACGCGCACCCTTCGGGGCTGGCGCAGTTGCTGGCAGGGCGTCGGACGCGCCTGTCGACGCTCATCAGGGACCGCCAGCAGTACTTGGTCGCGGCACGTGCGGCGCGCAATATCCGATCCAAGATTTTCGAGCTCAGCAACGACCGCGGTATCGAAGCCGGGTATCTTTCTGCCGGCACCGTGGTGTGGACCTCTGCGGTGGGCGGCAAGCCACAGCGCGTCTCCGCACCCGTGATGCTCACGTCCATCGTCCTGACGGTCCGGCCGGGGGAGGACGACTTCGAACTTCAGCTCACTGAGCAAGCCCGGATGAACCCCGCCCTGGTGCGTCACCTCAAGACCGTCCATGGCATCGTCTTTGACGTCAATGCCGTGGCGCGAATGGCTTACAACACCGCACGTTTGGATCCGCAACCCGTCCTGGATCGCCTGTCCACGCTGGTTCAGCCGATCCATGGCGCTGAGGTTGAGTTCAATCTCCTGGTGACAACCCTGGCCGATCTGTCGGGCAACCTGGATGATCCTTGGATCAACCTGAACAACCCCACCGTGGCGGCCTTGGCGACGGCGGCCAACGGTGGCGACATCGAGCCGGAACCCATCAAGGCAGGCAGGTTCCCCAGCTTGGACCTCCGTGACCCGGCCGAAGAGTTGCTCCTGCTCGACGCCGACACGGACCAGCAGTACGTGGTTGACGCCGTTCGGGCTGGAGACTCCCTGGTGGTCAGCACACCCCCGGGCAGCGGACAAACGCAGACTGCCATCAACGCCATTGGCGCACTGGTGTGCGAAGGAAAATCGGTCCTGGTGGTGGGGGACAGGCAGTCCAGCCTTGCCGGGCTTTCCGCTCACCTCGAATCACTGGGGCTGGATTCGCTTCTGTTCCGGCCAGGCAATGGAGCCACCCCCCAGCAGCTCAAGGGCCAGCTGGTCCGGGCCATCATGCGCAACGAGAAGGCTCTTGAGCCCCAGCTCGGCAACCTTCACCAGACACTGACCGGGCATCGGCACGCCCTCATGGACCATGTCGCCTCCCTGCATAACGTGCGCGAGCGATGGGGATGCTCGCCGTATCAGGCCATGCAGTCACTTGCTGAACTGACTTCGATCCATCCGGCGCCCTCCACGACAGTTCGCTTGAAGCGCAGTGTCCTGGACAACATCAAGGACCGGGAAGAGCTGGCGGCCCGGCTCCGTCGCGCTGCCGAACTTGGCAGTTTCAGCCGGGCTTCGACCAACAGCCCTTGGTACGGTGCCCGATTGGTCACCCGCAAGGAAACCGAGGAAGCGCAGCAACTTGCCCGCTTGGCGGCTGAGAAGCTTCCTGTCCTGCGTGACCGCATGAAACAGGTGTCCGATCACGCTGAGATCCGCCTGGGAGAAACCTTTACTGAGTGGGGCGCGCAGCTCGAACTCCTGATTGCCGTGCGCGAGAGCCTGGACAAGTTCACGCCGGACATCTTTGACCGTCCGGTTCACGATTTGATCTCCGCGACGGCCAGTTCTGCGTGGCGCCGCGAGCGGAACATCGAGATGCCTTCCATGCAGCGGTCCCGGCTGCGGCGGGTCGCCAAGGAGTATGTGCGGCCCGGTGTTCATATCGCCGATCTCCACAGCTCGCTGGTCCTTGTCCAGGAGCAGCGTGCGTTGTGGGCCGGTTACGCCACTACGCAGCGGCACCCGGCCGTTCCTTCCGGCCTGGCCGACCTCGGCGCACTGTACCGGGAGCTGGACGCTGAGCTGCGGCGCCTCGGTGAGGCGCTCAAACACACGTCGGCCGGAGGCTCGCTCCACGGTACGCCTTACGCGGAGCTGATGGAACGCTTGGAACAGCTCGTAGCCGACACCGCCACGCTGGAAACCTTGCCCGAACGCACGCTCCTCATTGAAGAAATGCGCGAGCACGGCCTCGGGGAGCTTTTGGCGGATCTGGCGGAGCGGGAGGTACCTGCGTCCTCGGTGGCCGCGGAGCTGGACCTGGCTTGGTGGCAGTCCGCGCTGGAAGCAATGATCAGCGGCGACGACTATCTTGCGATGTCCGACGGCGACTCCCTGAGGCGCCTCGAAGCTGAGTTCCGGCTTGCTGACCAAGCCCACATCGCCAGCGGTGCTGCGCGGCTCCGATGGCAGCTTGCCCAAAGGTGGCGCCAGGGATTGGTGGAGCACCCTCGCCAGGCTGAACTGCTGCGGGCCTTGCTGAAAGACGGCCGGGTTACCCTGCCTGCGCTGAGCGCCCAAGCCCCGGACCTCGTGCCGTTGCTTGTCCCGGTGTGGTCGGTCAGCCCGTACCTGCTGACCGGCGTCCTGCCGGCTGAGCAGAAGTTTGATGCTGTTGTGGTCATCGACGCTGAGTCCACCTCGTTGCAAGCGGTCCTTCCCGCGATCGCCCGTGCACGGCAGGTAGTTGCTTTCGGCGACGCGAAGATTGCCAATGCGCGGACCTTCAGCGTGGCCGTCGAACCCCCGGTTGCCGGAGTCGCGAGCCACGAGACTGTGGAGAGTGCCTTCAAGGCCTTGGCCAGGGTCTTGCCATCGTGGCAGTTGAATTGGGTGTATCGGGCAGTGGATGAAGACTTGATCCTGCAGCTGAGCAAGAACTACTACGACGGCGGCCTGAAGCGGCTGCCCGACGGCAACTCGGTTACGGGATTGGATCGCTCGATCCTTGTGGAGTACATCCCTGACGGCACCGGCCTTCCGGGCGCCGATCACGAGGGGGTCGAGTCCGTCACTGCCGAGGTCAACCGGGTGGTGGATCTTGTCTTTGAACATGCCACGCTGCGTCCCCGCACCAGCTTGGCTGTGGTGACGGCAAGCCTGCGCCACGCTGCCAGGATCGGCGAGGCCATCAGGCTCCAACTGCCGAACCATCCATTGCTGTCTTCCTTCTTCGCCGCCGGCCCCGAATCCTTCCGCGTGGTGGATCTGGAACGCGCGCAGGGCTTGGTGCGGGACCATGTGATCTTCTCCCTCGGGTATGGACGCACCCCGCATGGCCGGGCGCTCCACTCCTTTGGACCGCTGTCCACTGAGGGTGGGCGTAACCGCTTTGCCTTGGCCATGACCAGGGCCCGGCGCTCCATGCACGTCCTGAGCTGCTTCCGGCCCGAGGACCTCGACCTCGATCGCCTGGCGCACGGCGCAGTGGACTTCTACGAGTTGCTGGACAGGGAGCTCTCGGGGAACAGCAATCTCGGAACCCCGGCATCCCGTGCCGTTGCCAGCGAGCAAGCACTTGGCGAGGACCCGTTGGTGGCGGATCTTGGCGAACGACTGCGTGCCCGCGGCGCCCGTGTCTGGCACCTTTACGACGGTGTGCTGGACATAGCCGCAGCCGCTGATCCTGTGCACACCATTGGCAGGGAAGGTGCTGAAATTCCCACGCCCGTAGCCATCGAGTCCGATGGCACGGAACGATACCGGCGCATGAGTGTCCGTGAACGCAGCCGGCTGCGGCCTCAACTGCTGGAGCGCATGGGGTGGCGTTATATGTCGCTGTGGACGATCGAAGTCTTCACGGACCCGTCCTCCTGCGCCGATCGCATCGGTTCCTACCTTGGACTGGAAAACCACATTCCGAAGGCTGCCGAGTCGTCTCAACATGGCTTCCTGGACATGGATGTTGAACAATTGAATCTGGACAAGGCTCAGCCTGTGTTCACCCGTTCCCCGGCCACCGGCCCGGATCACCAACCCGAGGAGGATGCCAAGGGGACGCGGGACCAGACAGGGGACAGGAAAGAAGCACCAATGACGGAACAAGGAAATAGTTCCACCGACGGCTCTGCCGGGGAGAACAGTGGATCGGACAACACGGCAGCTGAAAAAGCCGCCGAGCCGACGGCTGCCAAGCACAGCTCGGGCGGCATCCCCCCCACCAAGGCCGCGGAGGACGATCCCCGCAGATGGGGCGATGAAGCAGGCTATGACCACGAGCAGTGGTTGAAGGAACAGAAGCCCCCGCACTGGGGATGAGCGATTGAGCAGCTTCATGGGCTGACCAGAACAAAGAAAAGCTTGCCTTGCGTGGATGCGCCGGCAAGCTTTTCTGCTTGTTGGGGGTTGGCAGCGACCACCACCAGCCCTTCTGTATCGCTGGTGCCAAGCCATTCGCCGGCCTTGCCGCCCTGGGCCGAAGTCCAGAGAACAGGAACAGGGCCAGCCAAAACCTGGCTCTGGCGGGATTCGTCATAACTGCCGGACGCTGTGAGGACAACGGTCACCAGCTGCCCCGGCGACAGAAGCTGGATGGAAGAAGGATCTGCCATGCGCAGGGGGACGGCAGCGGAACCTGCAGGAGTGCCCGCGAGCAAGCCAGGGCCCAGGAGGCTTGAGTCCGTGGGTGTTTGTCCCTTGCCCAAAGGCGAGGCCAGCTGGCGCCCAACCAGGGTCGCGACATCATCCACCCTTGCGGAGATGGCCAGTTCGGCTGCGACATCGACCCTGGTGAAATCTGACTCCTTCAGGCTCGCGCCGGCCGGTAGATCACGGGCTGCGACCAGGACGCTGACCCGGGCGGCCGACACAGGAGTCAGCTGCTGTACCGCCAGACCGGCAGCAAGGCATAGAAGCAGCGCGACGCAAAGCCGCCGGTTGCGGGAAAGCCACGCCCTGAGTGTGGGCTTTCGCTTTGGAGGTCCGTTGCGCCGCGCACGGCCGAACCCCCGTGGAAAGCGCCTGGGGGAGGGCGAGGGGTGGTACGGCAACCGTTCATGTCCAGCTGTTCCAGCTGAACGCTCGGCATGGGCAAGGAAGGCGCTACGGGCGGAGTGTGACATGCCGCCACGGTAGTCAGCAGCCCCGGCCGCCTAACAGGGGCCGGGTTGCCTATGTGGAAAAGTTCCGGAGCTAGCTCGCCGCGGCGGCCGGTGCGGGAGCGGGCGTGGCCGCAGCTGCGGGTGCAGCCGGTGACGTGGGCGCAGCGGATACTGTGCTGCCCTTGGCGTCACGGGAGTCAGTGCGGTAGAAACCAGAGCCCTTGAAGACGACGCCCACGCTGTTGAACTTCTTGCGCAGCGTGCCTTTGCATTCAGGGCACTCTGTCAGGGAGCTGTCTGAGAAGGACTGGACGATGTCGAAGGCATGGTCACAGTCTTTGCAGGCGTATGCGTATGTGGGCACTGAGTTCCTCCTTTAGGACAAAGTTCAGGTCCTGCTCCGCCGTGCCGAATAACTTCCGCATTAGCAGTCCCAGGGCCTGAGTGCCAATTCTATCATCCGTCCCCCTGCGGTGTGCCAGCACTTGTGCCGGAGCTCACCAACCGGAACCCGCCGGAAATGACCGGGAGTCAGACGGGCTCCGCTGCGTTGTCGAGAACCACAATGCCCGAAGGTGTCAGCACTTCCCGCACGGGGCGATCGAAGGCCTCGGCGGGTATGGAGCCTGAAGGCAACAGATCGTCGTCGTACACCACCGCGATGGTGGGCGGCCGCCGGCCGGACGCGTCCAGGCCCTGCAGGAGCCGGTCGTAATAACCGCCGCCTTGGCCAATCCTGTTTCCGTCCCGGTCCACTGCGGTGGCCGGCATGAAGATTCCGGCCGTCGAAGCGACGACTGAACTGTCCAGGCGCTCACCGGTGGGTTCGTCGATGGGAGCGTAGGCGGACCTTGTGAAGACCGTGGACGGCGTCCAATACACCCAACTCAGTTGCCGTTCCGGTTCGCAGACGGGGAGCAGGACTTCATGGCCCGCTTCGTGGAGGGCTTCAAGGAGTGGCATGGTGGGTGGCTCGAAGGCGACTCCCACGTACACCGCGAACGACGACGGTGTTCCGGACGTGACGGAGCTGGCCCACGAGGAACCGTGCCGGGCTATCGCTTCGCCCGCATCAGCGATTTGCCCTGGTGTCAGGGCCCTCCTGTACAGCCGCCGGTTGCGGCGGATGTCTTCTTTCGACGCCATCTGTATCCAATCCTGGGGGTTCGTCGGGTCCGGTTAAAGTGTTTCCTTGTGTGTTTCCGGCAATAAAATGTGCGGCCCGCGCGGCGGGGGGTTTACCTGATGCTCTCTTCCTTCCGTTACATTAGTCCGGTGACTCTCGATAACAACGCTGTCCGTAAGGCCGTCATCCCCGCAGCGGGTCTTGGTACCCGGTTCCTTCCCGCCACCAAGGCGATGCCGAAGGAAATGCTGCCTGTGGTCGATAAGCCCGCCATCCAGTACGTCGTCGAAGAAGCGGTGAAGGTTGGCCTGCACGACGTCCTCATGATCACAGGACGCAGCAAGCGCGCCCTGGAAGACCACTTTGACCGTGTTCCGGCGCTTGAAGCGACCCTGGCTGAGAAGGGCGACACCGCCAAGCTGGAAGCGATTCAGTCGGCTACCAACCTGGGCGACATCCACTATGTCCGCCAAGGCGACCCGAACGGCCTCGGCCACGCAGTCCTTCGTGCAAAGCAGCACGTCGGCTACGAGCCTTTTGCCGTCCTGCTGGGCGATGACCTCATCGACGCCCGCGACGACCTCCTGAGCGAAATGATTGCGGTCCAGCAGAAGACCGGCGGTTCCGTGGTAGCCCTGATCGAGGTCGAGCCTTCCAAGATCAGCGCTTACGGTTGCGCCGACGTCGAGGACATCGGCGAGGACGGTTACGTCCGTATCAAGCAGTTGGTGGAAAAGCCGTCGCCGGAAGAGGCGCCGTCAAACCTCGCCGTGATTGGCCGCTACGTGCTGCACCCGGCCGTCTTCGAAGTCCTGGAGCAGACCGGCCCCGGCCGCGGTGGCGAAATCCAGCTGACCGATGCGCTTGAGGTCCTGGCTGCGGGCGAGGGCGAAGGCTATGGCGTGTACGGCGTGGTGTTCCGCGGCCGCCGCTATGACACCGGCGACAAGCTCAGCTACCTGAAGGCGTGCATCGAGCTCGCGTGCGAACGCGAAGACCTTGGTCCTGAGCTGCGCGAGTGGCTGCCGAACTTCACCGCCACGCTTCCCCAGTAACACGGATGTACGGGTCTGCGATCTGGCCGGTAACGCTGGAGTGCGGAGACCTGGCCCTTCGGCCCATCCGCTATCGCGACAAGCGGGAATGGTCCGAGGTCCGTTCCCGGAACAGTGATTGGCTGGCACCGTGGGAGGCGTCCAACCCGGCTCCGGGTGGCCGCCTCCCCAGCTACCGCCAAATGGTTTCGTCCCTGAACGAGCAGGCCCGACAGTCCACCGCATTGCCGTTCGTCATCGTTGAACGCACGGCAGGCGCGCGGGAGCCCGCCATCGTTGGCCAATTGACGGTCTCGTCGATTGTGTGGGGATCGGCCATGATGGCCACGCTTGGCTATTGGGTGGACAAAGACCGGGCCGGGCGCGGGATCGCTCCCACAGCTGTAGCCATGGCCACCGACCACTGCTTTACTGTGTTGGGTCTGCACCGGATGGAAATCAATATCCGCCCCGAAAACGGGCCCAGCCTGCGCGTGGTGGAAAAGCTCGGATTCCGCGACGAAGGGTACCGGGAAAGGTATCTGCACATCAACGGACAGTGGGCTGACCATCGCTCCTTCGCGTTGACCTCCGAAGAAGTCCCGGAGGGTCTCTTGCGCAGATGGCTCAAAGGACAAACGGGCAGGTCATAGGGCTTTTCAGCTTTATCTCCAGTCATTTGCGGACTCGACCACGACACACCGGCCGCAATGCCGCCACCCCCGGTGATTTGCTTCTACGGTTTTGAATGTGGACTTCCCTCTCAGCAGCTCAGTGATACTCGTGGTCACTGTCGCGCTGTGGATGGTCTGGGTGGCGCCGTACGTTCTTCGGAACAGGCGGCAACAAGTCCAAGCGGCCGCTGTTCCAGCAGAGGCTTTCGACGACGAACCAGACGAACCGCAGGCAGGGGTGGTACTGACTTTGGCACCTCAGCAGGAGAAACCGATGGAGACCATGCACAGCAAAGCACAGGCGTCGCCCCAGGATTCCCGCGCGTCAGAGCCGTCCCTGGGGAAGTCGTCCAGCACTCCGTTCACCATCCGCTACGCGCGGCTCACACTGGCGGTGTCCGGACTTGCCTTGCTCGTGACGGCAATCGTTTCCGGCATACTCCGTCTTTTCGGCACGGGCTCTGTCTGGTTGCCCCTGGTCTCGTTCATCGGTGCGGTGGTCGCCGTCGTCGTTTTGCGTAAGCTCGCCCTTCGGGATCTTCGTGAACGACGCGCACGCCGTGCAGCGCAGGCGTCGCCCATTCCGACACCAGCACGCTACTTGCCGAAGGAGCCGGTTGTAGAGGCGAAGGAAACCACAGTTTTCGACGCCGAAGCCACCAGTCGTGAGGCCGCCCGCCTGTCGGCGGTCGAACTTCGCCAAGCGGCGTTGGCCGTCGCAGTTGCGGCCGGCGACGAGTCGGCGCAGGCCGCCGTTGACTCCAAAGGTGCGAGCTGGAAGCCCGTAGAGGTTCCCAAGCCCACGTATGTCGACGCTGCCAAGGCGCCCCGTCCGGCGCCGGAGCCCCTTGACCTTCCGGAGGCCCCGAAACCTGTCGGCAAGCCCGTCCTGAAGCAGGCCGCCGGGCAAACTGACGCTGCTACCGCAGTCGCTTCAGCCAAGGCCCCGAGTGCCCTGAGCAACCTGGACGATGTCCTGCAACGACGCCGCGCGTAACGAACCATGAGTTCCATCTGCGTCGCTGGTGGCACCGGACAGGTGGGCCGCGAGGTTGTCCGGCTCGCTTTGGCGGCAGGGCATAAGGTTTCAGTCCTCAGCCGGCACGTTCCGCCGGTCGGTTCGGCAAGTCATCACGACGGCGCCACTTACTTCGCCGGCGACGTCACCACAGGTGAAGGCCTGGCGGCCGCTATGGCGGGTGCCGACGTCGTTATTGACTGCCTCGAAGGCCAGTTCGGCAAGACGCAAAAACAATTCGCCGACGGCGGCGCGAGGCTTCTGGCTGCCGCCCACACCAGCGGCGTCCCAAGAGCCGTGATGCTCTCCATCATCAATTGTGATATCAGCAGCTTTCCCTATTACGTGTCCAAAGCCGATAAGGAACGAAAGTATGCCGGGGCGCCGCTGGAAACCGTGGTGGTCAGGGCGACCCAGTTCCACAGTCTGGTTGCTGGGGTCTTCGCTGCGGGTTCCCGGGTCGGGCTGATCCCAGTGTTCAAAGGCGTGGATTTCCAGACGATTTCTCCGGCGGATGTTGCAGCAGTTCTGTTGGAAGAAGCGTTGTCGGATTCTCTTCCTTCGCTGCACCACCTGCGGACGGTAGGCGGTCCGGAGGTTCTCTCCATGCGCGCCCTGGCCGGGTCCTGGAAGGCTGTGACCGGCGCGCGGGGTTTGATTCTCACCGTTCCGTTGCCCGGCAGCATGGGGGCCTTCCTGCGCTCCGGACACAACCTCGCACCGGAGAAAGCGCTTGGCGCGGAGACGTTCGTGTCGTGGTTGGAAAAGCGCCGGGAAAGTTTGTAGCCTAGGGACACTGGTCTGGCGGAAACGTCTGGTCCGGGGGCTATAGCTCAGTTGGTAGAGCGCTTCGTTCGCATCGAAGAGGTCAGGAGTTCGAATCTCCTTAGCTCCACAGTTTGCAAGGAATTTGAGCCGTCGGACCTGACGGAATAAACACATACGTAACGCTTTGGCTTGGATAGGGTCATATAGGCACCAGTGAAACGGCTGACCCCCTCCGGAGCAGAGCGCTACAGCGTGGCTCTCAGTGTTTTGGGTGCTGCAACCGAAGTCCATAAGCGGGTGTGTCGCGGAGGAATTCGCGGAATGTCGGGACAGCGAAGTCCACGTACCCCCTGCTTGTTGTTTCAATGACCCCTGCGGCCAGAAGTCGGAGCCGGTATTGGCCGCCGTATACGGCGTTCACACCCAAACGCTCCGCGATTGCCGTTGTGCTGGATGGGCCATCGTCTTCAGCCATGGCCAGCAGGTACGACTGATCGACATCGGATAGAGCCGAGTAGGCAGACTGCAGGACGGTGGCACCCATACGGCGGCGGGCTTTCTGTACACCGGCAGCCAGCGCCTCGTCGGTGACTACGGCCCCTGATTTTCTCGCTTGACTCCACACGTGGTAGCCGACGAGCTGGATCAGGAATGGGTAGCCGCCGGTCGCTTCGGCCAGCTGCCGGAGATGTTCGTCGCTGATGCTCACGCCGCTTTCGGAGAAAGTATCTCTAAAGGCTTCGGCGACCTCGTCTATCGAGGTCCTGTGCAGGTCGTACTTTTCGGCGCGGCGAAGGAAGGTGGAGACGCCTTCGTTGAGCAGGTCTTCGACAGATTTAGGCAGACCAGCAAGGACCAGGCCAATGGGAAGGCTCTCCCGGATCAGATGTTGGACGACCGCTGCGATTTCGGAGAGCTCCGTCCGGTCCACGGCATGAATCTCGTCGATGCTGATCAGCAACCCGGTGTCCTGCTCGCTCAACTTTTCCAGCAGTTCGGTAATCTGCCGCCGCCAGTGAACCTCACGCACAGCCGGAAGCTGGGTATCCACGCGGAGGATTCCGAGCGTCACGCCGGTAATCCGGCGGCCGGCAGGGCCGTCCCCGAGCTCTTCAGCCGCGGCGCGGACGGCGCTGCCGATGCGGTCCACGAGTCCGGCCGTGGCGGTTTCCGAGATGACAATCCAGCCGTGCTCGATGGCTTCGTCTTCAATTTCCCCCAGCATGACGGTCTTGCCGATGCCGCGGGGTCCGGTGAAGATGGAGAGCAACCCGGGGGCTCCGGGCCCATTCTCGATGCTCTCGGCGAAATCTTGGCGCATGTCGTCCCGGCCGATAAGAAGCGGTGGGCGGGCACCAGCTGTCGGTTTGAACGGGTTTTTCGCGGCCACTTTTACACTCCTATAAATTCTTTAAAGTCTTTATATTTCTTATAGTAGTGCGTAATAGGAGACGGGTCGAGAGCGGCTGCAACGGCACGTTCACGCCCGATCGTCGGGATAACCCCGTGAGGCTCATGACTGACGGTAGGGTGAGCCGCATGCGCAGTTACCTGGCTCGAATCGTCAGCGTTGTGGTCCTGGCTCTCGTTTCCGCCGTTGCCGTTCAGAGTGGTAACCCTGCGGTGGCGGCTCCTGAAGTGAGCGATTCCTATGAGGGCTCCGGCACGTTCACGTCCGTTGCCTATGATCCCGCGACGGGACTGTTTTACGCTGCCGATTTGTTAGGCGATACCGTCTCAGTGTTCAGGAACGGAGTGTTGACAACGAAGGTAGTCGTCGGGCAACACCCGGCCGCAATGGCACTGGATCCGCTGACGCACTCCGTGTATGTGGTCAATTCGGCAAGCGACTCGGTGTCGATCATCAATGGCACAACGGTGACAGCGACCATTCCGGTGGAGCACCAGCCGATGGATGTTGCCGTGGACCCTGGCACCGGGAAGATCTACGTTGCCAACGGGATGACGGGCCTGACTGTCATCGAGGGCGATCAGGTGACCGGCACGATACCCATCGATGGCGGCTATGTGTGGGCGGTTGCACTGGATACCTCGACCCACACCGTCTACGCGGCCAACTATTCCAACAGCAAAGTTTCGGTCATCAACGATGGCGTGGTCACACAGACCATTCCCACGACGAGCGGCGGTCCTTTGTCGATCGCGGTGGATTCGGTCACCCACGACGTCTATGTTCCGGGAGTCTTCGCCGGGACCATCTCGGTGATCAACGGGGACCGGGTCGTCAGGACCATCGAATTCGACCTGTACATGGATTTTCCGCGCTTCGTGGCGGTAGATTCCGCAACCCATACGCTATACGTAACTCACATCGGACTAAACACGGTGTCAGTGATCCATGGCAGCACCACCACACAGACTCTTTATGTCACGGATCCGGGCACGCCAAAGATCGATCCCGAAACACACGCGGTCTACGTACCTTCGCGGAACGGGTCAGTAGCGGTCATCCGGGATCCATCCAACCGGGATTTCACGACCGACGGTCGCGCCGATGTGCTGGCCAGAGACACCAACGGAGCCCTGTGGCTGTACCCGACCAATGGTGCCGGAGCTTGGCTCCCGCCGGACCGTGTGGGTCAGGGATGGAACTCCATGGCGTCCATAGTGGCTGGCGGCGACTTCAACAGTGATGGACGAGCGGACGTGCTCGCCACGGATGGAGGCGGGGCGCTGTGGTTGTACCCGGGCGACGGAGACGGCGGCTGGCATCCGCGGATTCAGGTCGGGCAAGGCTGGCAGTCGATGACTGCCATTGTCGGCCCGGGCGACTTCAACAGCGACAGCTTTCCCGACGTCCTGGCCCGTGACCAAGCCGGGGTTCTTTGGCTCTATCCGGGAAATGGGGCCGGCGGTTGGTCCGCCAGGGTTCAGGTGGGTCAGGGGTGGAACGTCATGTCGACAATTCTTGGCGGCGGAAACTTCGCCGGAGATGGGGAACCTGATGTCCTGGCACGGGACACGTCCGGTGTGCTGTGGATTTATCCCGGCGACGGGGCAGGTGGCTGGTACCCGCCGGTGCGGTCCGGTCAGGGGTGGAACGTCATGACTGCCATCATCGCTCCCGGAGACTTCAACGGTGACGGCCGAGCCGACGTGCTGGCCCGTGACAGCGCGGGAATTTTGTGGTTGTATCCTCGGGCCAGCGCCACTGGGTGGATGCCACGTGTTCAGGTTGGGCAGGGCTGGAACGTCATGAGCACCATTGTCTGACCTCTCGGAGCACCGAAACGAGTACGACTGGGCGGAACCAAACCCAGTCGCAGCGCGAGAAGCCAGCACGGGCGAGCAGGATGATGAGTGCGTCAAAAGATGGCATGACCGCGCCGTGTCCGCCGGGGAGGAACGCATTCTTGCCCGGACGGTGAATGGTGGACTTCACAGTTACCGCGCGGAAGAGATCACGCTGTATCGCCAAGGAAACCGCTGGTACGCGGTCGGTCAGCTGCCTACTTCGAACATCTGGACCGAAATGCATCCAGATTGCCGAGCACGCCAGAGAACGATGATGATGTTGAACTCTTGCTGATGAGCAAGGGGTTTGCGGACGACGGCTCGGTTATCGGCGGGGAGCAGAAAGCATCTGGCGGTGAAGGGAAAGGCCACCAGCCGCAGTCAGGGATGAAGGGCTGGTTCTCTCGCCTTTTCGGTCGCGCGACCTCCGGCAAATAGCCCGGCCACCGCTTGTCCGTTAGTCGGTGACGTTGACGTCTGAGGAAATGAAGAGAACCAAGTACTCCCGGGTGGGAGTTCGCATCGAAGAGGTCAGGAGTTCGAATCTCCTTAGCTCCACAGTTTAGGTGTACCGCAGCTATCTTGGCTGCAGTGAACGCGTTTCCTCGGGAACTTCGCCCACTTGGCTGGACGCCAGCAGTTGAAGGGCTCCTTCGGCGGAAGAACCAGGATCAGTCGCATACATGAGAATCCGGTGACCTGATTCGTCCGGAGGGGTAAGAACCTCGAAATTGAGCACCAGATCCCCGACGTCCGGGTGATGAAGGTGTTTCAGTCCGGACATGCAGTTCTCGACCGGATGCCGGGCCCACAGGGCTGCGAATTCTTCGCTTTTCATGGTCAGCTCTCCAACCAGGGAGGCCAGTTCGGGATCGTCCGCGGATTGGCCGGCAACCAGGCGCAGCGACGAAACAGCCCGCTTGGCTTCCTCGCCCCAATGTGTGTACAGCTCACGGGTGTGGGGGTCGAGGAACAGCATCCGGGTCAGGTTCGGCCTTGTCGCCGGCGTTGAAGGCGCAGAGAAGTCCAGATGACCGGCGACAAGCCTGTGGCCGAGGGCATTCCATGCCAGCACTTCGCTCCGGCGGCCCAAGACAACAGCCGGCGTGGACGGCATCGAATGAATCAGCCGCAAGGTGCCGGGTCTGGCTTTGTCCGGCTTCATGGTTGTTCGCCGTTTGGTGGTCGTTGCCCGGGCAAGGTTGAACAGGTGCGTGCGTTCATCGCTGTTCAGGTTCAGGGCCCGGGAGATTGATTCGATGACAGCCTCGGAGGCGTTGCTGCTCTGGCCCTGCTCAAGGCGCGTGTAGTACGTGCTGCTGACTCCGGCAAGCATCGCCAGTTCTTCCCGGCGGAGCCCCGGTACGCGGCGGATGCCGTAGTTGAGGAGGCCGACATCCTCCGGCTGCAGGGAAGCGCGCCGGATACGAAGGAACTCCCCAAGTTCGCTTTGACTGGTCATGAACCCATTCTGCCGGTCCTGCCTGAAACTGTCCTGTCCCTGCCAGGGGTAGGCAAGAGGGGGTGTGGTTGATGCGCTGGCATTCGGTGAAGGTGGAGATCCGAGACACTGCCGACGGACGCAGCAAGTACTCCACGGAAGGAAACACCCATGACCTCGCACCAGGACTTAGCCACAGGATCGGCTCCACCCCCATCAGAGGCCCGCCGGATTACCACGCCGTCTGCCCGAATGGCAGGCAGGCAACGACTCGCCCTCATCATCCTGCTCGCGGCCAGCTTCACCCTCGCCGTTGATTTCTCCATCCTCAACGTCGCCCTCCCCGCCATCGGTGCCGACGTCGGGTTCAGTTTGGAGAGCCTCCAATGGATTGCGACGGCGTTCGCCTTGTGCGCCGCCGGACTGACCTTACTGTTCGGACGTGTTGCCGACATCGTTGGCCGCCGCACGATGTTCCTCATAGGGATGGCGCTGCTCGGTGCAGCCTCCCTGGCCGGTGGCATGGCAGTCGACCCAGCCGTACTGCTGATCGCCCGTGTGGGCCAAGGTACCGCCACAGCCATCGTCGTGCCCGCTGCCTTGTCACTATTGCTGGCTTCGTTCCCGGAAGGACCGCTCAGGGACAAAGCCCTGGGACTCAACGGTTCCCTTATGGCCGCTGGGTTCACCACCGGCGCCATCCTGGGAGGCCTTCTGACAGACCTTCTCAGCTGGCGGTGGGCCTTCTTCCTGAACGTTCCCGTGGCCGTTGGAGTGCTTGCCATCGCTCCGATCGTCCTGGCCGAAAGCAAGCCCGCTGCCAAGCTGCGGTTGGACGTACCGGGGGCAATGACCGTAACTCTGGGCCTTCTGGCCTTGGTTTTCGGACTCACCAACGCTGCCGAGCACTCGTGGACCGATCCGCTGACCTTGGGTGCCCTGGGGGCCGCCGTCGTGTTCTTCCTTGCGTTCGCAGCCGTCGAGCGGCGTGCTGCGTCGCCGTTGGTGCCGCTGGAGATACTGAAGCGGTCGACCGTGGCCTGGGCGAACATCGCAGGCATTTTTGCGTTTGTCACGGAGACGTCCCTGGTTTTCCTCCTGACCCTGTATCTCCAGCAGGTCCTCGGCTACACACCTTTCGGTGCAGGTCTGGCCTTTGCAGTATTGGGTCTTGGTACTGTCCTGGGCGGCGTCCTCGGGCCGAAGATCATCGGCATGATCGGGAGCAAGAAGGCGATCGTTTTTGGATTCCTCGTTCAGGCAACGGCCACTGGCCTGCTTGTGTTGCTCAGTGCTGACCCTGCCTCCATCGGCCTGCTGCTGACTGCAACGTTCATCGGGGGAGTCGCGAACCTTGTGGTCATTGTCGGGTTCATGGTCACCGCAACCTCGGGCCTGCCTGAATCCGAGCAGGGTTTGGCCACGGGGCTGGCAACCATGAGCCAGCAGATCGGCATCACCCTGGGCATTCCGGTCATGAGCGCTGTCTTCACCGCGCATATTCTGGCCATCGGCCGGCAAGATGCCCTTTCGGTGCTCAGCGGCGTGACAGCCGCCGTCTGGGTCAATGCCGGGCTGTGCCTCCTGGCGGCACTTCTTGTGGCTGTGTTCCTGCGGAGACCGATGCCGGTCACCCCGCAGTCGCTACCGGCGGTCAGCTGACTGCCGGCGGCGCCTGACGTTTCGAATAACGAGCCATCCCAGAAAAACCGCCAACGCTGCGTACACGGCGTAGTTGAGGAACCGCGAGTACTGGTCGATCAGGTGGTACTGCTTGCCAAGCAGTGACCCCAGGCCGATCAGTACTGCGTTCCACAGTCCCGCGCCGGCGATCGTGAAGACGGAGAACGTCATGAGGTTCATCCGTTCGGCGCCTGCGGGCAAGGAAATGAGGCTCCGCACTCCGGGGAGTAGCCTGCCGAAGAAAATCGCGGACTTGCCGTGGCGTTCGAACCAGCCGGAGGCTTTCTCGATGTCCTCCCTGTCCACCAGCGGAAGTTTCGAAAGCAGCGAGATGGACCTCTCCAAACCAACCTTGTATCCGAGCCAATACAGGAACAACGCCCCTGCGTATGCGCCAAGCGTGCTGGTGACGAAGACCAGAACAATGTTCATGCTTCCCTGCTGGGTCAGGAACCCCGCGAGGGGGAGTATCACCTCGCTGGGGATGGGAGGGAACACGGTCTCCAGGAACGTCATCAGGCCGACGCCCCATTCGCCCAGGGCAACAATCACCTGGGCGGCGACCCCCACAATGCCGGTCAAGTCTTCGGTGGAACCTTGGGCTCTCGGTACACTGATCAACTCTTTGCCCTTTCATGGACTTCGCCACAGTAAACGCTATTGCCACGAGTGCTTTTGGGCAAAGTTGCCTGCTTGGACGCGCGGCTGCCTCTCTGATCCCGGCAGGGTGTCGTGCCCTTTACGGGCCCCGGAGGATCGGCAAGGATGACGAGATTACCCAGCCGTGCCTGAAGGAGCATCGCGATGACCAAGTACCTGATCTCTTTTCCCAGTGCTGCCATGGACATCACTGAGGAAGAACTCCCTGCAGTGGCTGCAGCGGCCCACGCCGTAGTGCAGGAGGCCAAAGACGCAGGAGTGTGGGTGTTCGGCGGGGGTATCGATGAAAGCATCCCGCCGGTCATGGTCGACGGCGGCGGCTCGGTTCGGGAGGGAACGTACCCGCAAACGTCGCAGCTCGAAGGTGGCTATTCCATCCTGGAGTTGCCCTCCTACGAGGCCGCACTGGAATGGGCCACAAGGATGGCGGCGGCGTGCCGCTGTGCCCAGGAAGTCAGGGCTTTCCAGTACGATCCTGCCAGCTGATGCCCATTGTTTTGGACCCCCGTCACCTATATCGTTGACTATATCGTTCAGTATCGTTCGCGAATCTCAGAGGTGAGCTTGATGCACAATTCATTCCCTTCAAATGGCTTTATGGGCAACAACCTGGATGGCATGTGGCAGGCCGTGGAAGAGTTCCGGTCACGCTTCGAGAAGCGCTCCGGGGGCCGGGCCGGGCGCGGCGAACTAAGGACCGCGATTTTGGCCCTCCTGGCTGAGCGTCCCATGCACGGTTACCAGATCATCCGGGAAATCGAGGAACGCAGCGGCGGAAGCTGGAAGCCCAGCGCGGGTTCCGTATACCCAACGCTTCAGCTGCTCTCTGATGAGGGATTCGTCAGTTCCGAGGAATCCAGCGGGCGCAAGATCTACGCCCTGACCGAAGCAGGCAGGGAAGATGTAGCAAGCTCCGAGACGTCCGCACCCTGGGGCTCCGTGGGCGCTGCATCGGGTCCCGGGTTCGCTGCATTGCCCAAAGCCGGGGTCGAGCTCGCCCAGGCCGCAGCGCAAGTGGGCCGGACAGGCACGCCACAACAGGTTCGGGAAGCGGTGACGGTGCTCGAAGAGGCTCGCCGCCGTCTGTACTCGATCCTCGCCCAGGACTGAAGGGGTGACGTCGGTTCGACCGGATCAGGCAGAGCACGTCCCGGGCGCTGTGAGTGCACGTGCCCGTTACCGTCGCATCCTGCGGTTCGCTGCCTGGCATCTTGCGGTGACGTGGTGGTTCGAGCTTTTCCTGCCAAGGTTGGGCCTGCGCCGGCTGACTGAACGCAATCGTGCCCGGCGAATGACGCGTTTCGCTCAACGGTTCCACGAACTCGCGGTGGAACTTGGCGGCCTGATGATCAAAGTGGGACAGTTCATGTCCTCGAGGCTCGACGTCCTGCCGCCCGAGATCACCGCCGAGTTGGAGGGCCTGCAGGACGAAGTGCCGCCCGTCCCGTTCCAAGCCATCCGCCAACTCGCGGAGGCCGAACTCGGCGCACCCTTGGAGTCGGTGTTCGCCTCCGTTGAGGAGGTGCCCATCGCGGCGGCCTCACTCGGACAAGCCCACCGTGCCAAACTCTTGGCAGGCAACGCGGAGGACACTGGGCTGAGCAGCGTGGTTTTCAAAGTCCAGCGGCCCGGGATCCAGACCATCGTCGATATCGATCTTGCCGCACTGCGCAGGGTGGGAGGCTGGCTAAGCCGGATCCGCATTGTGTCCGACCGTGCCGATGTTCCCGCGTTGATCAAGGAATTTGCCCAGACCAGCCTTGAGGAGATCGACTACCTGAACGAGGCCGCGAATTCGGAGCGGTTCGCCGCTGACTTTGCCCATGACCCACGCGTGACGGTGCCGGGAGTGGTGTGGGAGCGGACCACCCGCCGTGTGCTCACCCTTGAAGACGTGACCGCCATCAAGATCACGGATACCGAGGCACTGCGGTTGGCGGGAATTGATCCCGCGACTGTCGCGCCCGTTTTCGCGTCAGTGATGTTTGACCAACTGTTCACCAATGGCTTCTTTCACGCCGACCCGCACCCCGGAAACATCTTCGTCACCCCGAACACCGGCACCTCGGAACATCCGTGGAAGTTGACGTTCATCGATTTCGGCATGATGGGCGAGGTTCCGGCGAAGACACGGTCCGGCCTTCGGAAGCTCCTGATCGCAGCAGCCTCACGGGACGGCAAGGGGCTGGTGGCCGCCATCAGCGACGTCGGCGTGCTGATGCCCTCTGCGGATACGGTCGAATTGGAGCGGGCCATGACACAGCTCTTTGCCCGCTTTGGAGGCATGGGTTTCGCCGAACTGCGTGACGTGGATCCGCGGGAGTTCCGCGATTTCGGCGCAGAGTTCGGAAGCGTCATCCGTTCACTGCCGTTTCAGTTGCCGGAGAACTTCCTGCTTGTTATCCGGGCGATGTCCCTGACGTCCGGGGTTTGCAGTTCCTTGGATGCCCGATTCAATCTGTGGGATTCGGTCGAGCCCTACGCGGCACAGCTCCTTCGTGATGAACGCGGCAATCTGGTAAATGACATTGCCTCCCAGGCGATGGAGGCCGCGACGCTGGCCTTGCGCCTACCGAAACGCCTTGACAGCTTGATCACCCGGGTCGAGGACGGGTCGCTGCAGGTTTCGAACCACAAGCTGGAACGCCAGCTGGCGCGGCTCATACGTTTGGCCCGTTACGGGGTGGCTGCTGTGCTCTTCGCTGCGTTGCTCATTGCCGGTTCCGTGGTCAGGGGAGGGGATGCGGTTCTTGGCGACGTGCTGATGTTTTCGTCAGTGATCCCGTTGCTGGGTGCGCTGCTGACGGGGCGCCGACACAGGTCCTGAGGGCACGGCCAGTGCCGTGCCGCGCCGTAGAATTGCCCTGTGACTGAGACCCCTGCCCGTCGTCGTGAGGTATCCGGCGGCATGAACGGACCCATTCTGGTGGGCGTCATGCCTGGGCAGCATCCGTCGGTGGTGGAGCAGGCAGCCGTGGTTGCCGACGGCACACACCTTCCGTTGGTGTTCGCCTACGCCGATGTCACCGTCTATCCCGTGGATGGAACCACAGGAGGATCGGCGGCACCCATTGATCCCGATGGCGTGGACGGCGATTCCCGCAACGCCATCGAAGCGCTGAAGAAGACCATCGCGGATCAACTGTCCGGACTTGATATCCAATGGTCGATCACGCCGCTGGCGGGGGAACCTGCGCGTGCCCTGGCCCGCGAGGCGGAGGCCATTGGAGCGTCGATGATTGTGGTGGGTACACGCGAACACCGCCTGACCGCGGCACTCAAGGACGCAACTGCCGGTTCCGTGGCCCGCCATCTGTCTCACCGGCAGAACCGCCCTGTGCTGGTGGTGCCTGTGAACCCGCGGGTCCCGGACGACGATGACGACGAGTAAAGCCACACGCCCGGTACATCTGCACTGGCGGTTCATGGGGATAGTGGCCGCCGGAGGGGTGCTGGGGGCAATGACACGCTATGGCCTGGGAATGGTGATCCCCGCGCCCGGAGCTTGGCCCCTTCCCACCCTGATCATCAACCTTTCCGGGGCTTTGGCCCTTGGTGCCCTTCTGGAGGGGCTCTCCCGCAGGGGTCCCGACGTCGGAAACCGCCGGGTCTTGCGGCTTGCGCTGGGAACGGGGTTCTTGGGCGCCTACACCACCTACAGCACCCTGGCCGTGGACGCCGTGCATTTGCTTAACGCTGGCGCAGTTCCCGCAGCTGCGGGCTACCTGACGGCAAGCCTGCTGGGCGGGGCCGCCGCTACGACTGCGGGAATATGGCTCGGCGCCTGGCATCACAGACTGACGGAGCGGGCCCGATCATGACGGTCCTTCTGCTTGGCTTGGCTGGAGGAGTGGGCGCAGTCGCCAGATTCATGGTCGATGGCCTCTTTCGCGCAAGGCTGAAGACCGCCCTCCCCTGGGGCACCATCCTGATCAACATTTCGGGCTCTTTAGTGCTCGGATTTTTGGCTGGGTTGATGATGCGCGGCGAGGTATCCGACACCCTGTACCTTGTCCTGGGCACTGGTTTCCTGGGAGGCTATACGACATTCAGCACGGCAAGCCTGGAGACCATCAGGCTTATCCAGAGCGGCAGGGCAGGGCTGGCCCTGATCAACGGTGTGGGCTCCATGGCCGCCTGTGTCCTGGCTGCCGCGGCCGGTGTCGGACTCACTTTTCTCCTGCCCTAAGCCGTGTGTGTCCGCCCGTCTAGGACGCAGTCGCGCGGCTGTAGGATCTAGCCATGGCTAACAAGACTTTCAATGAACTGTTGTCCGCCCAGGTTGCCAATGAGTTTGCAGCCTCCCAGCAGTACATCGCTGTGGCTGTGTACTTCGACGGTGAGGATTTGCCACAGCTTGCCCGGCATTTCTACCGCCAGTCCCTGGAAGAACGCAACCACGCCATGATGATGGTCCAGTACATGCTGGACCGTAACGTCCACGTGGAGATTCCGGGCATTGCCCCCGTGCGGAACAACTTCACCAACGCCAAGGAACCCATCGCCCTTGCCCTGGAACAGGAGAGGGAAGTCACCCGCAACATTGAGGAGATGTTCCGTGCTGCCCGTGCCGAAGGCGACGCCCTGGGCGAGCAGTTCATGTTGTGGTTCCTCAAGGAACAGGTTGAAGAGGTCGCTTCGATGACCACGCTGCTCAACATCACAGAACGCGCCGAGAATCTCTTCGACATTGAGAACTACGTCGCCCGCGAAGCAGTGGGCGACGGCGGTCACGACGCCAGCGCGCCCTCCGCTGCCGGTGGCGCCCTTTAGGAACCGGCAACAGCCCGACGCAACGCGCATGACGGGGAAGGTCGCCGGAAGCTCAGCTTCCGGCGGCCTCTTCGCGTGCAGCGTCGTCGTCCGCGTGGGACCGTCCGAGCAAGGACAGGCGGCTCGCGATGCGGGCGAAGTCCATCGGAAGGCCGCTGCGGGCGGCCCCGACGTCCCAGTCCAGCGGGCCGGGGCCGATCAGGAACAACATGATGTCCTGATCGTGCAGCACGTCCACCACGTTGCTGAACCTTTGCCAGGCCGGCGCGGATGCCGCATCGGCGGCCGCAGGTGAGGGGACGCCGTCGATCACCCAGGTGGTGAACGTTTCGGCCAGTGCCAGATAGTCGGACGTGGAGGTCAACCCGCCGCACAACTCCTCGAATCCAACCCACAGGAGGTCGGGATCGGAGTTCTTGACGACGATCGGCTGGGTGGTGGGGGTCAGCACCCGGCTCTGCGACGGGGACGGGATGAACAGGCCCAGCCGGCCCAGCTGGCGGGACGTACCGGGTGTCACGATGCGTCCTGCCCGGAAGGACTCCCTGCCTTGGGGCTCTGCGGACCCGGCTGCGGGGAAGCGTCGAAAATCTGAAGAACCATCGATTGTCACTATGTCCATCATCTCCTTGATGGCCTCAATGGTGGGCAGGAAATGGTCGTGCCAAAGAGGGTTGGGCAGCAACTCGTCCGGCGCGTAGTTGGACGTGACCGCCAAGGGGATGCGGCGCTGCGCGGCAGTTCGCAGCAGACGCGCAATGAACATGCCATCGCCGACGTCGTGGACGTGAAATTCGTCAAAGAAGAGCACCTCAATGTCATCCAGCAACGAGTCCACCGAATGCTGGATGGCCGTCGAGCTGCCGGCATGGGAACCGTGGGTTCCGGCGTGGAGGCTGCGGAAGAAGTCGTGGAAATGCACCCGCCTTTTGCGCACATCGAGCTGCCCAAAGAAGCTGTCCATCAGCCAGGTCTTTCCCCGTCCCACAGGTCCGTGCAGGTAAAGGCTCCGTGGCATCTTCCGCGAAAGAGTCCGACGCCGGACCGTCACCTCCGCACCCATGGCCGCCAACCGCCCGGCTGCACGCTGCTGGCTGTCTTCGAGCGCAAAGCCGGACTGTCCGGCGTCGAGGTTTATTCCTTCGAGCAACCTCCGGGCGATGTCCCGGGTTGCTCGTGGAGTTGGCCTCAAGAGTGGCGTCACAGCCATCCTTTGCGCTTGAAGATGACGTACATGAGCAGTGCCACGCCCACCATGAGGCCGATCGCCATGGGGTAACCAAGGTCCCAGTGGAGCTCGGGCATGTGGTCGAAGTTCATTCCGTAGATTCCTGCCACGAACGATGGCGCGAAGAGGATGGCAGCCCAGGAGGAGATCTTCTTGACCTGCTCGTTCTGGGCCGCGCTGGCCTCGTTCTGCCGGTTTGCGGTCAGTGTGCCGTCCAGGGTCAACGCGTTCTGGAGGAGGTCCCGGAACGAGTTCACACGGGAAATGACGCGTTGCACGTGGTCTTCGACGTCCCGGAGGGAACGCTGCAGCTCGATGTCCACGCCATATTTCTCGAAACCCTTCTCCAGAAGCGACATGATGTCCGGCAGGGGTTGGATCGCCCTCTGGAACTGGATCACTTCGCGGGCGAGTTCGTAGATCCTGCGGGAAACGGCGCTGTCACCGCTGAAGAGCTGGTCTTCGATTTCATCGATGTCGTTCTCCAGGCCGGCGACCACGGGCGCATAATCATCCACCACCTGGTCCAGCAGCGCGTACAGCACCGCTTCCGGGCCGTGGCAGAGAAGATCCGGCCGTGCTTCCAGGCGGTGGCGGACACGGGCAACCCCGCCGGTTTCGGCATGGCGGATGGTCACCACAAAGTTGACGCCGGTAAAGATATGGAGTTCCCCGAACTCCACGGACTCGGAGTCATCCAGATACCTCGCCGGTCGGAGAACCGTGAAGAGGTTGCTGTCGTAGCGCTCAATCTTGGGCCGCTGGTGCGCCGAGACGGCATCCTCCACAGCCAGCCGGTGGAGGCCGAACTCCCGGGCCACCGCGGCCATTTCTTCCTGCGTGGGGCGGTAGAGGCCGATCCAGGCCATGCCGCCGTGCTTGGCCAATGTCTCAAAGGTTTGCTCGAGGCTGTGGGGGGTGGCAGTGCGGACGCCGTCCACGTACACGGCGTTGTCGATAATGGTCACAGGTTGAACGCTACTGCATGGCCCCGATGATCGCCCCGGCAACAGTCATGGCAAGAATGTCGTGGCCGGAATCGATCACGGTAACCGTCGAGGGGCGTCCCGCAAAGCCGTTGTGGATCACGTGGCCACCGGCACGGAAGACCACGGCGATGATCAGGGCGAAGACGGCGCCTGCCCAGAAAGTGTTGATGTCAAGCGCGCTGAGCAGGATCGCCAGGAGGATGCTGGTCACGGCCGCTGCGAGCATCATGGGTACCCAGATCCCGGCTCCGCCGTCGATGTTCTTCAGATCGTCCTCGGTCTTGCCGATGGCCTGCATCCACCTGCGTCCAAGAACGGCCGGCATGTACCAGACAAAGCCGATCACCATGCTTGAAACGAAGGCCAGGAGAACGGCGAGCCAGTTGATCTGGGAGATATGTGAGAGCCAATCCATGCCTAAGATCCTAGTTCGTTCAGGCCTCCGCGCCCGGGCTCTGGTTCTCGTTCCTGCTGCGTGTTGGTACTGAGGCCATCCGGCCGATGAGCGGTTCCGTGCGGTAAGGGATGTGCGTGTGGAGCGCCAGCACCGTTTCCGTCCTGATCACTCCTTTCGTGCGGAGGACCGAGCGCAGTGCGGACTGCAGATTATGGGTGTCGGTTGCCACCACCCGGCACCACAAATCTCCCCGGCCGGAGATCTCGTGCACTTCGAGGACCTGGGGGATGAGGCGCAGGGCGCCGATGACGCCGTCGAGTTCGCGGTGGGTGACCTCGATCGTGACGAAAGCGACGACGTCGTATCCCACCTTCTCCAGGTCGACCTCCCGTCCCGCGGCCTGAAGGACGCCGGTGCGGAGCAGACGCTTAAGGCGGCTTTGGGCGGTGTTCCTCGCGATGCCCAGACCGTCGCTTAGTTCGGCGATCTGGATGCGCGGATCCTTGATCAGTTCCAGGAGGATCCGCAGGTCCATGGGGTCGAGGGTGTTCAAATGGTCACTCCAGATCACTCGGCTGCTAGGTCTTTGAGTATTTTGCTCAATCCTTGCATGTTTACAGCTCCCAAAGTTCAGTCCTCCTGCATTCTATTGCCATCAATACTTAGCCGGCCTGCGTTTCCCACAAGGAGGCCAAAACCGGCAACCGAGTCCGAAGGCATGGAAATGACTGTCTTGAGCGAACTCCGCATGCGTCCGGCCACCGCCGAGCGCTGGGGATGGGATGCCTCCACCACGGCCAGGCTGGTCCTGGCAGGGGTCGTGATCTTCACGTTGCTGGTTGGCGCGAACCTCGCCACACCCCTGTACCCCTTGCTCCAGGCCAGGATCGGCTTGTCATCGCTTGACGTGACCGTGGCCTTTTCCAGCTATGTGCTGGCGTTGGTGGCTGTCCTCATGGTGGCAGGGCACTGGTCGGATCACATCGGCCGACGGGCGGCACTGGTGCTCGCGGTCCTGGTGGGCCTGGCGGGCGGGGTGATCTTCGCCAACGCAGATTCCCTCCTTACCCTGTCTGTCGGCAGGGCGCTCCAGGGGGTCGCCGTCGGCCTCGCTACCGGAGCAAGTTCCGCGGCGCTGCGGGAGTTGCTGCCCCAACGCCCGGACTGGGCTTCTCGCTTCACGCTGCTTTCCTCGGCAGGTGGCGTGGCTGCAGGTCCTGCCATTGGCGGTCTTTTGTCGCTCCTCCCGGAGCCCACCCGCACGCCGTACTACGTCCACTCGGCCGTGCTGCTGGCCGCCCTCATTCCCCTGTGGCTGCTGAAAGCCAGGCCCGCGATCGCCCCCGCAGAAGGTCCAAAAGCCCATAGGGTGCTGGCGCCCCGGAAACCGTCCATTTCACACGAGGCCAGGGGAGCTTTCTGGATGGCGGCCACCACTGGATTCCTGAGCTTTGCGGTCTTCGGTTTCTGCTTGTCGCTCGCTCCCGGATACTTCGCCACAGTGGTTCACGCAGACTCCCGGCCCTTGATCGGAGTGCTTGCCGGAGTCACCCTTGGCGCATCAGCACTCAGTCAATTGCTGGGTGTCCGTGGGCGTTTCGTTGTTCCCGCGGCGCTCGCAGTACTGGGTGTTTCCGTGGTCCTCGTGGGAGCTGCCGCCGCGTGGTCAAGTCCTTGGCTGCTGGTGGCAGCGAGCATCTCGGCCGGCATGGGCCAGGGAATTGCCTTCCGGCAGGTATTCAACGAGGTCGCCGGAAAGGTAGAGGCGGCCCGGCACGCGCAAGTCATCAGCACGGTGTACGTCATTACCTACCTTGGAAGCGCTGTTCCGGTGATTGGGCTGGGACTTGCCGTGACGGCACTTGGCCTGCAGGCCGCCGTCGTGGGCTTCACCGCGCTATGTGGCCTCGCCGCGCTGACGCTGGCCGCCGTGTCCATGAAGAGTGCCCTGCGGATCTGATGCTGCGGGGGCCGGTGTTGGCAGGGATCCGGTGTTACTCGGGGAGTGGTCCCCGGTTGCCCGGGATGTGCTGGAACACCATGGTGGTTTCCGTGTGGCCGACCACGGGGTCGGTGGCTAGGTTGTCCAGGAGCCAGTTGCGGAGGTCGTCGGTATTTGCGACGGCGATGTGCAGCAGATAGTCCACCGAACCGGTGGTGTGGAACGTTGAGATGACGGCCGGGAGCTTGGGCACGCGCGCCGTGAAACGGTCGATCTGGTCGCGGTCGTGGGCGCGGAGGCGGACAGCGATCAAAGCCTGTACCGAGCGGCCAATGGCCGGCAGGCTCAGCACCGCCTCGAAGCCTTCAATAATGCCGCGCTCGGACAGGGCCCTGGTACGCATCAGGGCCGTGGACGGTGCGATCCCCACGAGTTCTGCCAACTGCTTGTTGGAAATGCGGGCGTCATCTACCAAGGCAGCGAGGATCCGCTCATCGATCGCGTCCAACGGCTCTGCGCTGCCCGTGCTCGACCGAACATTCTTCGTGGGGTTGCTCACGGATCCTCCTGAAATTGCCTTCCACCCATCCTAAGCGGTGAATTCTTCAGGTGACTATCGTTGCGCGGGCTTGCTGCGGTCCCTCCGGCGGTCCAAGCGCTGGAGTGGCTCGCTGAGCAACATCAGGAGCAACGGAAGATTTCCCGCGGATGGAATCACAAGGGCCAGCACGAGGGCGGCGAGGAAAAGCCCGGCCACTATCGCCCCTGCCCGGATTCCGGAGCGTGCCTCCACCGCGTCCATTTCGTGAAGCTCGGGATGTGAACGGAGATAGATGCGTGCCAGGAGAAGCGTGAGGCTGGTGGCAAACAATGTCCCGATGTACACCAGGGGTTGGGCCCAATCGGCGTCCATCTGGGTGGAGAGCGACGTGGACACGGGCATGACCACAATGAAGAACATCCAGGCTACCGTCAGCCACAACAAACCCGAATCGATCTGCCGGACCTTGCGGAACATGCGGTGATGATGCGTCCAGAACACGGCAATGAGGATGAAGCTGAGGGCAAAGCCCAGCAAAGCGTATTGTTCCTCGACGAGCCATTCCGCCGTGGTTCCGTGATGATCGGCCAGTTCCCCCACGCTCTCCATGAGGGGAAGGATCAGCAGGGTCAAAGCAATCGCCACCACGGCATCGGTAAACGCCTGCAAACGTTCCGGCGACGACAGTACCCGTGTACTCGCGAGCTGTGTCATGCCTCCGATTGTAGGACCAACACGGCCCGAATCAGGGGGAAATCCGTGGTGAACGGTGCACTGCCAAGGTGACTGCCGCCGTCGTGCATGACAGGGCGATGACGCCCGCCGCCAAAGCGGTCCAGCCGAAGTGCTGGAAGACCAGGCCTCCGGCCCATCCGATCACGCTGGAACCGAGGTAATAGGACAGGTTGTACAGGGACGCTGCCTGTGCCCGGCCGGTAGTGGCAATGGCGCCGGTCCAGCCGGAGCCCACGCTGTGGGCCGCGAAGAAACCGCCGGTGAAAACTACCAGCCCGGCAAGGATGGCCACAAGGTTATCCACCAGGGTCAATGCCAACCCGGCCGACAAAACGGCGATGCCCGCTACCAGGACGTTCCGCCGTCCGAACCTGGTGGTGAGCCCGGCCGCCCAGCGGGAACTTACCGTGCCCGACAAGTAGGCAAGGAATATGAGGCTGACCAGGGTGGCTGGCAGCCCAAAAGGCTCGGCATGCAACCGGAAACCCAGGTAGTTGTAGACCGCTACGAAGCCACCCATGAGGAGGAACGCCTGCAGGTACAAGGACAGGAGTTTTGGATTGCGTGAATGTCCGCCCAACGTACTGAGGGCGCCACGGAACCCTGCGGCCGGGGCTGGCGTGAAGCGCCGCTGTTTGGGAACAAGCACCAGGAACAGGACGGCGGACACGGTGGCCAGCAGGGACACGGCAAGGGTCGCTGCACGCCAGCCCCACAGTTCGCCGGCGGGACCCGCCACGAGTCGCCCGGCAAGGCCGCCCAGGGTGGTGCCGGCTACGTAGCTCCCGGCGGCCAGGGCGGTATGGATCTTGGTGACTTCCTCATTGAGGTACGCGATGGCGATTGCGGGTATGCCGCCCAGGGCCATGCCTTCCAGCATCCGCAGACCCAGCAGCATGGGCACATTCGGGGCCAGCGGAACAAGCAGCCCCAGGATCGTAGCGGCAGCGATGCCGATGGCCATGGCACGGACCCTGCCGATCCTGTCGGCAACAAACGACCACGGAAGCACGGTGGCGGCGAGACCAACCGTGGCCAGCGAAATGCTGAGTGCGGCTTCCGCTGCAGTGATCCGGAGGTCCGCTGCCATGAGGGGCAGCACGGCCTGGGTGGAATACAGCTGTGCGAACGTCGCGACGCCGGCCAGGGCCAATGCCGCCAGAACACGGCTGTAGCCGCGGGACCCCTTGGCGTGCCCGTCCCAGCTTTCGGTTTCAGCCTCAATGCTCGTTCTGTTCACCGGCCCAGAGTAGGACGACCTCGACTACCCATTCCAATGCATGGGTTACGTATAATTGATGCAGATATGCATGAGTTGTGTTGCTGAAAGGGAACGTCGTGGAACCGGATCACCAGCAGCTTGTCCAACTCCTCCCGCTCCTGCCGGTCCTGGCAGAACTGGGCCGCACCGAACATATGACGGAAACCGCGGAATTGCTCGGGGTACCGCAGTCCACGGTCAGCAGGGCCGTGGCTCGGGCCAGCGCGATCGTTGGGATGGACCTGTTGGTGCGGGACGGACGCGGTATACGTCTTACCTCCGCCGCGAAGGCCCTCCTCCCGTACATCGACGCTGCGCTGGAGGATTTCCAGGCAGGCCTGGACCGGGTACGCCACGAATCGGACGTCGTGCGGGGGAGGATCGGAGTCTCGTTCCAGCACACGTTCGGCGAAGCCACCCTCCCTCTCCTGATCAGTGCGTTCGGCGGCCGCCATCCCCACGCAGCGTTCGAACTCTGGCAGGGACCCCGCGACGATTGCCTGCAACAGTTGGCCAGTGGGGAGATGGACTTCGCCTTGACGGCGCCCATAGCGCCGGAGGGCCGTGGCATCCGCTCCCATCCGCTGTACCGGGAGCCGCTGAGGGCTGTGCTGCACTACCGGCACCCCTTGGCCGGGCGGCCCAGCGTCAAGCTCTCGGAGCTGCGGCACGACCCCTACGTGACGCTGCCGGCCGGAGTCGGCTTGCGGGCACTGGGGGAGGCACTGTTCCGTGAAGCAGGGTTCCGGCCACGCATTGCCTTTGAGGTCCAGGAGTCCACATCTGCCCGAGGGCTGGTCTCGGCAGGGTTGGGGTTCAGCATCCTCCCGCCCGCCGGGCCCGGCTCCGGCACCGGACAATATCTGCCCAAGACGGAACTGGGGCTCGTCGAGGTGCCCATTGAATCCGATCTGGCGTTCCGGCAGATTGGCATCGCCTGGCGGGAGCGGACTTTCGAGCCGGACGCGGTTCGGCTTTTTCGCGAACTGGTGGTGACCGAAGGCGGCGAACTGTTGGCCGAACTCGTTAGAGCCCGTTCAGGAACTCCCTGACAACATCCCTCGCTGATCCTGTCCGCGCCTGCTTCCAGCCCGTTCCTGCCCACAAGTTGAGGCGGTGCGGATCGCCCGCCGCGGACGCCGCAGCACGGACCGGGGCAGTGAGGTGGTGGATGGCCGGGTAGCCCTTGGGGGCATCCTGATGATCCTGCACGAACTCGTTCACCAGGGAACGTGCCGGACGTCCCGTGAAAGCCCGGGTCATGGCGGTTTCAGTGAACTCAGGATTCCCCAACGCGTCTTTGTGCGATTGGCGCGCGCCGCTTTCGTCCGTGCGGAGCAGGGCGGTGCCAACCTGGGCGGCTGTTGCACCGGCAGCCAGGACCCCGCGGAGCGCATTGCCGTCCATGATCGCGCCGGCAGCTATCAGCGGAAGCCCGACGGCGGCCCGCACCCGGGCGACCAGGTCCGCCGTCGTACTGGCTGGCGATGTATCCGGAATGCCGGCCAGGAAGGCCGCAGTATGTGCCCCTGCGGAGGCGTGCTGGACGACCAGTGCGTCAGGGCCCTCCTCGGCAGCGGCGAGGGCTTCCTGAACACTGGTCACACTGGTGACAACGAGTGTTCCGGCCTTCTGCAGGGACCCGACTACTTCGCGCCCAGGGAGGCCGAAAGCGAAACTCACCACTTCCACCGGGTCCGTCACGAGGATGTCGATCTTCTCCTGCCAGGCGTCATCGTCATCGAGGCGAAGCGGGGGCAAAGTGACACCGTAGCGCGCAGCCTCTGGTTCCAGCTCGGCGCGGTAGGCTTCCAGCCGTGCCCGCTCCTTGGGCCCCGGCGACAGTGCGTCCGGGTCCGGAACAAAGACGTTCATGCCGAACCTGATCCCCAGCGCCCTCGCAGCGGAGATCTCCGCAGCCATGGACCCGGGACTCTTGTACCCGGCAGCGAGGAAGCCCAGCCCGCCGGCCTCATGAACAGCGTGTACCAACTTCGTTGTTGATGTCCCTCCTGCCATCGGGGCCGCAATAAATGGTGTGCCAAACAGGAATTGAGGCATGGTCGGTTCCTCCTCAGGACGCTCCAAGCTAGTCTTTCACGGTGAACAATCATGACTCCGCACTGCATTCCCCTGCCCCCTCCGCGGCCGCGAGCGGCACCGTTATCGGGCTCGACATAGGCGGCACCAAGACCCGCGGTGTGAGGTTTCAGGACGACGAACCGGTCCGGGATGAAACGTCAGGCAGTGCCAACGTCCAGAATGTCAGCCGGGAGCAGGCTGCGGCGAACCTGGCCGAATTGTTCGGAAAAATCGGTGGTGGCCGGATCGACCAGGTATACGCAGGTGCCGGCGGAATCGATACGCAAGAAGATGCCCAGGCGCTCGCAGACCTGATCGCCCCCCACGCGCCGGGGGCGCGCATCACCGTGGTCCACGATTCGAGGCTGCTGCTGGCGGCCGGGGGAGCTGGCACTGGTGTGGCCGTCATTGCCGGGACCGGTTCGGCGGCGTGGGGAAAGAACGACGCCGGTGAGGAAGCCCGGGCGGGTGGCTGGGGCTACCTCCTGGGGGATGAAGGAAGCGGGTACTGGCTCGGAAGGGAAGCCGTCCGGCACAGTTTGCGGCGGATGAATCAGGGCTTGGAGCCTGACCGGCTGAGCCGCGCTCTCCTGGATTCCTGCGGAGTGGATGAGCCGGGGAAGCTCATAGCCCTGTTCCATTCACCTGACACCGGCCGCCGCTACTGGGCACAACAGGCCCGGGTTGTGGTGGAAGCCGCCGACGCCGGTGACGAGGCCAGCCAGGCAATGGTGGTGCAGGCCGGGCGTGACCTCGCCGACCTCGCCGGACAGGCCACCCGCCAGCTGGGCCTGAACGGTCCGGTCATCCTGGGCAGCGGACTGGGAATGAACGTTCCACGTTTGCAGGAAGCGTTCACGGCGGCACTCGCCGAACAAGGCATCACGGATGTGCGGATCCTGCGGCAGGATCCCGTCTTTGGCGTTCCCCGTCTGATTGCCGAGCAGCGGGCATCAAGCCGGAAATAAGGCTCAGCCGCGCGTACGGGGACGCAGCTTGACCCCGGGAAGCGGGGGAGCCGGAATGCGGCCGGCTTCGGGACCAGCATCTGGTCCGTGGCCATGGACATGGCCGAAGCGCGAGGCCGCGGCAGCATCGGCGTCGAGCAATCCTTCGGCCTCCCATTCTTCGCGGGCCTGTTCTACTTCCTTGTGCGTCCGCCCAACGAAGTTCCACCACATGAGGAGGTCTTCACCGAAAGGCTCGCCGCCCAGGAGCATGAAGCGGGTGTCGGGTTGCGCTTCCACGGCGAGGCTGCTCCGGCCGGCGCCAAGATAGGCCAGGGGACCGGCCTGCACCTCCTGGCCGTCAATGACGAGGCGGCCGTCCAGGACCAGTACAGCGTGCTCGAAGTCGGGCCGCAATGGAAGTTCCAGCAGGCCCGATCCCACGATGTCGGCGCCAACGATGGGGCTGAACATGGTGGCAGGGGACCGCTGTCCGGCAAACTCGCCCACCATCACCGTGGCGGAGAAGCCGTCTCCCACGGCCACCGGCAGATCCCGGACCTGCTCGAACGACGGCGCGCGGTGGCGATGCTCATCCGGAAGGGCAACCCAGAGCTGAAGTCCCCGTGACACCGGCAATTCCTCGACGAGGGGGCTGGAACCGTCTTCGGTGGTGGCCGGAAGGACCGAGAACTCGGAATGCGAAATACCGTTGCCGGCGGTCATGATGTTCAGCTCGCCGGGCCGCACCACAACGTCGCTCCCGACGCTGTCACGGTGCCGCACGGCACCTTCCAATGGCCAGGTGACTGTCTGCAGACCACAGTGGGGGTGGGGAAGGACGCTCATCGCCACCCGGTCCGGGCCGAAGCTGTCCAGGAAGCACCAGGCCCCTACGGTGGGCAGTCCACGCTGCGGCAGCGTCCTCATGACGTTCATCGCGCGGACGCCGCCCAGGGGGACTTCGCGTTCGGGCCACAGTTGAACGCATGGACCCTGCCCTTCGGGTGCGGCAGGGCAAACTTCCTGTGCAGGGGAAGTATCAAGATTGGTCACGTGTTCATCACCTGTGCATAAATGTTGGAAATTGAGCTAATCTGTTCCGTGTGAACAACGCCCTTTTGAGCTACCACGACGCTGTCCTTTACCGTTCGGGTGAACCGTACCGCATCCTCGCTGGAGCCATCCACTACTTCCGGGTTCACCCCGATCTGTGGCGGGACCGCTTGCGTCGACTCAAGGCCATGGGGGCCAACACTGTTGACACCTACGTAGCCTGGAACTTCCATCAGCCGCAGCGTGATGCGGCACCGGACTTCACTGGCAGGCGGGATGTTGGCCACTTCATCGACCTCGCAGCAGAGGAAGGTCTGGACGTCATCGTCCGCCCGGGTCCCTACATTTGCGCAGAATGGGACAACGGAGGCTTCCCGTCATGGTTGACCGGCATCCCGGGCATCGGGCTGCGGTGCATGGACCCGGTATTCACCACCGCCATTGAGGAATGGTTCGACCACCTACTGCCGATCGTTGCTTCCCGGCAGGCCTCCTTGGGCGGGCCGGTGGTGGCCGTGCAGATCGAGAACGAGTACGGCAGCTACGGCGATGACCATGAATACATCCGCTGGAACCGCCGGGTCCTCGAAGAGCGCGGCATCACGGAGCTGCTGTTCACGGCCGACGGCGGCACGGACTACTTTCTGGACGGCGGCTCTGTCGCGGGAACGTGGGCTACAGCGACGCTGGGAAGCCGGGGAGATGAAGCCGTGGAGACATGGAAGCGGCGTCGCCCAGGTGAACCGTTCTTCAATGTCGAGTTCTGGGGCGGCTGGTTTGACCATTGGGGCGAACACCACCACCGGCGCGATGCCGCCGATGCAGCGCATGAAGCCCGCAAGATGCTTGATCTTGGCGGCTCCGTTTGCGTCTATATGGCCCACGGCGGGACCAACTTCGGCCTCGGATCCGGAAGCAACCACGATGGCTCCCGCCTGCAGCCGACGGTCACGAGCTACGACTCCGACGCGCCCATCGCGGAGAACGGTGCCCTGACGCCTAAGTTCCATGCCTTCCGGGCAGAATTCTTCCGTGCGCAAGGCATTGAGGAGATGCCCGGGCTCCCCGCCGAATTGCTGGCGGACCCTCCGGTGGTCCCGGCGCAGTCGCTGCCATTGTCGGCCGGACCGGACGTGCTGGAGCTTGCACGCAGCTCCGGCAAGCCCGTCAGCAGTGTCAAGCCCCTCAGCTTCGAACAGTTGGGGCTCGACGCCGGTATGGTCCTGTACTCCGCCGACGCCATCTTGCCGGGCCGCGCCGACTCTCCCAGCGAGTGCCGGTTGAAGATCACTGGCCTGAACGACCGCGCCTACATCTGGGTGGACGGCGCTTTTGCCGGAGTGCTGGACGATACGAGCGGCGCAGAAGGCTTGCCCCTGACAGGGACTGGTGCCTCCGCCAAGCTGGACATTCTGGTGGAGAACCTGGGCCGCATCAACTACGGGCCCCTCACCGGGCAGGGCAAGGGAATCCTGGGCGGAGTCCTCATCAACCAGCGCTACACGTTCCACTGGACACAGGTTCCGGTGGCACTCTCCGAGTGGGGCAGCGAGGAGTTGGAAGACCTCGCCGGGGCCGACTTTGACCTGCGGGAACCGGCTGATACTTACGTTGCCCTGCCCGATTCCGGGAAGGGCTTCGTCTGGCTCAATGGTTTCCTTCTCGGACGGTACTGGGAAAAAGGACCACAGGCCACCCTGTACGCGCCCGCACCGTTGCTGAACGTTGGCCTCAACCGCATCAAGGTTCTTGAACTCGGCAAGCCGGGGACCGTCGTCGAGCTTCGCGAGCAGCCGGACCTTGGTCCCGAAGAGCCCGGCCCCATCGCCGCCGCCGAACTGCCCTAGGGATCAGGCAAAGCGAATTATGCTGGCACGATGAGCCCGCAGTTCGACACCCGCCCCGCAGCCTACGCCGTAATCGTCAAGGAGGAACGGATCCTGCTGGCCTACTGGAAGCAGGATGACAAGGAGGGGTGGACCCTGCCCGGCGGAGGCTTGGATTTCGCCGAGCACCCCGTTGATGGGTGCCGGCGCGAAGTCCGGGAGGAAACCGGCTACGAGGCCAGGGTTGACCGGATGTTGGGGATCGACGTCGGACACTGGCCCGGGGAGACGCAGGCGGACGGCTCCGTTCGGGGCTTCGAGGCCCTGCGTATTGTCTACGAGGCAACCGTGGTGGGCGGAGAACTGACCTACGAGGTGGATGGCAGTACTACCCATGCCGCGTGGATTCCTTTGCATGACGTCGGGAAGCTGAACAGGGTTTCCCTGGTCGACACGGCACTGCGCCTCCACAGTGAGCGCCCGGCAGACGGAAAGCCCGGCACGGAGGGCTAGCCAAGCTGCCCAACGGTTGGCTAGGCTTGGCATCGTTGCCGGCCTTCCATGCCGGCCCTGATGCCCAAGGAGGTGGATTTTGATGATTGCCATAACTTCGCGCGCCCCGCACGCGGCGGCGCACCGTCATCACACCACTCATCCTGTCCCGGCATCTGCCCGCCAGTAGCAGGCAACCGGGCCTCAGCAGAGGCATCCCATTGAATACTTCCGCGAATAACTACGCGAATACTTACGCTTCTTCAAGCGACCCTTCATTGAGCAGCACCATGCCATTCCGCGGACCTGCGGAATACGGCTTTACAGCCAAGACAGCAGCGCTCTTCAGCGCCAATCTTCCGGCGGACAACCAGGACGCAGCCAGCCCCGGAAGGGTGGTCCGCCTGGACCGCAACCGCGTTCTCGTTGCCTCCGGTGAAGGCCTGCTGCATTTGCCCTATCCCACCCAAGGACTGGTGCCCGCCACGGGGGACTGGGTCTGGGTCGGCCGGAACAGTGCAGGCGAGCCGGCCGTCGTCGCCGTCCTTCCACGCTATTCCGCGCTGAGCCGCAAGCGGGCCTTCGAGGCGTCCTCCGAGGAACAAATCCTGGGCAGCAACATTGACATCGTCGCAGTGGTGGTCCCTGTGGACCGGCCCCTCACGCACAACCGCCTGGAGCGCACCCTGGTGGCTGCTTGGGACTCAGGGGCCACACCGCTGGTGGTCATTACCAAAGCCGACCTGGCGGACCTCGCGGATGACGTCGTGGGGGAGGTCATCCTCCAGGCTGCGGGCGTGGAGGTGGTCACCACCTCCGCCGAGCACGGCGATGGGCTCGACGAACTCATGCAGCACATCCCCGACGGCGCCACCCTGGTTCTGCTGGGTCCGTCAGGAGCGGGGAAATCAACGCTCATCAACGCCTTGGCAGGCCGCGACGTCCAGCAGACCGGTGCCGTCCGCGCCGGCGACGGCAAGGGCAAACACACCACAACGGCCAGGGAACTGGTGCCCCTCAGCGGCGGAGCTGTCCTGATGGACACTCCCGGGGTGCGCGGGTTCGGGCTCTTCGACGCGGAGGACGGGATGGAGGAGATGTTCGGTGACCTTGATGAACTCTTCGCCCAGTGCCGTTTTGCCGACTGCGCCCACCAGGCGGAGCCGGGCTGCGCCGTGCAGCAAGCGCTCGCCGAGGAGGCCCTGGATCCGCGGCGATGGGCCAGCTACTTGAAACTGCAACGCGAGCTCGCTGCCCTGAACCGCAAACATGATGCCGCGGCCCGCCGCGCCTACCAGCGCGAATGGCACCAAAAGGTGATGTCGGCAGACAGGGGCCAACGCGCCGTCGAACGTTACAAACATGACCAGGCCCAGGAACGGTCCGGCAGGGGAGCCAAACGAAGGAAGCGGTAAACATTGCCGATTGATTACGGAAATCGTGCCGCCGCTGACATCGTCGGTGGTGCTGGCTACGCTGGGGTGAAGATTGCTTTGCAGCCAAGTAATAAGAGTGCATATGATCATCAGGCTCTACCGATGTTCTCGACCACAGATAGGTAAGCCCGGGTATGGCCGAAGCCATGATTGAGTTCCAGAGCGTCACCAAGCGATACCAGGGCGGGCAACCGGCGGTGGACGATCTCACCATGTCCATCGACAAAGGTGCCATTACCGTGTTCGTGGGGCCCTCGGGCTGCGGCAAAACCACGTCACTGCGAATGATCAACCGCATGGTGGAGCCCACCAGCGGGACCATCACCGTGGCCGGTGAGGATGTGTCCCAGGTTCCGGCGGCAAAGCTGCGCCGCTCCATGGGTTACGTCATGCAGTCGTCGGGCCTCTTGCCGCACCGCTCCGTGCTGGACAACATCGCCACCGTCCCGCGGCTTAATGGCGTATCCAAGGCAGCGGCGCGGAAACGCGCGGCGGAACTGCTTGACGTCGTCGGCCTGGCATCGGTTCTCGGGAAGCGTTACCCGAGCCAACTCTCAGGTGGGCAGCAGCAGCGTGTCGGGGTTGCCCGGGCGCTCGCTGCTGATCCGCCCGTCCTGCTCATGGACGAACCGTTCAGTGCAGTGGATCCAGTGGTGCGCGACGAACTCCAGCAGGAGTTGCTGCGCCTGCAACGTGAACTTGCCAAGACCATCGTGTTCGTCACGCACGACATCGACGAAGCCACCGTGCTCGGCGACAAAGTTGCGGTGTTCGCCGTCGGTGGCAAGCTGGCCCAGTACGCCGCGCCGGAGGAAATCCTCAGGGCACCGGCAAACGACTTCGTTGCCTCCTTCGTGGGCCGCGACCGCGGTTTCCGGCACCTCGCCTTCAACGCCGCGGACGCCGTGACCCTGCACCCGGTGACCATGGTCAGCGCCAACGACGGCCACAGTGCCGGGCGTCGCTCGGGGGAATGGGCGCTCGTGGTCGACGAAGACACCCGTCCGCTGGGGTGGTCCTCGCCGCGTGACGGCGCCGGCCTGATCCCCGGCGGATCGCTCTTCCGCAAGGGGGACACGCTGCGTCGCGCCCTGGATGCGGCGTTGTCGTCACCGTCGGGTCTTGGCGTGGCGGTAGACGACGACGGCCGGGTTGCCGGAGTCCTGAAGGCGCCGGAGGTCCTGGCCTTGATCGAGGAAGTCCGGCACCACAGGGAGGACGCCACCTGATGGAGTGGTTCCTTGCCAACAGCGGCATGGTCCTGGGCCTGGCCGGCCAGCACCTGGTTCTCGCGATCATTCCGATGGTCCTTGGACTGCTGATTTCCATTCCCCTGGCCCAGCTGGCCCGGCGGAACAGCACACTCCGTTCGGTAGTGGCTACTGCTACGTCACTGCTTTACACCATTCCTTCGCTTGCCCTGTTCATCATCCTGCCCACCATTCTGGGGACCAGGATTCTGGACCCCCTGAATGTGGTGGTGGCGCTGACCATCTACGCCGTGGCCTTGCTGGTCCGCGCAGCGATGGATGCGTTCGACTCGGTGGACGACGATCTCCGGAACGCCGCCGTTGCCATGGGCTTCAAACCCATGGCCCGCTTCTTCCAGGTAGACCTCCCGTTGTCCCTCCCGGTCATGTTCGCCGGTCTTCGCGTGGTGTCGGTCAGCAATATTTCCCTGGTCAGCGTTGCGGCATTGCTGGGCGTAGGGAACCTTGGATTCCTCTTCACCGACGGACTGCAGCGGACCTTCATCACTGAAGTGGTGGTGGGAATCCTTGCCATCCTGGTGCTGGCCTTGCTGATGGATGCTGTTCTTGTGGTGTTGGAACGACTCCTGACGCCTTGGACCCGTGCGGCAGGTGGCAAGTCTTCGGGAGCTGACGCCACCACCTTGATCACTGAACCCAAGTCCGGTCCTGGCCTGCCGCGTGCAAGCCTTCGGCCCGATACGGGGGCGTCCGGATGAATATTTTCGCTGAAACCATTGCCTGGCTGCTCGACCCCAAGCACTGGACCGGAACCGGCGGGATTCCCACCCGGCTCTTCGAACATCTGCAGTACAGCGCCCTGGTGTTGCTCATTGCGGCCGTGATCGCTATCCCGGTGGGCCTCTTCATCGGGCACACGGGACGTGGCCGGGTTGTGGCTGTCGCTGTGGCCGGCGCGCTCCGGGCGTTGCCTACCCTCGGATTGCTGGTCCTGTTCGCCTTAATCGCCGGCAGCGGCCTGATGCCGCCGGTCTGGGCGCTGGTGATCCTCACCGTGCCGCCACTCCTGGCAGGTACCTATGCCGGTATTTCCAGTGTTGACGCCAACGTCGTTGACGCTGCGAGGGCCGTGGGCATGACCGAACTGCAAATCCTGTTCCGAGTGGAATTGCCCAACGGACTGCAAGTGATGTTCGGCGGTATCCGCACGGCGGTGTTGCAGGTCATTGCCACTGTTTCCGTGGTTGCCTATCTGCCGCTGGGAGGGCTGGGCCGGTACCTGTTCGACGGCCTTGTCCTTCAGGACTTCCCCAGGATGCTGGGCGGCTCGTTGCTTATCGCCGGACTTGCGATCGCCGTGGACCTGATCCTCGCCGGTGTGCAACGGCTTGTCCTCTCACCGGGACTGACCCTCGACTCAAAAGCAAAAGGCAGCCACAAGGCGGCCGAAGATCTCACAGCCACGGCGCCAGCCGGGGCTGCCGTTCAAGGAGGTACACCATGAAGAACCCCGTCCCAATGACCCTTACACGCCGTGGTCTTGGCGGCCTCGCAGCCGGTGTGGGTGTGGCCCTCGCCTTGAGCGCCTGCGGTGGCAGCCCCTTGGCCACCCCTTCCTCGGCGGCGCCCGGTGGCTCTGCCGGAGGCTCCCTGGTAGTGGGCTCCGCTGACTTCCCCGAGAGCCAGGTCATTGCCGAGATCTATGTCGGCGCTCTCAACGCCGCAGGCCTCACGGCTACGTCCAAGCCGAACATCGGTTCGCGCGAGATCTACTTCAAGGCCGTGCAGGACGGGTCCATTGACCTCGTTCCGGACTACTCCGGGAACCTCCTTTCCTTCGTCGACACAGAGGCCGCGGAGGTCTCGGCCGATGATGTCTACAAGGCGCTCCCCGGCAAGCTTCCCGAGGGCCTGGGTGTCCTGGAGGCTTCCAAAGCCGAGGATAAGGACGCGATGGTAGTTACCAAGGCGACGGCCGAGAAGTACCAGCTGAAGTCCATCGAGGACCTGGCCAAGGTGTGCAAGGACTTCACCATGGCTGCCCCGGCCACGTTCGAGACCCGCTCGTACGGTTTCCCCGGTCTGAAGAAGAACTACAACTGCGAACTCAAGGGCCTGCAGCCGTTCAGTGACGGCGGCGGCAACCTGACCCTGCAGGCATTGCTGGAAGACAAGGTCCAGGTGGCCGACATCTACACCACCACGCCGTCCATCGTTGACAACGACCTCGTTGTTCTTGAAGATCCCAAGAACAACTTCAAGGCCCAGCAGGTCCTGCCGCTCTACAACAAGGCAAAGATGACGGACAAGGCCAAGGAAGCACTCAACAACGTCTCCAAAATCCTCACCACCGACGATCTGATCAACCTGAACAGGGCCGTCAGTGGCGACCAGAAGCAGGCACCCAAGGACGCCGCAGCCGCTTGGCTGAAGGACAAGGGCATCGTTAAGTAGCATCCGCATAAAACCGCGTACGACGGCGGTGACGGACCCGCGCGGCTCCGTCACCGCCGTCGTCGTATATGTGAGTTAAGTCTCAGCTGAACTGCATCACCCGTGTGGCATATTTGAGGAATGGCGAAATTCAAGCAGTCCACCAAGCTTCATAATGTCCTCTACGACATCCGTGGACCGATTCTTCAGGCCGCCCAGCAGATGGAGGCGGAGGGTCACAGAATCCTCAAACTGAACATCGGAAACCCGGCCCCGTTTGGTTTTGAAGCGCCTGACGCCATCTTGGTGGACATGATCCGCCACCTCCCGAACGCCCAGGGCTACAGCGATTCCCGCGGTATCTTCTCGGCCCGGACAGCGGTATCGCAGTACTACCAGACCCGTGGCATCCAAAACATCCACGTCGACGACATTTACCTGGGCAACGGGGTCAGTGAACTCATCACCATGTCCCTCATGGCTTTGCTCGAGGACGGCGACGAGGTTCTGATCCCCACCCCGGACTACCCGCTGTGGACGGCCTCGGTTGCACTGGCCGGTGGCCGCCCGGTGCACTATCTCTGCGATGAGGAGTCCGGCTGGCAGCCCGATCTTGACGATCTCGAATCGAAGATCACTCCACGGACCAAGGGCATCGTGGTGATCAACCCGAACAACCCCACGGGTGCCGTTTACCCGGAGGAGACGCTCAAGAAGATTGTGGCCGTGGCGGAGAAGCACGGCCTGGTGCTTTTCGCCGATGAGATCTACGAAAAGATCTTGTACGAAGACGCCGTGCATGTGAATTTGGCTGGACTGACCGGTGACGACGTCCTGTGCCTGACGTTCAGCGGCCTGTCAAAGGCCTACCGTGTGTGCGGTTACCGTGCCGGGTGGATGGCTATTTCCGGGCCGAAGAAGGACGCTGCGGATTACCTCGAAGGCATCAACCTCCTGGCCAACATGCGCCTGTGTGCCAACGTCCCGGCGCAGCACGCCATCCAGACTGCGCTGGGCGGCTACCAGAGCATCAACGACCTCATCCTGCCCGGCGGCAGGCTGCTGGAACAGCGCAACAAAGCCTACGACCTCCTCAATGCCATCCCGGGAGTCAGCACCCAGCAGGCCCGGGGTGCCTTGTACCTGTTCCCGAAACTGGATCCTGAGGTTTACCACATCAGGGACGACGAAAAGTTTGTCCTTGACCTCCTGAAGGAGCAAAAGATCCTGGTTTCCCACGGGCGTGCCTTCAATTGGGTTCGTCCGGACCACTTCCGGATGGTGACCTTGCCCAACGTCAAGGACATCGAAGAAGCGATTGGCCGCATGGCGGACTTCCTGTCGAGGTACCCGGGCAACTAGCCTGAGGTGCATAGCCGCGCCATCGGGGCGCGGCCGGACAGAAGGGTACCGCCACATGGCTGCTGCAGTTGAGTTCGCCAAGAGTCCGGCCGAAGTTCTGAAGGTTGGCCCGGGCTTTTCGCTGGCTGGCGTTGACCCCCAATCCACTCCCGGCTACCCGGGGGCCAAGGCTGACGGCAAGGCGCTGCTTGCCGCCCAGGACGACCGGTTGGCCGGGCTGCAAGAGCAACTCTTCGCCGAGGGCAAGTTCGGCAGCTCCAAACGGCTCCTGCTGATCCTGCAGGCCATGGATACTGCGGGCAAGGGCGGGATTGTGAGCCATGTGGTGGGCGCCATGGACCCACAGGGCGTACACCTGGCCGCTTTTAAGGCACCCACGGAAGAGGAAAAGTCCCACGACTTCCTGTGGCGGATTGAGAAGCAGACACCTGCTGCGGGCATGGTGGGCGTTTTCGACCGTTCGCATTACGAGGACGTCTTGATCCACCGCGTTCACGCCTGGGCGGATGGCCAGGAACTGGAGCGGCGGTATGCGGCAATCAACGATTTTGAGGCACGCCTTGCAGAGCAGGGCACCACTATCGTCAAAGTCATGCTGAACATCAGCAAGGACGAACAGAAAGAGCGTCTCATCGCCCGGCTTGACGATCCCGCCAAACACTGGAAGTACAGCCGGGGCGACCTCGCCGAGCGCGCCTACTGGGACGACTACATGGCGGCCTACGACATCGCTTTTGAGAAGACCTCAACGGAAGTCGCTCCCTGGCACGTCGTGCCGGCAAACAAGAAGTGGTACGCCAGGATCGCTGTTCAACAGCTTCTGCTGGACGCCCTCGGAGGCCTGGAACTGGACTGGCCCAAGGCCGACTTCGACGTCGCCGCCGAACGCGCTCTGGTGGCAGCCTCCTAGGGCTTCCGTTCCTGCTGGCGTCAGTCGGAGCCGGCGGGAGCTCCGGCGTCGTTCCCTGCGTCGCGGGCGGTCGCCAGGCGCTTGCGGGCGCCTTCCAGCCAGTCCTCGCAGCGTTTTGCAAGGGCCTCGCCGCGTTCCCAGAGGGCCAGGGACTCTTCGAGGCTGGCCCCTCCGGCCTCGAGCCGACTGACGACGGCGACCAGTTGTTCGCGGGCTTCTTCGTAGCTCAGTGAGTCCAGGGGATCGGTCCCGGGAGCTGATGGATTGTTGTCGGTCATGATGTCCTTTGCGTGGGTTTGCAGGGCTGTGGGGAAATCAGGGATCCAGGATTTCCCCGTGGCCGGCGGAGACGGCCTTGAATCGTCCGTGGGCTACCCGAATGGCGAGTGCAGTCCCGTCCGGAGCCTCATCGGGAGCGCTGACCACATGGTGCCCTGCCTGGTCCTCTCCAAGGAGCTGGACAACGGCGTAACCGCGGTCCAAGGTTTTCTGGGGTGACAGTGCCCGGACCTGGGCCCGCAGGTGATGCACTTGGTCCAGTGCCCTCACAACGGCCGTGCTGACCGCTGAATGTGTTCTGCGCTGGAGCCGATGGATATCCTCGGCGCGGGCGTCCACCATGGTTGCCGGGGAGGCAAGGACAGGGCGTGATTTCAGGGAATGAAGCCTGTCCATTTCGCGGTCCACCATGCGGCTGATGCCGCGCCGCAGGTGCTCCCTCGCTTGCCGGACCATGGCCAGTTCTTCTGCGACGTCCGGAACGATCCTCTTGGCGGCATCCGTGGGCGTGGAAGCGCGGAGGTCCGCAACATCGTCGAGGATTGGCCTGTCGGCTTCATGGCCGATGGCACTGACCACCGGGGTGCTTGCCGCCGAGACCGCGCGAATAAGGTCCTCGTTGCTGAACGGCAGGAGGTCTTCCAATGCGCCGCCACCACGGGCCAGTACGATGACGTCCACCTGGGGATCGGCATCAAGTTTCTTCAAAGCGGCAATGATCTGGGAAACAGCGGTGTTGCCCTGGACGGCCACCTCCCTGACATCGAACTCCACTGCGGGCCACCGCAGGGCGGCATTACGCATGACATCTTTCTTGGCGTCCGAGTCCCTGCCGGTGATCAGGCCAATGCGGTGGGGGAGCAGCGGCAGCTTCCTCTTCCGGGAATCGGCAAACAGGCCTTCAGCTGCCAAGGCTTGGCGCAGCCTTTCAATTCTCGCGAGCAAGTCACCGAGGCCTACCGGTCTGATGTCCTTGACCGACATGTTCAGGCGCCCGGTTTTGACCCAGAAGTCCGCCTTCACCAGCGCCACCACCCGTGAACCGCGCTCCAACGGAATTTTTTGCCGGTCCAGCACGGTGGACCATACGGAGGCCGGCAAGGAAATCTCGGCGTCGACGTCGCGGAGAGTGAGGAAGGCGTTGCCGCCCCTGCGGTTCATTTCAATGACCTGGCCCTCGATCCAGGCCGCCGGTGCACGCTCGATGTGGGCTTTGAGTTTCCGGGACAGCAGTTGCAGAGGCCAGGGATTGTCCGGGCTGGTTTCGGCAGCGGTCCCGGGGAGGGTTGATTCCGGCGTCGCTTCAGCGGACATGGCTGATCCGTGCCTGTTCCGGTCGCTGCGGTTGTGGCTGCATTCTTGTCGTCCTCATTCAGGGGTGCGTCCTTGGATGCCGGCCGCCTTCCAACTCTATCCATAGCTTTACCGCCGGCTCCGACATTTTTCCTATCATGTGGACAGACCTAGGATGGTGGCACTGCCCCCAACCCCAAGGATGACCTTGCGTACTTTTGTCTCAGCAGTTGGAGTGGTCCTCGCCGTGCTCCTCACGGCCGTCGCCGTTCCCACCGCGTGGGTGGACCAGAACATCGTCAAGGAAGAAGGGTTTGTCCGTATCGCCGGATCCCTTGGAAATGACCCCGGATTCCAGGGCAGGCTGGCTGCGGCCGCTGTAGGGACCTTTGAGTCCTCAGTGGATCTCCCCGATCCCATTCAGTCGTTGGCCGCCGATGCCCTGCGGAAAGCTGCCTCGGGCATGCAGTCGTGGAGCGACTATCCGAAGGCCTGGGAGGACACCGTCAGGAACAGCCACAAACTCAACTTCGGCACAGTGGACCAAGCCGAGGAAGCCCGTGGCAGTACCGCACTTGTCCTGGACATCGGTCCCATGGTCAGGCTTGTTCGCGACCACTTCGCCGAGGCCACCACTATTCGCATTGATGTTCCGGCCGAGAGCCTGGTATCGCTGGGGCAGCCTTCCCACCGACAACTCGTCGAGCGGGTCGCGACGTTCGCTCCCTTGTGGTGGGTGGCGGCCCTTGGCGCTGTAATTTCGGCCCTTCTGGCGCTCGTTGCCTCTCGACGCCGTTCCCTGGTTCTGGTGTTCCTCGGACTTGGCGGGCTCGCCCTTGCAGCCCTTTGGACTGTCGGGGCTGATCTTGCCGGGGGAGTGGTGGGGAACCTCGACAGCGCCAACGGTGTGGCGGAGCTGTTCAAGGATGAGTTCCTCACTGCGGCCCGCGCAGGCTTCGGGCAATGGGTTGTGATTGCAGCGGTCGTCTCCGGCGTTGTCCTTGTGGTGGGCGTCATAGCAGCTGTGGTCTCAGGGCGACAACGGTCACGTTCTGCCCTGAGCTAAAGGCCGGGCCGGTAGCATGGAGGCATGACCAGCACAGCAGTTTCCATCCCGATGCCAACGGTGCCCCGCAGACGGCGATCTCCGGAAGAGGTACAGGCAGCGGCTCCCGTTACGGGTCCCAAGAAGGTCCTGCTGGCAGCTCCGCGCGGCTACTGTGCCGGTGTCGACAGGGCTGTCATCGCTGTTGAGAAGGCCCTGGAGCACTACGGGCCGCCTGTCTATGTCCGGAAACAGATCGTCCACAATGTCCATGTGGTCAGCTCCCTGGAAGAACAGGGAGCCATTTTCGTGGAGGAAACCGACGAAGTTCCCGAGGGCGCCTTGGTGATCTTCTCGGCACACGGCGTTTCCCCCGCTGTTGTCCAGTCTGCTGAGGACCGTGGCCTGCGCACCATCGATGCCACCTGCCCCTTGGTCACCAAAGTCCATAAAGAGGCTGTGCGCTTCGCCAAGGAAGACTACGACATCCTGCTCATCGGCCACGAGGGCCACGAGGAAGTCGAAGGTACGGCCGGCGAAGCTCCCGAGCACATCCAGATCATCAACGGCCCCCACGAGGTAGACAAGGTCACCGTCCGTGACCCAGAGAAGACCATCTGGCTTTCGCAGACCACGCTGAGTGTGGACGAGACCATGGAAACGGTCCGTCTGCTGAAGGACCGCTTCCCGACGCTTCAGGATCCGCCCAGCGACGATATCTGCTACGCCACCACCAACCGCCAGGTAGCCATCAAGAAGATCGCTCCGCAGGCCGACCTCGTGATCGTTGTGGGTTCAGCAAACTCCTCCAACTCAGTACGCCTGGTTGAAGTTGCCCTCGAATACGGGGCCAAGAGTTCATATCGCGTCGACTTCGCGAACGAAGTTGACGAATCCTGGTTCGAAGGCGTGGCTACCGTAGGCGTGACCTCCGGGGCCTCCGTTCCTGAAGTCCTGGTGCAGGACGTCCTGCGACTGCTCGCGGACTATGGCTATGGCGAAGTCCAGGAAGTTGTCACGGCAGAGGAAGACCTCCTCTTCTCGCTGCCCAAGGAATTGCGTGCCACGTTGAAGAAGGCAGGCGACGTCACGCGTGCCCTGGGCGGGCGCGGAAACCGCCCCTCATCCTAGGTCTCAAACCCAGACACTGGGATCCGGACATTTGACCCGTTGCGGGACGTCTACGGACGGCCCGCAACGGGTCTTTTCAGTCAGGCTGCTGAATCCCGATCTTCCCTGTTTTCAAGGAGTTCAGGTGCAGCCAGCGCCCTGGGGACGGCTTCCACCGACGGCGGGGCCGTAAGTCCGGCATCGTCCATGGTGTTGAGCTTGCGGGCCGTGGGGAGCACTCGCGCTTCCAAGGTGCCTACCATGGCGTTGTAGCGATCAACTGAGGTCTTGAGAGAGCTTCCCAGCTTGCTGACGTTCTCGCCCAGTGTGCCCATCCGTTCGTACAACTGCTTGGAGAGCTCAAACAGCTCGTGGGCGCTGTCCGTGAGGACATCCTGCCGCCAAGTAAAGGCCACTGATTTGAGGACTGCCAGCAGCGTGCCGGGGGAGGCAAGCACGACGTTCCGGGACAGAGCGTGCTCCAGCAAGGCCGGGTCGGCCTCAAGGGCGGATGCCAGGATCGACTCCGCCGGAAGGAAGCAAATCACCAGCTCGGGGGAGTTACCCGGAATGTCCCAGTACTTCTTGGTTGCCAGTGCATCGATGTGGGCCTTGAGCGCTTTGGCGTGCTGTGCAAGGAGTGTCTTCGAGTCCTGGTTGCTGGCAGGGGCTACCGATTCACCGAAGGCCCCGTCTCCATGCAACTGCTCCTGGGCAGCGAGGTAGGAGGCCAGCGGTACCTTGGCGTCCACCACAAGTTGCTTGCCGCCAGGCAGCTGAACCACGAGGTCCGGCCGCAACGTATTCTCGGTTCTGCCCGAATGCACCTGTTCGTGGAAGTCGACGTGCCGCAGCATCCCTGACGCCTCCACTACGCGCCGAAGTTGCACCTCGCCCCACTGGCCACGCGCGCTGTTGGAACGAAGGGCGGAAGCCAGCGCGTGTGTCGACCTGAGGAGTTGTTCATCGGAGAGGCGTGCGTCCTGCAGCTGTTGGGCAAGCTGTCCGTACTGCTCCACGCGGTCGCGCTCCAGCAATGACACCTGCTGCTGTACCGCCGTAAGTTTCTCAGCTACGGGAGCCAACGCCCGCAGAACACTGCCGTCGGAGTTCCTGGCCGCGCTCAACTCGCGGTTCTGCGTAAACAAAAGCCGCCGCTCGGCGTCGGCCGCTGCCAACTGCGCCGTCACCTCCGAAAGCCGCGACGAGACGGCGTCGAAGTCCTCTTCCAAGCCAGCGCCCCGGCGTCGGAAGGCAACGTAGCCGGCAGCGAGACCAACCGCAGCGCCAACCAGCAGCATCAGCAAGGCCAAAACCAATCCAAATCCATCCATAAGGCAACCCTGTCACAGGGGTGCGACAGTTTTAGCGAGGCGGACCGGCAGTACGCGTGCTGACCGTGCAGGGCAAGCGGGGACGGGCTTCCTACGGGTAGAATCAATGCTCGTGGCTCTTACTATTGGCATCGTCGGACTGCCCAACGTCGGCAAATCAACCCTTTTCAACGCACTGACCCGCAATCAGGTGCTCGCTGCGAACTACCCGTTCGCCACGATCGAGCCCAACGTAGGCGTCGTGAACCTGCCTGACCCCCGTCTGGCGAAGCTGGCCGAAATCTTCGGTTCGCAGAAATTGCTGCCCGCTCCCGTGTCTTTCGTGGACATCGCAGGCATCGTGAAGGGCGCGTCCGAAGGCGAAGGCCTGGGCAACAAATTCCTGGCCAACATCCGCGAGGCTGAAGCCATCGCGCAGGTCGTCCGCGTTTTTGACGACCCCGATGTCATCCACGTCGACGGCAAGGTCGACCCGCGCTCCGATATGGAGACCATCAACACCGAGCTGATCCTCGCTGACCTTCAGACCATCGAAAACGCCATTCCGCGCATCGAAAAAGAAGTCAAGATCAAGAAGCGCGATGCCGCTGAGCTGGCAGCCATCAAGGCCGCCCAGACGGTGCTGGAACGTGGCGACACCATCTTCTCCTCCATCAAGAGCGACAAGCTCGAAATGGGCCACCTCAAGGAGCTTGGACTCCTGACGGCCAAGCCGTTCATCTACGTCTTCAACGCCGACGAAGGCATCCTTGGCGATCCCGCCAAGCAGGAAGAACTGCGCGCCATGGTTGCCCCGGCCGACGCCGTGTTCCTTGACGCGAAGCTCGAATCCGACCTCGTCGAACTGGACGAGGAAGAAGCCCGAGAGATGCTGGAAATGAACGGCCAGTCCGAATCCGGCCTTGACCAACTGGCTCGCGTCGGTTTCCACACGCTCGGCCTGCAGACCTACCTCACCGCCGGTCCCAAGGAAACCCGTGCATGGACCATCCGCCAGGGCGACACCGCGCCCCAGGCAGCAGGTGTGATCCACTCAGACTTCCAGCGCGGTTTCATCAAGGCCGAGGTGGTCTCCTTCGATGACCTCATCGAGGCGGGCTCCATGGCCGAAGCAAAGTCCCGTGGCAAGGTCCGCATCGAAGGCAAAGAGTATGTGATGGCCGACGGCGACGTGGTGGAGTTCCGCTTCAACGTCTAGATTTTAATTGATGGAAATATGCCGCCCCCGTGAATCGGAGGGCGGCATATTTTTCGTGGTGTCTGCCGGAGCGGTCCGCCGGTTATGACGACCCCATGAATTATGTCTGGCTATGGCACCATGAGCAGTAGAGAAAACAATAGGGGGAAATTGTTATGACCGAACCACATCAACCGACTGCCGCTCCGGACGGGCCGTCGCCGAATACAGTCCCGCACAATGCGGCACCGGACAGCCATTCAGCCATCGGTGCAGAAAGCGGCACCAAAAATATTGGCCCTACCAACGCCGGCCTCAAAACTGGGCCGGTGTCCAGCGTCGTCAGTTCTTTTGACGCAAAGTCGCTGATTCCGGGGGCCCTGGTGGGGGCCATTTCCTATGCAGCCGTTCTCATCACCGCATTTCTCTTCCTGATTCTGGCTCTTATAGGTGTGGCCATCAGCAACGGCGGCAACACCGATCTCCCGTCCAATTCGATGGTTTCCGGCGGTAATAGCAGCAGCATGCCGTCCCCGTGGTCCCTGATGGGTCAGTTGGCCGTTCAATTGGTAGTCATGAGCCAGCTTGGGGCGCTCGGCACGAGCATCGACGCAACATTTCCGTTAGTCGGAAGCGTCCAGGGTTCGGCATCATTCTTTGCCGTTCCACTGTTGTTGACTGCCATCTCAGTTGCAGTCCTGTTCCTTGCCGCACGGATTGCCGCAAAGCGGTCCGAAGCCCACACCACAGCCGGAATCTGGATCGAGGCAGCAACAGCCGGCCTCGTCTTCACCCTCTTGGTCAACGCCTTCGGTGCGATATTTGCCGTGAACCTGCCCATTCCCAATGTGAAGGTCAGCTCGATCGGGGCCGTGACCTTTGGCTCTGTGATTTTTGCGCTGATCCTCGGAACCCTCGCCGCATATTTGGGGCGGATGTCGGGTAAACCGCGCGTCCCGGCCCTTAGTGGGCCGGGTGCCGCAATCGGTCGGGCCTTCGAAGCTGTGGCCGTTCATTATGGTGTATTTCTTGCCATTGCGATTCCCGTCCTGGTAATTGCCATCGGCATTAAGTCCGGATGGCAGGCCTCGCTCTCTTCACCTTTGTGGGCGCCCACCGCAGGCTTTTTCATGTTCGGATTGGGCCACCTGAGTGCCGTTAGCCGCACCTGGAATTCCGGTTCCAGCATGTCTTCGTCGTCTAATTCATCAGGCTCGGATATCAGCTTTGGATTCGGCAATGCGCTCACCCAATTCGGCGTGCCGGGCTGGGCCGGGTGGCTGATGCTTCTCCTGGCATTGGTCTCCGTCGTGGTGGCTTCTGTTTTCTGGTACCTGCGCCGGGGGCCGGTGGTCAGCAACAAGATCACCGACTGGGTCCTGCTTCCCGCTTCTTTCCTGGTGGCCGGGACGTTGATGACGTGGCTCAGTGGCGTAACAGGAACGTTCGACGCCGGGTCGCTGGCTTCGGGGGCCGTCAGTATGACGCTGGCGTGGTGGACGCCGTTCATCTTGCTGCTTTGGGGCGGCGCAACGGAAGTTTCAGCACGTTTCCTGGCGCCACAGTTGAGCAGGTATGTGCCCTTGTCCCTGGCGGGCAGGATCGCTCCCGCCAAGCCTGTCGTTGCTGAACAGGCTGCCACCGCACCTGGTGACGGTCAATCCGTGCCGGCTCCCGCTGCGGCTCACCCGGCCCTGGCACCCAGAGAGCCCATGACTGCCCAAGCGAAGCGCAAGCTTGGTCTGATCCTGGGAGCAGCTGGTCTGGTCGTCGTACTGGTCGTCGGGGCATTCATCGCCGTCGATGTGATCAAGGGCAACAACGGACCAGACAAAGCCGTCGCCGGCTACCTCCAGGCGCTGCAGAATGGCGAGGCGTCCAAGGCGATGGCCATCGCCGATCCCGGCGTCGCCACTGACCAGCGAATTCTGCTGACCGATGAGGTCTATTCCAAGGCGGGCAAGCGCATCGACAGGTTTGAGATCGTGTCTACGAATGTCTCAAACGACACAGCCACCGTGGTTGCCGCCATGTACCAGGACGGCCGGAAACAGCAAACGACCTACCGTTTGCATAAGTCCAACCCGGAGTTCTTGGATGATCACTGGGTCATGGACTCCGCGTCTCCCCGGACTTTGCGCATTTCGTCCGACACCCCGGTGAAGACCCTCCTGATCAATGGACAGTCAGTTGATGTCAACCTCTCTGACAGCCGCTCCGTGACGTATCCCGCCTTGCCTGGCGAGTACACGGTGGAGTTGCCGTCCTCGGAGAAGTATCTGTCAGCTCCGAAGCTGACCACGATGGTGACCATCGGCACCGTGTCGACTTCTTCAACGGCCAGCCTGAAGGTGGAAGCTTCAGAAGCATTGAAGTCAGAGGCAATGGCCCAAATCGATGCCTACCTGGCTGAATGTGTGAAGTCCACCGAGGCCCGGCCGGCCAACTGCCCCTTGAACAGCTACAGTTCCTCGCGCTACACAAAGAACTTCCGCTGGGCACTCACCACCAAGCCCACGTTCGTTGTCAGCAAGGGCTACGGCGAAGCCCCGTGGCGTGTACGCACGTCGAATCCGGGGAAAGCGACCGTCACTTATGAGAAGGACAACTCATATGGTTTCGGGACGCCGGACTGGAAGACCACAACGGACACCACCTCAGTATCACTGAGCGCCAACATCAGCCTGGATGGCGGCAAGGTAAAGGTGTCGTTCAACAACTACTAGCATCCACAGCTTGAGGCCCTTCCCGGTTCGCCGGGAGGGGCCTCAACAGTATGGAGATCTTTTAGGTTCGGGAAAGTCAGCGGGAACAGCGGGCACGGACAGCCGTTGCCATTGACCCAGCCCATCCATGGGGCGAAAGATGAAGCGGGGACCAGGCTGCTTCTGCGGCTGAAATACGTCCTGTCCTGCTGTCAGACAGCGAATGCTACCACCGAGTAGTGTTTGACTTGAAATTCCCGTCGTTTTAGGCATGTAGAGGTTGCGGAACGGTTACAGTTTGGCCAGCACGTTCCAACATCCGGACGCAATGTGGGTAGGCTTACACTCACATGTAGGCAACGTCACAGTAGGAATCTGTGCCTTGCCTTGGGGGAACCTACCAAAATTCCCCTGATCAACTTCCCGACTCATAGGAGGCGGAATGCGTTTCTCGCGCACTTCCAAAGCTCTAGGCGTAGCGGCGGTCATCGCCCTCGCAATGACCGGTTGCGGCGGCGGCGGCAACAACGACTCCGGCGCATCCGGCGGTAACCCCAACAAGGTCATCATCGCTGACGGTTCAGAACCGCAGCGGCCGCTGATGCCGGCAGATATCAACGAGGTCGGCGGCGGAAAGATCGCAACGCTGATCTTCTCCGGGCTCGTTAGCTACGACCCCTCCGGCAAGCCGGTCAATGAACTGGCCGAGTCCATTGAGGCACCTGACGCGCAGAACTTCACCATCAAGATCAAGAAGGATCAGAAGTTCACCAACGGCGACCCCATCACGGCCAAGACGTTTGTTGACTCCTGGAACTATGGTGCAGCAGCGAAGAACGCTCAGCTGAGCGCAACCTTCTTCGAAAGCATCAAGGGCTACGACGAAACCAGTGCCAAGGGTTCCACCGTCGACACCATGTCCGGCTTGAAAGTTGTGGATGACACCACCTTCACGGTCGAACTCAAGCAGCCTGAGTCGGACTGGCCGTTGCGACTCGGCTACACCGCCTTCATGCCGGTCCCTGCCGCAGCACTCGCGGACCCGAAGACGTACGGCGAGAAGCCGGTAGGCAACGGTCCGTACAAGATGGCTGAGAACGGTTGGCAGCACAACGTGCAGATCCAGCTCGTTCCGAACGCCGACTACAACGGTCCCCGTAAGGCCAAGAACGGTGGCGTGACGTTCAAGATCTTCCAGAACGATGACGCCGCCTACCAGGATCTCCTGGGCAACAACCTGGACATCCTCCAGACGATCCCCACGAGCGCCCTCGCGAACTTCAAGACCGACCTCGGCGATCGCTTCATCGAGAAGCCGTATGCCGGTAACCAGACCATCGCCATTCCCGAGTACCTCCCCGAGTGGAGCGGAGAAGCGGGCAAGCTGCGGCGCCAGGCAATCTCCATGGCCATGAACCGTGAAGAGATCACCAAGGTAATCTTCAGCGGTGGCCGTCAGCCCGCCAAGGACTTCACGGCACCGGTTCTGGACGGCTACAGCGACAGCATCCCGGGCTCCGACAACCTCAAGTTCGATGCTGCCAAGGCCAAGGATCTGTGGGCCAAGGCCGACGCCATTCAGAAGTGGGACCCGAACACGGTCTTCACCATTGCGTACAACGCTGACAAGGGCGGCCACAAGGCTTGGGTTGAGGCCGTTACCAACCAGCTGAAGAACAACCTTGGTATCAAGGCTGAGGGTCTTCCGTTCGCTACCTTCAAGGAAGCCCGCGACCTTGCAACGTCTGGTAAGTTGACCGGTTCGATCCGTGCAGGTTGGCAGGCAGACTACCCGTCGCTGTACAACTTCCTGGGACCGATCTACAAGACCGGCGCAGGCTCGAACGATGCCCGCTACGAGAACCCCGCCTTTGACAAGGCCATCTCTGACGGTCTCTCGGCCCCCTCGGTTGCAGAAGGCAACAAGGCCATGAACAAGGCCCAGGAGATCCTTCTGCAGGACCTCCCGGCTATCCCGCTGTGGTACCAGGTATCGCAGGGTGGCTGGAGCACCGGCGTCTCGAATGTTGACTACGGATGGGACGGCGTCCCGCTGTACTACAACATCACTGGCAAGTAAATAACGATCGGCGGCGGGGGCGCTCTAGAGGCGCTACCGCCGCCGTATCGCGTTGCAAATCAATGACGCCCAACTCCGGTTGGGCGTCCTTGTGCAGGCATACTTGGACCGTCGGCCCTGAACTCCTGCACATCGAACGAAAAGGTTCTTCGATGAACAACTCCGCTGCACCCCTGGACCGGGTGCCTGCTGTTCGGGGTGTATTGCGCTAATGGCCACATACATCCTGAAAAGATTCCTCCAGCTGATTCCTGTCTTCCTGGGGGCCACCCTCCTTGTGTATTTCCTGGTCTTCAGCCTCCCGGGCGACCCCATTGCGGCACTTTTTGGGGACAAGCCTGTCAATGAAGCCGTCGCGGCAAAGCTCAGGGCGCAATACAACCTGGACCAGCCGTTTATCGTTCAATACTTGCTCTACCTCAAGAGCATTTTTACGTTTGATCTGGGCCAGGACTTCTCCGGGCGTCCCATCGCTGCCGTCCTTGGCGAAGTGTTCCCGGTTACGGCCCGCCTGGCTGTCATGGCACTGATCTTTGAAGGTGTTTTTGGCATTGCGTTTGGTCTCATCGCAGGTCTGCGCAAGGGCAAGCTTTTTGACGGCACTGTCCTGATCGCTTCGTTGATCGTCATCGGTATCCCGATTTTCGTGCTCGGTTTCCTTTTGCAGTTCTTTATCGGCGTCCAGCTGGGGTGGGCTAAACCTACCGTGAGTTCGGCTGCGACCATACCGGACCTTATTCTTCCGGCGATCGTCCTGGGGCTGGCCTCTTTCGCCTACGTTTTGAGACTGACCAGAACCAGTGTTATCGAGAACATGAACGCCGACTACGTTCGGACGGCCACTGCCAAGGGGCTTTCCCGTTTCCGTGTGGTCAACGTGCACATTCTGCGCAACTCGCTGATCCCCGTTGTCACGTTCCTGGGTGCTGACCTTGGCGCCCTCATGGGTGGCGCGATCGTCACCGAAGGTATCTTCAACGTACCTGGCGTAGGCAACAGGTTGTACAGGGCAGTCCTGTCCGGCGAAGGACCTACCGTGGTATCGATCGTCACAGTTCTGGTGCTTGTCTACTGTGTCTCGAACCTGATTGTTGACCTTTTGTACGCCTGGCTTGACCCGAGGATCCGCTATGACGCCTGATAACAACCTGACGGGGCAGGACACAGCCCCGCGTCACATCGAGCACTTCGTTGCGGACCTCGAAGAGACGCCACTGCAAGCCACTGACAAGGTAAAAGAAGACCAAGCCCCTTCCAGTCTTTGGGGAGAGGCCTGGAAGAATCTGCGTAAGCAGCCTCTGTTCATCATTTCGGCCTTCATGATCCTGGTCGTAGTCGTCGTCTCTCTGTTCCCGGGCCTTTTCTCACCGATCGATCCCTCTGGCGAAGCTTGCCAGTTGGCCAACTCGAACGGCGGACCTGTCAGCGGCCACCCGCTCGGCTTTAACAAACAGGGCTGCGATGTCTACGCACGCGTCATCTTCGGAACGCGCTCGTCTGTGACAGTTGGCCTCTTCACCACGCTTGGAGTTGTCATTTTCGGCGGCACAGTGGGTGCCCTCGCCGGTTACTACGGTGGCTGGGCTGACGCACTCCTGGCTCGGCTCACTGATATCTTCTTTGCTCTGCCCCTCATCCTTGGCGCAATCGTCATGATGCAGCTTCCCGTCTTCCGGGCCAACCGCACGGTGTGGACGCTCATCCTGATTCTGATTACCTTCGGATGGCCGCAGATTGCCCGAATCACCAGAGGCGCCGTCATTGAGGTGCGGAATGCGGACTTCGTCATGGCTGCAAGGTCATTGGGTGTTTCGCGCTTCCGCTCCTTGCTTCGCCACGTGCTGCCCAACTCTCTGGCTCCGATCATTGTTGTTGCCACCATCTCGCTGGGCACATTTATCGTGGCGGAATCCACCCTGTCGTTCCTCGGCATCGGATTACCACCAAGCGTGATGTCTTGGGGCAACGACATCCAGGCAGCGCAGGCATCGTTGCGATCCAATCCCATGCCTTTGCTCTACCCGGCTATCGCCCTTTCCATCACCGTTCTGAGTTTCATCATGTTGGGTGACGCCCTTCGTGATGCTCTGGACCCGAAAGCGCGTAAACGATGAAAGGCCAAGCCATGAACCCTTCCGTTCACATCAAAGAAGAATCCGCTGGCCTCGAACGTCCGTTGCTGGAGATCAGGGACCTGGCAATCAACTTCGCGACAAGCAACGGCGAGGTTAACGCCGTCAGGAACGCGCACTTCACTGTCATGCCGGGTGAGACCGTGGCGATTGTGGGCGAGTCCGGATCCGGAAAGTCCACCTCCGCCCTTGCAGCCATTGGTTTGCTTCCGGGCAATGGGCGGGTGGCTGCCGGAGAGATCCTTTTTGACGGCGAAGACATTGCCCATGCGAGCGAAAAGCGGATGATTGAGCTTCGTGGCAACTCCATTGGAATGGTGCCGCAGGACCCGATGTCCAACCTCAACCCGGTGTGGAAGATCGGTTTCCAGGTCAAGGAAACGCTGAAAGCCAACGGCCTTCCGTCCGGGCCGGAGGATGTCGCCAAGGTCTTGTCCGAAGCTGGTCTTCCCGATGCGGCGCGTCGTGCCAAGCAATATCCGCATGAGTTTTCGGGCGGAATGCGCCAGCGCGCGCTTATTGCCATTGGCCTTTCCTGCCAGCCGCGTTTGCTGATCGCGGATGAGCCCACGTCGGCACTCGACGTGACCGTCCAGCGACAGATTCTGGACCACTTGGACAAGATGACGTCCGAATTGGGGACCGCTGTACTCCTCATCACCCACGACCTCGGGCTGGCTGCCGAGCGGGCGGACAAGGTGGTGGTGATGTACAAGGGACAGGTTGTGGAATCCGGTCCGTCCCTCGAGTTGCTGCGTAACCCGAAGCACCCGTACACCAAGCGCTTGGTCTCCTCGGCCCCGTCCTTGGCCTCCCGGCGTATTCAGGTTGCCAAGGAACAGGGCGTTGAGTCCGACGAACTGTTGGCGCCCAGCGAACCTGTGGTCGTTGAATCCGCGCTGCCTGAAGAGGTCCTGAAGGTTGAAGACCTGACCAAGGTTTTCAAACTTCGTGGCGGCATCGGCAAAACCACGGACTTCAAGGCTGTGGACGCAGTGTCATTCTCCGTTCGTCGAGGGACTACCACAGCCATTGTGGGCGAGTCCGGCTCCGGTAAGTCGACTGTGGCGCAGATAGTGCTTAACCTGTTGGAACCCACCTCGGGGAAGATCATTTTCGACGGCGTTGACACATCAACGTTGAACAGCAAGGACTTGTTTAAGTTCCGCCGCAGGGTGCAGCCGATCTTCCAGGACCCTTACGGTTCCTTGGATCCGATGTACAACATCTTCCGAACCATCGAAGAGCCGCTGCGTACTCACAAAATCGGCACCAAGGCCAGCCGCGAAAAGAAGGTTCGTGAGCTGTTGGATCAGGTGGCGCTTCCGCAGTCGACCATGCGCAGATACCCGAACGAGCTCTCCGGCGGCCAGCGTCAGCGTATCGCCATCGCGCGTGCACTGGCATTGGACCCGGAAGTCATTATCTGTGACGAGGCCGTCTCCGCATTGGACGTCCTGGTGCAGGCCCAGGTGCTTAACCTGTTGGCCGACCTGCAGGACAACCTCGGGCTGACCTACCTATTCATCACCCACGACCTCGCTGTGGTCCGTCAGATCGCAGACCACGTTTGCGTCATGGAAAAGGGCAAGCTCGTGGAAACGGGGAGCACGGACGAGGTCTTCGACAATCCCCGCGAGGCCTACACGCAGGCCCTCTTGGATGCGATCCCCGGTGGTTCGCTGTTGCTGCCGCCCGCGGTGGCCTGACCGGCGTCGTAATCCTGCTGCCGTACAGCAGAAGAGCCGGTGGTTCCCTGGAAAGGGAACCACCGGCTCTTGCCGTTTAGTACGGTCGCCTACTTTGCCGGCTGCGGGTTGTCCGGGCGGGCAGTGAGGCCCAGGGCCGTTAGCTCGCGCGCCAGGGCGACACCAAGCTTCGCGTGTCCGGTCGCCCTCAAATGAACGCCGTCCTGTAGGTCACTGATGGCGTCGTATCGGGTGAGCCAATCGCCGGCACTGACGAAAGGAATGCCGTGCTTGGCGGCGATCCGGCCCAGGAGGGCGTCCACTTCCGTGCGTCGTCCGCCTCCGTTGCTGACGCCGCGGGCCAGGGTGCCGATCATGGCCAGGCGTGAGCCCGGGTAGCGGGTCTTCAAGGCGGCCAGCAGCCGCTCGGCGTTGCCGGTGATCTGAGCATCCGTGGCGCGCTGCGTGGCGTCGTTTCCGCCGCCCTCCACCACGATCAACGGTGGCTCGCCATAGGGGAGAACCCAGTCGCCGCGTTGCAAGGCGTCAATGTAGTTGCCGGTCTTGCCGTTGGTGGCGACGTATCCGGTACCGCCCATGCCCACCACATGCAGTTTGTAGCCGAGGGCTGCGATGCCTTGCTGCGGCCAGGAACCCGCCGGCATGGCTTGGGAATCACCGATCAATACGGCGGTGTGGCGGACATCGGCCAGCACCAGTTCGTTGCGGTTGTTCGTCGGATTCTTGTACAGGGAACCTGCCGGGAGATTCAGGGCGCTGGGTTGCGGGGCAACCCTGAGTGGTTTGTCAGCGGCGGCCGTCTGGGCGGGCGCGGGCGCAGCGGATCGTGAGGGGGCACTGGTTGGCACTGGGCTTGGTCCGCAACCGACCGTAAGGACGCCAACGGCGATCAAAGGTGCGATCATGCGAAACACGGCCGAAGATTGGCGCATTGATTGGTCTCCGTGGGGCACTGGTTCTGCTGCAATCATGGGGCACGGGAGCGGGAAAATCCAGCATCTTGACTTGTGTTTACGAACACGTGACCTGCTGTGACTGACGCCACAATTCATGGCCCGATGGCTTGCTTTTTAGGCTCAGAAATGCATCTGCGTTTAGACTGGATGCAGGTGCCCTGTGTCCCGGGGTCTTTTCGCTGTGTGTTCCGATCAAGTCGATCAGGTATGCGCGCGGATACAAACAGCTGACTTCACCACTGAATCGAGTCATTAACGCATGTCTGAAACCATCACCAACACTGCGTCGCGGAGCGATCTGCGCAACGTCGCGATCGTCGCACACGTTGACCACGGTAAGACCACCCTGGTCGACGCCATGCTCAAGCAGACCAACTCCTTCGCTTCCCACGGTGAGGTTGAGGACCGCGTCATGGACTCCGGTGACCTGGAGCGCGAAAAGGGCATCACCATCCTCGCCAAGAACACCACGGTTGCCTACAACGGCCCGTCGTCCAACGGCGAGACCATCACCATCAACGTGATCGACACCCCTGGCCACGCCGACTTCGGTGGCGAGGTGGAGCGCGGTCTGTCCATGGTTGACGGCGTTGTCCTGCTGGTTGACTCTTCCGAGGGTCCCCTCCCGCAGACCCGCTTCGTGCTCCGCAAGGCCCTTGCTGCGCACTTGCCGGTCATCCTCCTGGTCAACAAGACCGACCGCCCTGACGCCCGTATCGACGAGGTTGTCCACGAGTCCATGGACCTGCTCCTGGGCCTCGCTTCCGACCTCGCGGACGAAGTTCCGGACCTGGACCTGGACAAGGTACTCGAGGTTCCGGTTGTCTACGCCGCCGCCAAGGTCGGCCGCGCATCCCTGGACCAGCCGGCCAACGGCTCGGCCCCGGACAACGAGGACCTTGAGCCCCTCTTCAAGACCATCATCGAGCACATCCCGGCTCCGACATACAACCCGGACGGCGTGCTGCAGGCTCACGTGACCAACCTGGACGCATCGCCGTTCCTTGGCCGCCTCGCCCTGCTCCGCATCTACAACGGCACGCTCCGCAAGGGCCAGACCGTTGCCTGGGCACGCGCCAACGGCGAACTCAAGAACGTCAAGATCACCGAACTGCTGGCCACCAAGGCCCTGACCCGTGTTCCTGCCGAAGAAGCCGGTCCCGGTGAAATCGTTGCAGTTGCCGGCATCGAGGACATCACCATTGGTGAAACCCTCACGGACGCCGAGAACCCTCAGCCGTTGCCGCTGATCACCGTGGATGATCCCGCGATCTCCATGACCATCGGTATCAACACCTCGCCGCTGGCCGGTAAGGTCAAGGGCGCCAAGGTCACCGCCCGCCAGGTGAAGGACCGCCTGGACAAGGAACTCATCGGTAACGTCTCCATCAAGGTTCTCCCCACCGAGCGTCCTGACGCCTGGGAAGTCCAGGGCCGTGGCGAGCTCGCCCTCGCCATCCTGGTGGAGCAGATGCGTCGCGAAGGCTTCGAGCTGACCGTTGGCAAGCCGCAGGTTGTTACCAAGACCATCGACGGCAAGATCCACGAGCCGATGGAGCACATGACCATCGACGTCCCCGAAGAGTACCTCGGCGCCGTAACGCAGCTCATGGCAGCCCGCAAAGGCCGCATGACCAACATGGCCAACCACGGCACCGGCTGGTGCCGCATGGAATTCATCGTTCCGGCCCGAGGCCTGATCGGCTTCCGCACGAAGTTCCTCACGGACACCCGTGGCGCCGGTATCGCAGCTTCCATCTCCGAGGGCTACGAGCCGTGGGCCGGCCCCATCGAATACCGCACCAACGGTTCGATGATCGCCGACCGCGCCGGTGTTGTGACCCCGTTCGCGATGATCAACCTGCAGGAACGCGGCTCCTTCTTCGTCAAGCCCACGTCCGAGGTTTACGAGGGCATGATCGTTGGCGAGAACTCCCGCGCCGACGACATGGACGTCAACATCACCAAGGAAAAGAAGCTCACCAACATGCGTGCAGCTTCCTCCGACACCTTCGAGAACCTGACGCCGCCGCGCGATCTGACCCTCGAAGAGTCCCTCGAATTCGCCCGCGAAGACGAGTGTGTTGAGGTGACCCCGGATGCAATCCGTATCCGCAAGGTCATCCTGGACTCCAACGAGCGCGCAAAGGCCAACCGTGCCCGCGCCAAGTCCTAACACCCGCTGGTTCTGAACCGGTCAAGGACAGCTGCATGAAGAAGGGAGTCGCCGGTACGGTCCGTGGCATAGCCGCGGCCGTACCGGCGGCTCTTTTCGTTGCTGCGGCAGGAACGGCACTGCACCGCCAGGCCATCCAGTGGGCCGGCGTCGAGATCTTCTGGGGCGTTGCTGCGGCTCTGCTGCTCGTCGCTTCGGTCCAGTTATGGCTCGCAGCCTGGTCGCGCTCAATCGTCCCGACGGCGGTGGCCGGCGTGGTGGGCTATGCCGCCGTCGGCGTTTTGTCGTCGGCGGGGCCGTCCAAGCAGTTGGTGCTGGGCGACGCCGTCGGAAACGTCTGGGTTTTTGGGATCGGCGCTGTGACACTGGTCATGCTCGTGGCGGCCAGCCGCCTTCGAACTAGGACGCCTGTCGCCGCGGCGGTGGCGGCGGAACCTCTTTCGCCGCGATGACCAACGCCAAGGGAATTTCGACGTCGGCGGTGCGGGTCCGTACCGTGCAAACGGTGTCGTTGCTGCCCAGCAAGTAGCCCAGGGCGTCGGTGAGGCCTTCCTCGATCTTGTACCGCACCACCACCCGGATGCCCGGCGTTGCGTTGAGCAGGAACTGGCGGGGAGGCAAGTGTGGCGGATTCACCGTTTCATACTAAGACGCGGGCTAGGTTGGCGTGATCGCACTGTTGGATAATAGGCTCAGAAGTTGAGTGCCCGGCATCATGCCGGCAGTATTACCCGGCCATCGCCGGGACAAACCGTGGAGAGGTCTGGGACGTGACGTACGTAATCGCGCAGCCGTGTGTGGATGTCAAGGACAAGGCATGTATTGAAGAATGCCCTGTCGACTGCATTTACGAAGGTGAGCGTTCCCTCTACATCCACCCCGACGAGTGCGTCGACTGTGGTGCCTGCGAACCCGTATGCCCGGTAGAGGCCATCTACTACGAGGATGACACCCCGGAAGAGTGGGCCGACTACTACAAGGCCAACGTCGAGTTCTTTGATGACCTCGGTTCTCCGGGTGGGGCTGCCAAGATCGGCAACACGGGCAAGGACCACCCGTTCATCGCTGCCCTGCCCCCGCAGAACCAAGACCACTAAGGGCGGTAGCTAGGTTGATCTCAGCGGCACCGGCTTTCGGCCTGAACCTGCCTGACTACCCTTGGGAAGCCATGGCGCCGTATGTCGCCAAGGCTGCCAAACACCCGGGCGGCGCAGTGAACCTTTCCATCGGAACCCCGGTGGATCCCACCCCCGGACTGATCCGGGACGCGTTGGCCAACGCAGCGGACGCCCACGGCTATCCGACGGTGCACGGCACCGAGGCACTGCGCCAGGCTGTCGTCGACTGGTTCGCCGCCAGGCGCGGGGTGCCCGGGCTGGACCCGAAGGACGTCATGCCTACGGTGGGCTCCAAGGAACTGGTGGCCTGGCTGCCGTTCCTGTTGGGATTGAGCGCCGGTGACGTGGTCGTCCGGCCCACGGTCGCCTACCCGACCTATGACATTGGCGCCTCATTGGCAGGTGCCACGGCCGTTGCTGCCGATGACCTGGATGAGCTGGATCCGGCAACCCGTGCAAAGGTCCGGTTGGTCTGGATCAACTCTCCGGGCAACCCCACAGGAAGTGTCCGGGATGTCGGGTCGCTTCGTCGGATCGTAGCCCAGGCCCGCGAATTGGGCGCAGTGGTGGCCTCGGACGAGTGCTACGCAGAACTGGGATGGGGAGAATGGGATGCCCAGCGCGGGGGAGAGGCTGTCCCCAGCATCCTGGATCCCAGGGTCACAGACGGCTCCACCGATGGCCTGCTGTGCGTCTACTCGTTGAGTAAGCAATCCAACCTTGCCGGTTACCGGGCAGCCTTCGTCGCCGGTGATTCCGCGATCATCGCCAACCTGGTCAACAGCCGCAAGCATGCCGGCATGATCGTGCCGTTCCCCGTCCAGGAGGCCATGCGCGTGGCGTTGGGCGATGCCGGCCATGTCCTCGCCCAGAAAGATCTGTACAGGGGGAGGCGCGAGAGGATCGTGCCCGCCCTGGAGAAATTCGGGCTGCAGATCCACCAGTCCAAGGCCGGGCTTTACCTGTGGTCCACAGCCGGCGAGGCCACCTGGGACACGGTGGCAAGGTTCGCGGAACTGGGCATTGTGGTGGGGCCGGGAGTTTTCTACGGAGACGCCGGTAACGGTTTCGTCCGCGTCGCCCTGACCGGCAGTGACGAGCGAATCGATGCCGCCGTTGAGAGGCTTGTCGCCAACGCATAACAATGCTGTGACTTGCGCCACTTATAGCGCCATTCCGCCAGTAACCGGAGGCTGCGGATTAGTTCCGCGGGGTTACTGGAGGTAGCTTTTTAACTGACTATCAATGGTGGCCTTCTCTAAGAATGCACTCCGGCCGTTGGAGCCCTGCGACAGCGGGGCCGAAGGCGGCGGCACCAGAAGGTGGTTGGACAAGCGTTCGATAGAGGCCCAAAGGCCTCATGAAGGGGACTCCATGACTGAGACCACCAGCGCGACACTGCGCCATGCCGGCGGCGAACTCGAACTGCCGCGCATCAAGGTTGTAGAAGGAAACGAAGGCTACGACGTTTCCAAGCTGCTGAAGCAGACGGGCGCCGTTGCCTATGACCCCGGCTTCATGAACACAGCGGCCACCACCTCGGCCATCACATACATCGACGGCGACGCAGGCATCCTGCGGTACCGCGGTTACCCCATCGAGCAGCTCGCGCAGCACTCGAGCTTCCTCGAAGTTTCCTACCTGCTGATCTACGGCAACCTTCCCACCCCCACGGAGTTGGAAGAGTTCGATCAGCGCATCCGTCGCCACACGCTCCTGCACGAGGAACTCAAGGGCTTCTTTGGCGGGTTCCCGCGCGACGCCCACCCCATGCCGGTGCTTTCCTCGGCTGTTTCGGCGCTGTCCACGTTCTACCAGGACTCGCTGGATCCCTTCAACGCGGAGCACGTGGAAGTTTCCACCATCCGCCTCATGGCCAAGCTGCCCGTCATCGCCGCTTACGCACACAAGAAGTCCATCGGCCAGCCCATGCTGTACCCGGACAACTCCATGAACCTCGTGGAGAACTTCCTGCGCCTGAGCTTCGGCCTCCCGGCTGAGCAGTACGAAATGGACCCGGTTGTCGTCAAGGCGCTGGACCTCCTGCTCATCCTGCACGCAGACCACGAGCAGAACTGTTCAACCTCCACCGTCCGCCTGGTGGGTTCGTCCAACGCGAACCTCTTTGCTTCGGTGTCCGCCGGCATCAACGCCCTCTTCGGACCCGCCCACGGTGGCGCCAACGAGGCCGTCCTGAAGATGCTCCGCCAGATCCAAGCCGACGGCATCAAGCCCGAGGACTACATGGAGAAGGTCAAGAACAAGGAAGACGGCGTCCGCCTCATGGGCTTCGGACACCGTGTCTACAAGAACTACGATCCCCGCGCCAAGATCATCAAGGCAACGGCACACGAAGTCCTGGGCAAGCTCGGCGGCAACGACGAACTGCTGGATATCGCCATGCGCCTCGAAGAGAAGGCCCTGGCCGACGATTACTTCATCCAGCGCAAGCTGTACCCGAACGTCGACTTCTACACCGGGCTGATCTACAAGGCCATGGGTTTCCCGGAGAAGATGTTCACCGTTCTGTTCGCCATTGGACGCCTCCCGGGCTGGATTGCCCAGTGGCGCGAAATGATCAACGACCCCCAGACCAAGATCGGCCGCCCGCGGCAGCTCTACACAGGGGAGCCGGAGCGCAACTACCCGGCCAACTAGTTTCAGGCCAATAACGACGGCGGCCGTCCCACCTCACGCGAGGTGGGACG